>JAAVBS010000006.1 GCA_014802725.1 bacterium
AGCCATGCCTCAGACACTTCTGATATTTTCCACTCCACAACTACATGACCGCTGTTCCGAAGTTGGAATACGCCTTCAAATACCCATTCCAAATACAATTCGGATAACGCATTGCCGTCCATATCCAATAGCTGCATCTCCGCGCGTTCTTTTGCCAACGGAACAGTCCGGCTGACCGTCTGGCCCGCATTAACGCGGATGCCATTCTCCGAGCTCACATAGCCGTCCTTGCTCACACGCAAACGGTAGGTGCCGGCTTCGAGGGAATCGAACGAGAACGCACCCGAGCCGTCCGTCTGCGTCTGTAAATCCATAGGCCACAATTCCACCGTGGCCATCGATAGCGATTCCCCGGTAGCATTGTCAGTCACCACACCTTCGATATGGCCAAAGACACTCTCAATCGTATCGCGCACATCTTCCGTCGTATCGCCGCCGGAACCGCCACCGTTATCGGGATCCAATTCATTCGGTTTGTCGCAACCCGTCCACAGGGAAAACGACAGGCACAGGAGCAAGCCCATGCCCATGTAAATCAGTTTTTTCATAGTATTTATTGTTTATTGTTTTTGATTCCAACATTTTACAATACAGCATATATACCACTGGCAAACTACTGCCCGTTCGATTTAAGTTTCGCTTCGCTCACTTGAAGTTCGGCGGCGGCTCGGCAGAGCTCGAACAAGTTCGGCTCTGCGCTCACCTTGCACGAACTTTCAAGCCGCTAAAGTACTATATATATTTCGAAACCAAATTTTCCGGCAACTTTTTTCAAAAAGTTTTCAACAAGACGAAGGGAAGTGCCTGGAAGGCGGTTTTTCTTTTCCAAAAAGGATGCAAAAGGGCACGGCAAGCCGCGCCCCGATATTAAAACCTTTTCTTTGGTCGCAAAGAAAAGGTTTTACCAAAAGAAACGACCACTACGCGTGGAGCGCAAAGCGGCGCCCCTGCGCGAAGTCCTCCTCCGCGCTTACGCGCTACGTCGGGCGCCACCCCACAAGCCAGCCAACGCGCTTGCTGACGCACGTTTGGCTTACGCGCGCTGGGATCGGCGTGCGACACGCTGTGAAGCCGCACTCAGGGAGCGTAGCGTACGTGGAGGCGAAACAGCGTGGTCGCCGCCAATAGCGCGAGGACTACTCAAAGGCGTGTGTTCCGACGTGCCGCGAAGCCGCCAACAACAAGGGCTACAGAGCTTTTTTTCATATAAAAGCCGAGGTCGAACGTACATTATGTAACAAACCTAAAACCATAAAACGATGGCTAAAATAACCGTACAAAACAGCCCCATTACAATCCTCAACATAGAGGAAAAAGACTATATCTCTATTACAGATATGGCCTCTGCAAAAGAAGGAGGAAGCCGTACCGCAGACATTATCAAAAATTGGCTACGGAACCGCTATACCCTTGAATTTCTCGGCACTTGGGAAATCATCCATAACCCCAATTTTAAAGTGGTCGAATTCGACCACTTTAAACTAAACGCCGGCTTACCTTCTTTTGTTTTAAGTACTTCTGAATGGATAGAACGCACCAATGCCATTGGCATTATTGTCAAAAAAGGACGTTATGGCGGGACTTACGCCCACAAAGACATCGCCTTTGAATTCGGATCCGCCATCAGTGTTACGTTTAAACTCTATCTCATTGAAGAGTTTCAAAGATTGAAAGCGGAAGAGCAACGCCAAATCGGTTGGTCTGCCAAACGGGAATTGTCGAAAATAAACTATCGGCTTCATACCCACGCCATCCGGCAGAACCTTATTCCGCCCGAAGTGACACCCGCCCAAGCCTGCATCATCTATGCCAACGAAGCGGACGTTCTGAACGTCGCCATGTTCGGCATGACGGCCAAACAATGGCGGGAAGCCCATCCCGATTTAAACGGAAATATCCGGGACTACGCCTCTATCAACGAATTGATATGCCTGTCGAATATGGAAAACCTGAATGCCGTATTTATCGAACAGGGTATGCCTCAGAGCGAACGCCTTATTAAACTGAACCAAATCGCCATCCAGCAAATGAGGGTATTGGAAAGGAGCAAAGAGACGGAACGCAAGATAGGCGGTACCTCGCCACAGTTCAAGTAAACTTGGCGGTGCCCCCGATTTGCACTATCTTTGCAACGGTTATGCGGAATTGGATACGTGTTATAGGGCTTTGGCTGGCGGCCTGCGGGCTGGCGGCGGCGCAGAACGCGGCGGATTTTGCGGTAGGCGGCACGGCGGCCACGGCGACCGCCACGGAAGCCCCGCTGTCGGAAGACGCGCTCCGGCTGCGGGCCGACTCGCTGCTGCAACTGATTTACCACGGCCCCGTGGAACGCAGCCGCCAGCACCACCGCGCGTTCGGTCAAACGCTCGAAGCCTTGGCGCGCCGCCGCCCCGAGCCCGCCCCCTACCTGTGGGAGAACCTCGAAGGGCTGATGTATTTCAAGAGCACGGACGGGCGGCTGCAACTGCTTAACTGGAGCGTGCCGAACATCAACGGCACGTCGTCTTACGGCGGCTTAGTGTGGGTAAAGCTACCCTCGGCAAACGACCCCGAAACGACGGACAGCACCGCCTACCGCTTTTACCCGTTACAGGATTTTTCGTCCTACCAACCCTATCCCGAGGCGCTGACGCTGACGCCTGCACAGTGGTGGGGCGCGTATTACTACCAGGCCGTGGAACACCGGCAGGGCGACACGTTGCAATTGACGCTCATCGGCGTGAACCACAGTCAGAACCGCTACGCGCAGAAAGTCATCGACGTGCTGCAACTGTTGCCGGACGGCACGGTGGTCTTCGGCGCGCCGGTTTTCAGACGGGAGGCCTTGCCGCAGAGCGTGCCGCCCGCCGCCAAGGGGGCAACGGCCATCCGTCCGCAGGAAGCCGCCTACCCCAACGCCTACATCGGCTACAAGCCGCAGGGGGCCGACGACAACGCCACCGGCGCGCCGACCGCCCGCCAGACGCCGGCCATGCGCCGCATCGTGTTCCGCTACAACCCGCGCACGGACCTCATCCTGCGCTACGACTACCAGGCCTACCGCCGCTACCACGGCAAAAAGGCCAAGGAGACGCCCGCCTACATGATTGTATGCGACCGCCTGATGCACGACCCGCTCTCGCTCGACCAAACGGCCGCACGCCTCGTGCCGGCCGGCGGCGTGTACGACGCCTTTGTCTTTCAAGCACCCTACTGGTATCCGGTGGAAGACGTCATTGCCCGCAACCCCGACGCTGAACGCGGCGCACGCCACCGGTAGGCCGCCTTTCAGACGCTCCTACCTGTCATTCTGTCTGATAAAATCACTTTCAAAACCTTGTTTTATGTCATTTAGACATATCCTATGCCTATTTGGGGGATTTCCACCCCTTGGCGTTGTTTTTGTCCTAAGGGGCCGCGAACGGTGTCCCGCCGCACGCACGTCGGGTCACCCGAAACAAAAACAAAAAAAACATCAGACTATGAATCCGAACCAACTGACCATCAAAGTACAGGAGGCGTTGCAAACGGCCATCCAAGCGGCGGCCTCCCGTCAGAGCCAGGCCGTGACCGACCTGCACCTGCTGCACGGCATGTTCCAGGCGGACGACCATATCTTACCGTTTCTGCTCAAAAAGGCGGAAGCGAATCCGGCCTACCTCCAACAGAAGTTGAACGAGGAAATAGGCCGGNTGCCGAGTTCGACNGGCACCCAGCCTTANCTGAACGCCGATGCGGAACAGGTGTTCAACAAGGCGCAGGACCTGCTCAAATCGTTCGGCGACGAATACATTACGTTGGAATTGCTGCTCATCGCCATGCTNAACACCGANACGCCCGCCGGACGTCTGCTCAAGGCGCAGGGNTTGGATGCCAAAACGGCGACCGAAGCCGTCAAGGAGTTGCGCAAGGGCCAGACGGCCAAAGACGCCAACGCCGAAGACACGTACCAGGCCCTGGGCAAATACGCCAAGAACCTGAACGACCTGNCGCGCGCCGGCAAATTGGACCCGGTTATCGGCCGCGANGACGAAATCCGCCGCGTGTTGCAAATCCTGAGCCGCCGCACGAAGAACAACCCGATTCTGATCGGCGAGCCGGGCGTGGGCAANACGGCCATNGCCGAAGGGCTGGCGCACCGCATCGTGAGCGGCGACATCCCCGACGACCTGAAGGGCAAACAGCTGTTCTCGCTCGACATGGGGGCGCTNGTGGCCGGCGCNAAATACAAGGGCGAATTTGAAGAAAGGCTGAAAAGCGTCGTCAAGGAAGTCATCCAGTCGGACGGCGAAGTGATTCTGTTTATCGACGAAATCCATACGCTTGTGGGCGCGGGCGGCGGCGAGGGCGCAATGGACGCGGCCAATATCCTCAAACCGGCGCTGGCCCGCGGCGAACTGCGCGCCATCGGTGCCACGACGCTGAAAGAATACCAGAAGTATTTTGAAAAGGACAAGGCCCTGGAACGCCGCTTCCAAATCGTGATGGTGGACGAGCCGTCGGTGGAGGACAGCATCTCCATTCTGCGGGGGCTGAAGGAACGCTACGAGACGCACCACCATATCCGCATCAAGGACGAAGCCATCATTGCGGCCGTGGAACTCTCGCACCGCTACATCACCGACCGCTTCCTGCCCGACAAGGCCATCGACCTGATGGACGAGGCGGCCGCCAAACTGCGGCTGGAGATGAACTCGCTGCCGGAGAAAATCGACGAGCTGGAACGCAAAATCCGCCAGCTGGAGATAGAACGCGAAGCCATCAAACGTGAGAACGAGACGGCCAAACTGACGGAGTTGAGCGCGGAAATCGCCAACCTGTCGGCCGAACGCGACAGCATGACGGCGCAGTGGCGCAGCGAGAAGGCATTGGCCGACCAAGTGCAGGCGCGCATGAACGACATCGAGAACTATAAGTTCGAAGCCCAGCAGGCCGAACGCGCCGGCAACTACGAGAAGGTGGCCGAACTGCGCTACGGCCGCATCAAGGAAGCGGAAAAGGCCGTGGAGGAAGGCCGCGCCAAGTTGCACGAGCTGCAAAAGGACGGCGCGATGATTAAGGAGGAAATCGGCAGCGAGGAAATCGCGGACGTGGTATCGCGCTGGACGGGCATCCCGCTGAGCCGCATGTTGCAGAGCGAACGCGAAAAGCTGTTGCACATAGAGGAAGAGNTGCACAAACGCGTGGTGGGACAGGACGAAGCCATCGCGGCCATTTCGGACGCCATCCGCCGGAGCCGTGCCGGCTTGGGCGACGAGAAACGCCCCGTGGGCTCGTTCATCTTTATGGGTACCACCGGCGTGGGTAAGACCGAGCTGGCGAACGCCTTGGCCGAATATCTGTTCAACGACGAGAATGCGATGATCCGCATCGACATGAGCGAATATCAGGAAAAGCATACGGTGTCGCGGCTCGTGGGCGCGCCTCCGGGCTATGTGGGCTACGACGAGAGCGGCCAGTTGACCGAGGCGGTGCGCCGCAAGCCTTACGCGGTCATCCTGCTCGACGAAATCGAGAAGGCGCATCCCGACGTGTTCAACATCCTGCTGCAGGTATTGGACAACGGACGGCTGACCGACAACAAGGGACGCACGGCCGACTTCAAGAACACGATCATCATCATGACGTCGAACCTGGGCGCGGAGTATATCCAACAGGCGTTCGACCGCATGGCNCCGGGCAAGGAGGACGAGGCCTACGACGAAAGCCGCCGCCAGGTGCTGGAAGCCCTGCGGCAACGGATGCGGCCCGAATTCCTGAACCGTATTGACGAAATCATCGTGTTCAAGCCGCTGAACCGGGACGAAATCCTACAAATCGTACAGTTGCAGCTACGGCAACTGGAAGCGATACTGGCCCGCAACGGCTATACGGCCACCATCAGCCAGGCCGTATATAAGGACATCGCGCAACAGGCCTACGACCCGCAGTACGGTGCGCGCCCGCTGAAACGCTACATTCAGCGGCACATCACGAACGAACTGTCGAAAAGCCTGCTGGCCAACGATTTCAACAAGGAGAAGCCGATCCGCATCGACGTCTTCGAGGGCAAGTACGTGTTCTACCAATCGAAAGACGAAGCCTGACGCGGGCGCGCAACGGCGCGGCANTAGGGCACAGACGGATCCGTCCCGAAGGGCGGGTCCGTTTTTTTATGTGAATTTTAGTACCTTTGCATCGAAACTAAGAAATGAGACGTTGGTTTACCGTTTTTTCTCGAATCTGAAGCATTACTGGGGCTATTGGTTGTTCAATATGCTGAGCAACGTGGGCTTCGTCTGCTTTTCGCTGTTCTCGCTGAGCATGCTCGCGCCTTTCCTGTCGGTGCTGTTCGGCCTGACCGCGGACGTGCAGACATTGCCGGAACATTTCAGTTTTGACACCGACACGCTGTTGCAATACGCCTACTACTATATAGGCCGTATCCGCGACAGCCAAGGGGCTTTCCCCGCCCTGCTTTACGTGGCCGGCACGTTCCTCGTCTTTACGGTGCTGGCCAACCTGTTCCGCTACCTCGGTCTATTTTTCTTGGGCCCCATCCGCAGCGGCCTAATCCGCGACCTGCGCAACGACCTCTACAACCGCATCGTCCACCTGCCGCTCGCCNCNTTNTCGCANCAGCACAAGGGCGACCTCATCGCACGCATGACCTCCGACATNAACGCCGTNGATTGGGCCATCNTGACCTCCATCCAAAGTTTCTTCAAAGACCCGCTGAACGTGCTGCTGTTTTTGGCGGCCTTGTTCTCCATCAGTGCGCCGCTCACGCTGTTGATTATCTGCGTTATGCCGCCTTTCATCTGGTTGGCGGCCTTTATCGGCAAACGGCTCAAGTCCGATTCCGGCAAGGGACAGGCCATGATGGGCGACTTGCTGAGCCTGACCGAAGAGGCCATCAGCGGCGTGCGCGTCGTCAAATCGTTCAACCTGATTGAATATATCGCCGAGGTTTTCAAAGAGAAGAACCGGCAGTACGCCCGCCTGCTCAACCGCGTGCACCGCCGCCGCGACCTGTCCGAGCCGCTGACGGAAATCCTGTTGATAGCGGTCTCCATCCTCGTGCTGTGGTTCGGCGGCCGCCAAGTGTTGCACGAGGCCTTTTCGCCGGATAAAATGTTCCTGTTCATCATTCTGTTCATCAAGTTGATTTCGCCGGCCAAAGCCACGGTGTCGGCCTACTACAACCTATTGAACGGACGCGCGGCGCTGGAACGGATTTACGAAATCATCGACATTCCGGAACAGGTACGCGAAAAGCCCGACGCCCGTTCCAAGACCGACTTTGAACANGACATCCGCTACGAGAACGTTTCGTTCCGCTATCCGGACGCCGAACCGGGNCAGGGCGGCGACGTGCTCGACAGCGTGGACCTGCTTTTGGAAAAGGGCAAGACCTATGCGTTCGTAGGGGCTTCCGGCTCCGGCAAGACGACAACGGCCGACCTGCTGTCCCGCTTCTACGACGTAACCGGCGGCCGCATCCTTTTGGACGGCATCGACCTGCGCGATTTGAAACTGAAAGACCTGCGCCAACTCGTGGGTACGGTAAACCAGTTCCCGTTCGTTTGGAACGACACGGTGGAGAACAACATCCGCTTTGGCGGCGAATACAGTGCGGAAGAAGTTGTGGCGGCCGCAAAAAAGGCGAANGCCCACGATTTTATCTGCGCGATGCCGGAGGGTTATCAAAGTCCGTTGGGCGACCGCGGCTGCAACCTGTCGGGCGGGCAACGCCAACGCATCGTCATCGCGCGCGCCATCCTCAAGAACGCGCCGATTTTGGTACTCGACGAAGCCACGTCGGCCCTTGACACCGAATCGGAAAAGGCCGTGCAACAGGCCTTGAGCGAACTCATGCAGGGGCGCACGTCCATCGTCATCGCCCACCGCCTTTCCACCATCCGCCACGCCGACCGCATTTTCGTATTCGACAACGGCCACATAACCGAAACCGGCACGCACGAAGAGCTCATGCGGCTTGACGGCGCCTACGCCCATTTGGTGCGCCTGCAAAACCTAACCTAAATTCCCTTTCCCATGGTTTTCGACGATTCCCTGATGAACCTGCTCCAAGAGCGGGCCAAACAATACCACGACGACACCGTGGCCATGCGGCGGCATCTGCACCGCCACCCCGAACTTTCGACCGAAGAAGTGGAAACGGCCCGTTATATCGCGCAACAGTTGCGGCAATGGGGCATCCCCTANCGGGACGGGCTGGCCGACACGGGGCTGTGCGCCACGATTACGGGCGTNGAGCCCGACAGCCGCTGTGTGGCGTTGCGCGCCGACATGGACGCGCTGCCGATTACGGAACANACCGGCCTGCCGTTCGCTTCCGAGCGCGCCGGGGTGATGCACGCCTGCGGCCACGACGCCCACATGGCCTGCCTGCTGGGTGCCGCCCGCCTCCTGCAAGAGACGCGGACGCATTGGAAGGGCACGGTCAAACTGATTTTCCAACCCTCGGAAGAGGATTTCCGCTCCGGCGCGCCCCAAATGATAGCGGGCGGCGTGCTGGAAAACCCCAAGCCGCAACATATCTATGCGATGCACGTGTTGCCCGACCTGCCCGCCGGCCAAGTGGGCATGAAGGCGGGGCAATACATGGCTTCGACCGACGAACTCTACCTGACCGTCAAGGGCAAGGGCGGGCACGCCGCCACGCCCGAACTCAACGTGGACACCGTGATATTGGCGGCCAACATCCTGACTTCACTGCAACAGGTCGTAAGCCGTCAGGCACCGCCCTACATCCCCACCGTGCTGTCGTTCGGCCGTATCATCGGCGAAGGGCGCACGAACATCATCCCGTCGGAGGTGCATATCGAAGGCACCATCCGCACGTTCAACGAGGACTGGCGGAAGCGGGCGCACGAAAACATCACGCGTTGTGCCGTCGAGACGGCGAAAGCCATGGGCGGCGACTGCGACGTGACCGTGGATCACGGCTATCCGTTCGTGCTCAACGACGCCGAAGCGACCCAACGGGTGCGCGACTTGGCCTGCCGGCTTTTTTCGCCGGACAACGTGGCGGAACTGCCGTTGCGCATGACGGCCGAAGACTTCGCCTATTATTCGCACCTGATACCGGCCTGCCTGTTCCGGCTCGGCACGGCCAACCCCAACCAAAAGGGCACGCAAGCGAACCTGCATACCCCTGAATTTACCATCGACGAGTCGGCCCTACTGACGGGTGTCCTGCTCATGGCCGCCTTAGGCATCGCCGGCTAAGGGCGGCGAACGGCGGAAAAACGGCATAAAAAAAAACGGCGGGACCTCCGCTTGGAAGCCCCGCCGCCGGAATCATCGGTAAAGACCGATTAGTCTTCGATATCTACGACATTCCCTTTGACGTCGAACGTCATTTTCGTACCGTTCGCCAATTTGACTTCATAACCGCGACGGTCGCGTTCAATCTCAACGATGGGCACATGCGAGAAATGTTCGTTGACGGCAGCCGCCACACCTTTCGGTACGATATCGGCCGGCACTTCGCCGTATTTGCATTCCACTTCCTTCCATTCGCCTTCGGCCGTGAATTCAACTTCCACATTGCCGAACTTAACCTCATAGGTCGTAGCGTAGCGGCCGTTCTTGATAAAGGCCGACATGCTCTTTTCCTTCGG
This sequence comes from bacterium, assembly GCA_014802725.1. GTDB lineage: Bacteria > Bacteroidota > Bacteroidia > Bacteroidales > P3 > CAMXAS01. Next base: position 9,609 of record JAAVBS010000006.1, read on the forward strand.
ATAGTTCTTCTTCAGGAACGATTGCGCCCCTTTGGGCAATTCCGATACCGAAATCGGCCGTTCATCGGCCATGGCCGCCCCGATACCCAAAATCAGGCAAACGGCCAACATCCATACTTTTTTCATGTTTTTTATAAGTTTATTGGTTAGTTTGTCAATTTATTTCACTTCTTCATACGGAATATCCTCCACGTCGCCGTGGCGGATGACTTTGCCCATCCGTTTGAGCGTCCGGCGCAGACGGATTTGCGTGAACAAATCGTTGAGGCCATAAAAAATAGCGCCGATGCCGAAAATGACGAACAGCACCTCTACGCTTTGGAACGGGTTGAAACAGATGAGCAAACCGACCGCGATGAGCGCAACCGGCATCAGGTAGGCCGTAAACGGCAGCGGCACGTTCAACACCCGCCGCGACCCGATGACGACCGACAGTTGGCTGCCCCCGCCTATGGCGAGCAACAGGCCGAGACACCACATGATGAAACGCGCGAAAAAACCGTTCTCCCAAATGACGAAAATACCGAAAGCCGCGACAAGGACCAACCGCAACACATCGCCGAACGTCAGGGCGCGGTTCTTTCCGAGCCCCTTGACGGCAAACGAAACCACGGCTCCGAACACGATGATGCCGCCGATGACAATAACCGACCAACGCGCCATCTCCGTCGGGAACACACAGAACAGGACGCCGACCGCTATGGCCAATATGCTGCGTATCAATGCGCTTTTATAATCGATAATCGACATGAAGAAACTCATATACCTTAGTATTTAAGTTAAACATCCCGGCGGCCCTTTTGGCAACGGCCACCCGTCTCTTACGGGTTACAAAATTATGTTTTTTTTCCTACTTTTGCGAACGTTTTGATATTTTTTCATGAAACGGTTTTTCTCCAATACCGCCAACCACCGCGTAGCCCAAGGGCATCTCGCCATTTTAGCGGCCAACATCATTTTCGGTGCCAATATCCCGATAGCCAAGGCCGTGATGCCGGCCTACATGGAGTCTTTCGCCATGGCGTTCTTCCGCACCGCCGGCGCGATGGCGCTGTTTTGGATCGCCTCCCTGTTCGCCAAACGGGAACGCGTGGCCCGGCGCGACCTTATCCGCCTGTTCTTTGCCGCCATATTCGGCATTTTGATGAATCAGATGCTGTTTGTCAAGGGGTTGGAATACATCAGCCCCATCGAGGCCGCCATCGTTGTCACGTTTACCCCTATCCTGACGATGTTGCTGTCGGCCCTGTTCCTCAAAGAGCCGATTACGTTCAAAAAGGCCCTGGGGGTCTTGCTNGGCCTTTCGGGCGCNGTCTATATGATTGTATCGAGCGCGCACCCCGCCGACGCAACCGCGGCGGCCGAGGGTTCCCGCCGCATCATCGGNCTGACGCTCTGCATCGTCAGCGGCCTTTCCTACGCCATTTACCTGACGGCCTTCAAACCGGTCGTTCAACGTTACCGCTCCATCACCGTTATGAAATGGATGTTCCTGTTCGGCAGCTGNCTGTCGTTCCCGATTACGTTCCGATATGTACAACGCATTGACTTCCAAGCATGGCAACCGCTCACCTATGTGCAAATCGGCTATGTCGTGGCGGCGGCCACGTTCCTGACCTACCTGCTCATACCGGTGGCCCAGCAACGCNTGCGCCCCACAACGCTGAGCGTCTATAACTACACCCAGCCGATTACGGCCACGGCCATCGCGCTCATCTGGGGCATGGACCGTTTTACCTGGCCCAAGGTCATCGCCACCGCGTTGGTGTTCACCGGCGTGTATATCGTAACCCAAAGCAAGTCGCGCGCCCAACTGGAAGCCGAAAGACAGGCCTCCTGACCGGGTTTGCGAATATCGGCGTTTTATACTAACTTTGTAACCTATAAAACTACTAAACAGACCTTAATGTTCAAGCGGTTCGGACAATATCTGATGCTTCTCGGGGTGGTGTTCTCCAAACCGACCAAACGCCGTTTGTTCTGGCGGCAGGTATCCGATGAAATCTACAACCTCTGCATTAGTTCCGTTTTGATTGTCAGTATNATATCGCTTTTCGTCGGNGCGGCCGTCACCATTCAGATGCGCCTCAACATCGACAGCCCGTGGATGCCGCTCTACGCCATCGGCTATGCCACGCGCAAAGCCATCATCCTGGAATTTTCACCCACGATCATCAGTTTGATCCTGGCCGGTAAAATGGGGTCGCAAATCGCGTCCCAACTCGGCACGATGCGCATCACCGAACAGATAGACGCCATCGAGGTGATGGGTATCAATTCGGCCAACTATCTGATTCTGCCTAAGATCATCGCTTCCCTGCTGTTCAACCCCGTGCTGATTATGCTCAGCATCGTCGTGGCCTTGATCGGCAGTTGGACCATCGGCGTAAGCGTGGGNGGCATGACGACTTACGAATTCCTCTACGGCATGCANTTCGAACCGGAGAACTCCGATTTGACCTACGCGTTGATTAAAACGGTGTTCTTCGCGTTCCTGATTTCCTCTATTTCGTCGTTCCATGGCTATTTCGTTCAAGGCGGCGCGTTGGAAGTGGGCAAAGCGAGCACGAAAGCCGTGGTGCACAGNAGCATCGCCATCATCCTGTCGAACCTGCTTTTGACCCAATTGTTGATTTCATAACCGGAAACGCCATGCTATCCATCAAATCCATAGACAAGTTTTTCGGGGAACGCCAGGTGCTTTTCGGCATCACGATGGATTTGATGCCCGGCAAAGCCAACCTGATNATCGGGCGGAGCGGTTCCGGCAAAACGGTGCTTATGAAGTGCCTGGCGGGTCTGCTGANGCCCGAAAACGGCGAGATTCTGTTTGACGGCCGGCCGTTCGANGAACGGCACGACCCCAAGACCGTAAACGAGATACGGCGCGACATCGGCATGGTGTTTCAGGGCGGGGCGCTGTTCGACTCGCAGACGGTTTTGGAAAACGTCGTCTTCCCGCTCGATATGTTCAGCCGCATGACGCGGGCCGAAAAGCACGACCGCGCCCACGACTGTCTCAAACGCGTGGGTTTGGAGGACGTGGACAGGCTCTATCCGTCGGAACTGAGCGGCGGCATGCGGAAACGCGTCGCCATCGCGCGCGCCATCGTCAACAACCCCAAATACCTGTTCTGCGACGAGCCCAACTCGGGGCTGGACCCGCAGACCTCGGCGCGTATNGACGCCCTGATTGCCGAAATTACCGAAGAATATCAAACGACCACCGTCATCAACACGCACGACATGAACTCGGTGCTGCAATACGGCGACCTCGTGCATTTTATCTTTGAGGGGAAACGCTGGTGGACGGGGAACCGGCATACGATTTTGGAAGCGGACGACCCTGAACTGCGCCGTTTCCTCGAAGCCTCCGAACTGACCAAACGCCTGTTGCACGCATGAACTTCCTCGATTTGCTGATTGTCATTCCGTTGATTTGGTTCGGTTACAAAGGCTTCCGAAACGGCTTGGTCATGGAACTGGTCAGCATCCTGTCGCTCATCGCCGGCATCTACATCGCCATCCGCTTCTCGGCCTGGGTGGGCCAACAGCTGGGCATCAGGGGCGATTACGCCGCCACGGTTTCGTTTATCGTCACGTTTTTGGCCNTATTGCTCGGCACCTACCTGCTGGGCAAGTGNATAGACGGCTTGGTCAAGATGCTGTCGTTGGGCTTTTTGAACCGTCTCGGCGGGCTGCTCATCGGGCTGTTCAAGACGGCCTTGGTCGTAGGTTTGCTGATTTTCTGCTGGAACCGCATCGACCGCCAACAGCATATCCTCACCCCCGAAATCCGTAACCATTCGCTGCTGTTCAGGCCTATGGAAACGTTATCCTATCAGATTTGGCCCGTTCTCGATACCTTGAACGAACGCTTCCAAAACATCGGGCAAGCGTGCCAAGNAGAACCAACCCCCTCTACGTTATGAGTTACGAAATCATCTACCTTCTACTCATCATCACGCTGTTCAGCCTCGCCTGCTCCGACCTCNTGGTCGGCGTCAGCAACGATGCGGTCAACTTCCTCAACTCGGCCACGGGTTCCAAGGCGGCCCCGCTCTATGTCGTGCTCATCATCGCCAGCATCGGCATCCTATTGGGCGCAACGTTTTCCAGCGGCATGATGGAGGTGGCGCGGAGCGGTATCTTCTATCCGGCCAAGTTCTACTTCAACGAGGTCATGCTGATTTTCCTGGCCGTCGTGATTTCGGACGTCATCCTGCTCGACCTGTTCAACACGTTCGGTCTGCCGACCTCCACCACGGTGTCGATGGTGTTCGAGCTGCTGGGCGCCTCCATCGCCATGTCCGTCATCAAGATTTACCACAACGCCGGCGAGACGCTCGCGCAACTGCCCACCTATATCAATACGTCCAAGGCTTCGGCCATCGTGTTCAGCATCCTGGCCTCGGTGTTCATCGGCTTTATCTTCGGTATGACCGTGCAGTTCCTGGCCCGTTGCCTGTTCAGTTTCAAGACCAAACGCACGATTAGATACTTTGGCGCCATTTGGGGTGGCCTCTGCATCGCGCTCATCGCCTATTTCTTGATTTTCAAAGCCATGAAGGACTCCACGCTGTTGCGTCCCGAATGGATTGAATTTTTGGGACAGCATACGATGGAATTCCTTGGCCTGACGTTCGCCGTATCGGGGCTGATTTTGTGGGCGGTGCAACTGCTGTTCAAATACAACCCGCTGCGCGTTATCGTGCTGGCCGGCACGTTTGCGCTGGCCATGGCCTTTGCCGGCAACGACCTCGTTAACTTTATCGGGGTGTCGATGGCCGGCTTGAGTTCGTTCGANATTTTCCAACAGGCGGGCGGGGTGGCGCCCGACCAGTTGGCCATGGGAGCCTTGGCCGGGCAGGACGCCCCCACGGCCACGATTTTCCTGTTCATGGCCGGCGTCATCATGGCCTGTGCGCTGTGGTTTTCAAAGAAAGCCCGCACCGTATTGAAAACGACGGTCAACCTGAGCAGCCAGAACAGCGAGGAGGAACGTTTCTCGTCCACNCCGCTGTCCCGCTCGGTGGTCAAGATGTTTGTGGGGATGAGCGAAGCCATCGACCGCATCCTGCCGCCCGCCCTGAAGAAAGCGATTGCCAAGCGGTTCAAGCCCGCCAAGGAACAGGAGGAAGGCCTCGCGTTCGACTTGGTGCGCGCCTCGGTCAACTTGATGGTGGCCGCCTCGCTCATCGCGTTCGGTACCTCGCTCAAACTGCCGCTGTCCACCACCTATATCACGTTTATGGTGGCCATGGGCTCGTCGCTGTCGGACGGCGCCTGGGGCCGTGAGAACGCCGTTTACCGCGTCACGGGCGTATTTACCGTCATCGCGGGTTGGTTCATGACCGCGCTCGTCGCGCTCCTGTTGGCGTTCTGCCTCGCCAGCCTGTTCCATTTCGGCGGCGTCTTCGCCATCATCCCCATCATCGGATTGGTCGTGTTCCTCATGCTGCGCAGCCGCGTCATCTCCAAACGGAAAGCGATGCAACAGGCGGAACAGACGGGGTATCTGTACGGCCAATGGACGGAAGACGAAGGCNTGGTNGGCAACATCAACAAGGAAATGATCGGGCTGCTGGAACAGATCCCGGCCCTGTACGACGAGGTGCTGAACGGGCTGGAAGCCGAAGATNTGCGGCTGCTACGCAACACGAAACGGGTATTTCAGGAGTTGGACACGCATACGCAACTGATGAAAAACAAGTTCAACGACACGGTGACGTTGTTGCAGGACAAGGGCGTGGCCGGCTCGGCCTTCTACGTGCAGGCCGTGAACTACCTGCGCGAAATCCTGCACTCGGCCTCGTTCCTCATCGACGCCAGCTACGAACATACCGACAACCGGCACAAGCCGATGTTGCNGGAACAGATCGCCGACCTTAAAAGCGGATCCAAGACGCTACACGATATATTCGACCACTTGATTTTCATTATACGCAACGGCCACTACGCCCAGTTGGAGGATTTGAACGCCGAACACCTGAAGGCCATCGCGTGGTTCGACGCTTTGGACAAGCGGCAAATCAAGCGCATCAAGAGCGGCAACAGCGGCACCAAGAACAGTTTGCTGTTCCTGCGGCTGACCGAAAACGTAAAGAACATGATTCTGTTCGCCTATCTGATGGGCAAGGCCGAGCGCGACTTCAACCTGCCGGTACCCTCCACGACGGTGACGCCGATGGCGATTCCGGTCAAATAAGGACGCATGGGGATGGAGCGGAAACAGACGCAAGGCTTGCCGGCCATCGGATTCGACGCCAAACGCGCGGCCTACAACGGCACCGGCTTGGGCAATTACAGCCGCTTCGTTATCGAAGGGCTGGCCGAAGCGATGGAAGCCGGGCCAACCGACGGCAACGCGCCGCTCTACCTTGTGGCGGCCCGCAAAAAAAACAAGCCGCTGTCGGCGGCCTACCAACGGCTTTTGGAACGTTATCCCNAACGGCTTATCCCCTTGGCGCCAAAAGGGTTTACGGCCAAACGGCTGCCGTCGCTCTGGCGGCGTTACGGCATGGGGCGCACGCTGACCCAAGCCGGCATCGGGCTGTACCACGGCCTGAGCAACGAACTGCCCGTGGGGCTTGCCCAACGCGGCATCCGCAGCGTGGTAACGATACACGACCTGATTTTTCTCGTCTGTCCGCAATACTACAAGCCGATAGACCGATTGATATATACCATCAAGGCCAAGCACGCCTGCAAGCGGGCCGACCGGATTCTGGCCGTAAGCGAATGCACGAAGCGCGACATCGTGCGGTATTTCGGCACCCATCCCGACAAAATCCACGTCATCTATCAGGGTTGTGAACCGAAGTACGCCGAGAATCCGGGGCCGTCGGCCACGACGGCCGTGCGGCGGCGCTACGGTCTGCCCGAAGCGTTTTTGTTGTTCGTGGGCAGCATAGAGGAACGCAAGAACCTCGGCATCGTGGTCGAAGCGCTGGCTNGCCTGCGCGAGACCCACCCCGCCCTGCACCTCGTGGCCGTGGGCAAACGGACACCCTATACGGCCCGCGTGGAAGCGCGCGCCGCCGCACTCGGCCTGCAAGACCGGCTGCACTGTCTGCACGGCGTGTCCGACCAAGACCTGCGGGCGCTGTATCACGCCGCGCGTATCTTCGTCTATCCCTCGCGCTACGAGGGCTTCGGCATCCCGATTGTGGAGGCCATACACGCCGGNCTACCGGTCATCGCCGCCACGGGTTCCTGCCTCGAAGAAGCGGGCGGCCCGGCCTGCCGCTATATATCTCCCGACGACGCCCCGGCCTGGGCGGAGGCCATCGCCGGCCTGCTGTCAAACGCCGACACCCGCGCCCGTATCGTGACGGAAGCCCAAGCCTACGTGCGCCGGTTCGACCGGGCCGCCGTCACGCAACAGTTGATAACACTCTACAAAAGCCTATAAAAAAACGGCGGCTGACCGTCGTCAACCACCGTTTTCCTTTCGGTTTATCTACCGCCTTACAGTTGCAGAGCCGCTTTCAGCGCGTCGATACGTGCATTCAGCGNGGCTTCCTGCTCGGCCAACGGACGGCCTTCCCGCCACGGCGCCTTTACCTCGAAATAGAATTTAATTTTGGGTTCGGTACCCGACGGGCGTACCGTCACCTTGCCGCCCTGTTCGGTAAAGAACTGCAACACATCGGCCGGCGGCAGCCCCTGGAAGCCCTTGGCGTAGTCGCGCACCTCNCAGACGGTTTCGCCGCCTATTTGCGCGGGCGGGTTCGTGCGGTATTCCGCCATCATGCGCTGGATTTCCTCGCTGCCGGAACGGCCTTTCTTGGTAAGCGACACCAAGGCCTGCACATACAACCCGTAGCGGCGGTAGGTGTCTTCCAACAGCTGCATCACGCTCTTGCCCTCCGCCACGGCCGCGGCCACCATCTCGGCGATGACGCAAGCCGTCATCACGGCATCCTTGTCGCGCACGAAGTCGGCCGCCAAGTAGCCGTAGCTTTCCTCGCCGCCGCCCACAAAGAAGGCCTTGCCTTCCNGCTCGGCCAGCACCTCGGCGATATATTTGAAGCCCGTCAGCACATCGTAGCAACGCGCCCCCTGCGCCTCGGCCATATCCTTGAGCATCTCGGTCGTCACAATCGTCTTGACCACATAGCGGTTCGGCTTGTCCGCGGCNCGGCGCAACAGGTAGTCGGTTACCAAAGCCGCCGTCTGGTTGCCGTTCAGCAGGCGGTAGCCGCCCTGNCCGTCNGGCACGCCGATGCCGATACGGTCGGCGTCCGGGTCGGTCGCCATCACGATATCGGCNTTNAACGTGGCGGCCAACGCCATGCCGGCCGACATNGCGGGCTTTTCCTCCGGNTTGGGCGAAGCCGCATACGGAAAGTCNCCGTCCGGCCACATCTGCTCCGGCACGGCGCAGACCTGNTCAAAGCCCCAGGCCCGCAACGCCTTGGGNACCATCGTCATGCCGGTGCCGTGCAAAGGCGTATATACAATCTTGACATCCCGCCGNGCCTGCGCCGACACCTGCGGCGAGCGCAAGGCTTCCAACGCCTGCATATAGGCTTCCTCTATCTCGGCGTCCACGTAGTGAATCAGNCCGGCNCCGCCCTCGCGCTTGACGAGGTCGTAGGACGTAATCTTGCGCACCTCCTCGATGACCGCCTTGTCGTGCGGGCTCACGAGTTGGCCGCCGTCCGCGCCGTAGGCCTTGTAGCCGTTGTATTCCTTGGGGTTGTGCGAGGCCGTGACCATGACCCCGCCGCAGCAATGCTTGTAGCGCACCGCAAACGAGAGCAAGGGCGTGGGCCGCATCCCCGTAAAGATATACACCTCGAAACCGTTGGCCGCAAAGATTTTGGCCGTCTCCAACGCAAACTGCGCACTGCCGTGCCGCACGTCGTAGGCCACCGCCACACGCTTTTCCCAGCCTTCCTTGCCGCAGGCCGCCGACAGATAGTTGGCGAANCCCTGCGTGGCCATGCCCACCGTATANCTGTTCATNCGGTTCGTGCCCACGCCCAAAATGCCGCGCAGNCCGCCCGTACCGAACTCCANATCCTTGTAAAAGGCNTCGGTCANNTCGTCTTCCNTGGCCATCAGGTCCGCCACCGCCTTGCGCGTGGCTTCGTCATACGGGGCTTGCATCCAAGCTTCCGCCTTCTTTTTGATTTCGGGTGCAATCATAATAAGTCCTCCTTATTTTATATACCACGCGTACAGTCGCGCGATACCTTCTTCCAAACGTACCTTAGGCCGCCAGCCCAGCGCCGACAGCTTGGAGATGTCCAACAGCTTGCGCGGCGTGCCGTCGGGCTTGGACGCGTCATAGACCAACTCCCCGCCGTAGCCCACGGCCCGCTTCACATAACCGGCCGTCTGTGCGATGCTCGCCTCCTCGCCGCTNCCCACATTGATATGCGTGTTGCGGATTTGCGTTTCCCCCGGCTTGACCAAGTCTTTGAACGAGATCTGTTCCATAACATAGACGCAGGCTTCGGCCATGTCNTCGCTCCACAGGAACTCCCGCAACGGCTTGCCCGTGCCCCACAGCGTGACGGCCTTGTCCGTAATGCCGTACTTGTNNAGNATNNGCNNGATNGCCGANNNNTCGGCCCCGCCGTCCACGCCCTCCACGGGCCGCGCCGCCAGGTCGCGCCGCANNGCCGCCTCGTCGCCGTNCATCAGGCATTTGCCCAAGTGNATCTTGCGGATCATGGCCGGNAGCACGTGCGANGTCTCCAAGTTGAAATTGTCNTTGGGGCCGTAGAGGTTGGTCGGCATCACCGACAGGAAGTCGGTACCGTATTGCAGGTTGTAGCTCTCGCACATCTTAAGCCCCGCTATTTTGGAGAGCGCGTAGGGTTCGTTCGTGTATTCGAGTTCGGACGTGAGCAGGCAGTCTTCCGGCATGGGTTGCGGNGCCAGGCGCGGATAGATGCAGGAGCTGCCGAGAAACAGCAGCTTCTTGACGCCGTGCGCATACGACTGATGGATCGTGTTGCAGGCAATCATGAGGTTCTCGTAGATGAACTGCGCCCGGTACGTGTTGTTGGCCTGGATGCCGCCCACCTTGGCCGAGGCCACGACCACATAGTCGGGACGTTCCTCATCAAAGAAACGTGCCGTGGCGGCCGTATCCGTCAAGTCGAGTTCGCCATGCGTGCGACCCACCAAATTACGGTAGCCTTTGGCCTCCAACGTCTTCCAAATGGCCGAGCCGACCAAGCCGCGGTGCCCCGCCACATATATCTTGCTGTCCTTTTCCATCCTATTCAAAATAATTCATGATACGGTAGCCGCCCTGCCGCAGGTATTCCTCGCGCCGCATAAGCTTGAGGTCGCTGTCGGTCATCTCGCTCACCAATTTCGGCAGGTCGTATTCGGGCTGCCAGCCGAGCTTTTGTTTCGCCTTGCTTGCGTCGCCGAGCAGGAGTTCCACTTCGGTGGGACGGAAATACTGCGGATCGACGGCCACCACCGCCTCACCGATACGCTTGGCGAAGGCCGCATAGTGTTCCGCCCCTACCTTCGCTTCGAACACGGCCTTATCCACGACCGTTACAAAACCTTGCTCCTGCATCCCCTCGCCCTTGAACTCGACGGTGACGCCGATATGCGCCATAGCCATACGCACGAAATCGCGGATGGACGTTGTGGTGCCCGTGGCAATCACATAGTCGTCGGGGCGTTCCTGCTGCAGGATGAGCCACATCGCGCGCACGTAGTCTTTGGCGTGCCCCCAGTCGCGCTTGGACGACAGGTTGCCGAGGTACAATTTATCTTGCAACCCCAAGGCCATCTTGGCCACGGCCCGCGTGATCTTGCGCGTAACGAAGGTCTCGCCCCGCACCGGCGATTCGTGGTTGAACAGGATGCCGTTGCTGGCGTGCATGCCATAAGCCTCGCGGTAGTTGACCGTAATCCAGTAGGCATAGAGTTTGGCCGCCGCATAGGGGCTGCGCGGGTAAAAAGGCGTTTTTTCGGTTTGGGGCGTCTCGCGCACAAGCCCGTAGAGCTCGGACGTGGAGGCTTGATAAAGCCGCGTCTTGTCCGCCAGACCGAGCAAACGCACGGCCTCCAACAGCCGGAGCGTACCGATGCCGTCGGCGTTGGCCACGTATTCGGGCGTATCGAAGCTCACTTTGACATGGCTCATCGCCGCCAGGTTATAGATTTCGGTGGGTTGCACCTTTTGGATGATGTCCGTCAGGTTGAGGCTGTCGGTCATATCGCCGTAATGCAGGATGAACCGCCGCCCCTGCTGTTGCGGGCCTTCGTACAGATGGTCGATGCGGTCGGTGTTGAACAGCGATACGCGCCGCTTGACACCATGCACCTCATAGCCTTTCTTCAACAGAAACTCACTCAAATACGCGCCGTCCTGCCCGGTTACCCCGGTTATCAGCGCCACTTTCCTCGTTTGATCCGCCATAACGTTCTTTAATTCTGTTCTACAAAGATAGGGAAAAAAGCTCAATCAAGACGCGGGCTTTCAGACTTTTTTTCATATTTTGCACTATCTTTATTTTCAATCAAGATAGGCGGCATCTCGCCACAGCTCAAGCAAGCTTGGCTATGGCCTCGATTTGCACTATCTTTGCACCCTTAATGGCATTCACATGAACCAAGATAGTTTTCCCATTCCCGAGGCGGTGCGCGAAGCGGCGCGGCATATCGAAATCATGGCGCCGGCCGGCTCGTTCGCGGCCCTGCACGCCGCGCTCAAGGCGGGCGCCAACGCCGTCTATTTCGGCATCGGCTCGCTCAATATGCGCGCCACGGCGGCCATGAACTTTACCGAAGCCGATCTGCCCGAAATCACGGCCCTGTGCCACGGGCAAGGCGCAAAAGCCTACCTGACCGTCAACACGATTGTCTATGACGAGGAACAGGCGCAAATCGCGCACGTGCTGGAACTGGCCGCCACGCACAAGGTGGACGCCGTCATCGCGTCCGACTGGGCCGTCATCACAAGGGCGCGGCAACTCGGCCTCGAAGTGCATATCTCCACGCAGTGCAATATCACGAACATCGACGCCGTGCGCCACTACGCCGCTTATGCCGACGTCATGGTGGCCTCACGCGAGATGAGCCTGGAACAACTCACGCGCCTGATTGACCAAATCCGCGAACAGGACATCCGCGGCCCCAAGGGCGAATTGGTGCAGGTGGAGATTTTCGTACACGGCGCGCTCTGCATGGCCGTATCGGGCAAATGCTACCTGAGCCTCGACCACCTGGCCCGCTCGGCCAACCGCGGCAGCTGCCTCCAGCTCTGCCGCCGCCCCTACCGGCTCTCGGAGGTGGCCGACACGCCCGAACAGGAGATCACGGAGATAGACGTCGATAACCAATACCTGCTCTCGCCCAAAGACCTCAAGACGGTGGACTTCCTCGACCGTCTCATCGCCACGGGCATCCGCGTGCTCAAAATCGAAGGGCGCGGGCGGGCGGCGGACTACGTCAAGACCGTGACCGAAGTCTATAGGGAAGCCGTGGCTGCCTGCGCCGACGGCAGCTACGGCCCCGAGAAAATCGCCCTTTGGAACGAACGGCTCGGCCATGTCTACCACCGTGGCTTTTGGGAGGGCTACTATATGGGGAAAAAGACGGGCGAATGGAGCACGCGCTACGGTTCGTCGGCCGACCGCAAGAAGACTTACGTGGGCCTTGTGGCCAACTATTTCAGCCGCTTGAAAGTGGCGGAAATCAAGGTGGAGGCCGGCGCGTTTTCGGTGGGCGACGAACTGACGGTTATCGGGCCGCGCACGGGCGCTTACGAAACGACGGTGCCCGAAATCCGCGTCGATTTGGTGCCGGTTCAGACCACGCGCAAGGGCGAGTCGTGCTCGATTCCCGTAAGCGAACCCGTGCGCAAGGGCGACAAGGTGTATCGCGTGGATAAGGCCGACTACCCAACGGCGAACGCATAGCGCACCGTCTTGCGGCGGCCGTCGGGATGCACGAGCCTGAAAAGCCATACATAGACGCCCGCCCTTAGGCTCAACCCCTTGTCATCCTCGCCCTTGTAAATCCAACGGCCGCGTGCCGAGAGGATTTCATCTTCCGCCAGCCGTTTCATCTTGCGGCCGTAGGCGTCGTAAAGTTCCGCCTTGCAGACGAATCCCTGCAAGGCCTCGTTCCAGGTTATTTCCGTATAGTCGTTGACCCCGTCGCCGTTGGGCGTAATGAGCCGTGTGCTGAATTCGAAATAACGGCCCAAAGCGCGTTCTTCGGCCTCCAAGTCGCCGTTGTACTGCGAATTGGGGCAACTGGGCGTGGCACCGCCCTCCGCCATCGAAGCCGACTGCCAGTTGTCGGCCCGCGTGGCCGCCACCTTGAAGCCGATACGCTCCAACGACACGCCCTTGACCGACGACAGCAACACGTGGTGCATCCCCTTGTCATAAACGGCCTCCTCGCCATACACCGTGTCGGCGGGCGACAGCCACGCCCACAGCAGGCGGCCGCCAGACGCGTTGAGCGTCGGGAAGGCGGAGGCGGTATATACCTGTTCCGTACAGGGCGTATAGCGCGGCGACAGGCTTTCCGCATCCTTGCACCAAGCCGCATAGCCGCCGGGCGGCACCGTGAGTGAAGTGTCCTTACAGAGCCGCGACCATTTGACCTTGACGCCGCCTCCGCCTTCCGCCGCGCCGACGGCCTCATCCCCGCTGACCACCCCCACATAGAGATAGTAAGGACTCAGGGCCGTGTCCGACGCATTGTAAAACTCCACAAACTTGCTTTCGCCACTCTCGACGTCGAACAGGATTTCGCTCCAAAGCCAGGCCGTCGGCGCGGGCGGCCGCTGCCAGGCGGGCACGGGCGGGGCGGGTTCCGTCGGCTGGGTGGGCAACGTGTCCACGGAGGGCAACGTATCCACCGGCGGCGGGAGGGTGTCTGTCGGCGGGTCGGGTGCCACCACAGTGGGCAGCGTGTCCGTCACCGGCGGTTCGGGTTCGGGCTCGGGCTCCGGCTCCGGCGCGCCGCCGCCCAAGCGCATGTCCGCCACGCCGAACTTCGTCGCCCGCGAAGCCGTACTGTAATAGGCATAGAAGCCCGTATAGAGCGGGCGGCGGCGCAGACTGTCCGGCAGCAATTCCGCCCAGTCCAAGGCCAAGGCCTCGCCCTCCGCTTGCCAACGGAGGCTGTCGGGCGGCCGCACCCAGGCGGCCGCCTCCCCCGCCCCGTCATCGTCCGTACCTGCCACGCGCCACCGCAATTCATACGTCGCCCCGCTGCTTTTCTTATAGACGCTCTCGCCCGACCACAGCAACGTCTGCTCCGTGCCCCGCTGCCGATACAGTTGCCAGCGGTTCTCGCTCCCCTTCTCACCCATTTGGAAATACAGCGCCTGTACGGCCGAATCCGCCCACAGCGTATCGCCGCCCGCCCAACCGCTCAGCCAGATATAATAGCGGAAATAGTTGGTGGACGACGGGTTGAAACCGGTCCAAAACCGCCCCTGCCAGCACAGGCCGTCCCGCTGAGCCTGCACCCAAAACGCGGCCTGACCGACGGAATCAAAGGGCTGCGCCGGGTCGCCCCATACCGGCCGCATCAGACACAAGGCGGCCTTGGCCTCCGTCCCGTCGGTTCGCGCCATCCCGTCCTCCCAAACGAAGGCCGACGTCTGCCCCGCCCAATCCGACCAGCCGTTTTCAAAATCCGCCGCCCAATACACGGGCTGCTGCGCCTGCACCGCCACCATGCCGCCCAAGCCGCACAGGTTACACCATCCCCAAAGGGCGTACCGCCACAGCCGGCGGCCTCTTCCTGCTTTTTTCATCATTTTTCACTACATTTGCGCTTCGTTACCGATGGGGGCGGTACCCATACCGGCCCACCGGCCCGAAAGCCGTTTTATAATATACGTCCGAGGGTCGGAAACAGATGAAAAAAAGTTTGAAAATGTCTGAAAAACTGAAGATAGCCGTTGTGGGCGCCACGGGTTTGGTGGGCTCCAAGATGTTGCAGGTCATGGAAGAATACGGCTTGACCAATATCGAACTATTGCCGGCGGCCTCGGCCAAATCGGTGGGCAAGGAAGTGCGGTTCGCGGCGCAGAACCACCGCGTGATATCGGTGGAAGACGCCATCGCGGCGCACCCCCACTACGCCATCTTTTCGGCCGGCGGTTCCACCTCGCTGACCTATGCGCCCCGCTTTGCCGAAGTGGGCTGCACCGTGGTCGATAACTCCTCGGCCTGGCGTATGGATCCGAACGTGCCGCTCGTCGTGCCCGAAATCAATATGGATGCCGTCAAGCCCGAACACCGCATTATCGCCAACCCCAACTGCTCCACGATTCAGATGGTCATGGCGTTGGCGCCCATCCACAAGGCCTACGGCATCAAACGCTTGGTCATTTCCACCTATCAGTCGGTCAGCGGTTCCGGCATCAAGGCCCTGCGTCAGCTCGAAAGCGAGGAACGCGGCGAGGAAGGCGAAAAGGCCTATCCGTACCCGATTCACCGCAACCTGTTCCCGCACGGCGGCGACTTCCAGAACGACGGCTATACGACCGAAGAAACCAAACTGCTGAACGAAACGCGCAAGATTCTGTCCGACCCCAATATAGGCGTCACGGCGACCGTCGTGCGCGTGCCGGTTTCCGGCGGCCATTCCGAAGCCGTCAACGTGGAGACGCGGCAGCCGTTCGAACTCGCCGACATACGGACGCTGTTGGAACAGATGCCGGGCGTGCGCCTCGTGGACGATCCGGCGCGCCTGCTCTACCCGATGCCGCTCTTCGCCTACGATAAGAACGAAGTGTTCGTGGGCCGCATCCGCCGTGACGAAAGCGTCGAAAACGGGCTGAACCTTTGGATTGTGGCCGACAATATCCGCAAGGGCGCGGCCACCAACGCCGTGCAAATCGTCTTGCAACTGATTGCGCAACGCGCCTGAGACGACATCCCCTAAAAAAAGTATGACGCTTCCGCATAAAAATTTTAGGCTTCCATTTGGTTTATAAAATAAACTACTTTATCTTTGCGACATGCAAAGCCGGGAAGTGCGCACGAAAGGCTATTGTAAAACATTATTTTACTAATAGTTAAATTTAAAAGTCATGCAAAACGAAACGTTCAACGAACAGGACAGTCTCAGGGTCATTACCGAAATGATTCACAAGACCAAAAACGAAGTCATCAAAAAAGACTTCAACGCATTCCTGTTTTACGGCTATGCCGTCCTCTTCACTTCCGCCGTCACCTATATTACAATATATTTGACCGGAAATCCAAATTTCATGATGCTTTGGGGTATCATGTTCCTACCCTATTTCGCAACGCTCATCCAAACCTTTTTGGGTAAAAAGAAAAGGTCGGGGGTCGTGACCTATCTGCAAGAGATGATGGATAAAGTTTGGAAAATCATCGCCAGTATGTTCGGACTTACCTTGCTGTCGCTCATAGGATGGTCGCTATACTTCGGCCGCCTCGATTTCTCTCTTATGGTGCCTCTCACCATTATCTATGCCGGCATCGGCACCTCGATTACCGGTATGCTCATCAAGGAAGACTGGCTCACCTATCCGCCGCTGATTGGACTGGTCATTGCAACCTATATGTTTTTTGACGGTCAGTACGACAATAGCTGGAACCTGTTGATAGGCACGGCGTTCCTGCTGTTTATGATCATTCCGGCGCATATCTGCCGCATTAACAGAAAGTAATCATGAAAGACCTGAATCCTTTGCTGCATTCGCAACTGCGGCTGGCCATCATTTCACTGCTGTTGTCGGTGGAAGAAGCGGATTTCAACTACCTCAAGGAACAGTCGGGCGCAACGGCCGGNAACCTGAGCGTACAGATAGACAAGCTCGCCGAANNGGGCTATATCGANGTGCGCAAGGANATNGTCGGCAAAAAGCCGCGCACGACCTGCCGTATCACGGAACAGGGCCGCGAGGCCTTGAACGAATACGTCTCGGTGTTGAAAGAATATTTGGGTCACAATTTTTAAGATTTACGGGTGACCCGACGGGCCTCAAAAGGAAAGCCGCNCCNNNNGGAGCGGCTTTCCTTTTGGNCATATATACAATANAGANNCCNGCCTATTTCAGCAGAAATTCATCGACAATCTGCGTCAACTGCGCTTTCTGCAACAGCCCGGGCTGTACGGCCGGCTGGCTGCCCACGGGCAGGAACAGCATGAGCGGGATGCTCTGCACGCCGAAAACCTGCGCCAGTTCGGGTTCCTTGTCGATATTGACCTTATAGACCTTGATTTTACCCTTGTAGGTTTTGGCCACGTCTTCGAGAATGGGGCCCAACATACGGCAAGGCCCGCACCAGTCGGCATAGAAATCCACAATGGCCGGCTGCTTGCCCTTGTATTTGAACTCCTGCGGCGATTCGGTATAGTCATAGACTTTTTCGCGGAAGGCCGCCGTGGTCAGATGTTCGATGGCCCCCGACACCGAGGGTTCGCCCGAAGCCAAGACCTGGGCCGACACCGGCGTCACCGCCATCAGGACGCCCATCCACAGGACGCCCGCTATCGTTCTAAGTGTATTTTTCATTGCTCTTGGTTTATACCGCAACCTGAAAGTCGCGCAACACATCGTTCAAGGTCGTTTTCTTGTCGGTCGATTCCTTGCGGCGGCCGATAATCAACGCACAGGCCACGCCGTATTCGCCGGCCGGGAACCGTTTGGTCACCGTACCGGGAATGACCACCGACCGCGCCGGCACACGCCCCCGGTATTCCACGGGCTCGGCCCCGCTCACGTCGATGATTTTCGTGGACTGCGTCAGGCAGACGTTGGCGCCGATAACGGCCTCCGCCTCCACGTGCACGCCCTCCACGATGATGGCGCGCGAGCCGATGAAACAGTCGTCCTCCACGATGACGGGCTTGGCCATGACCGGCTCCAACACGCCGCCTATGCCCACGCCGCCGCTCAGATGCACGCGCTTGCCGATTTGCGCGCACGAGCCGACGGTGGCCCACGTATCGACGAGCGTACCGCCATCGACATACGCGCCGATGTTGACATACGACGGCATCATGACCACGCCGGGCGCCAGATAGGCCCCGTAACGCGCAACCCCGTGCGGCACCACGCGCACGCCCTGCGCCTCGAAATGCTTTTTGAGCGGTATCTTGTCGTAAAACTCCAAGGGCGGCACTTCCATCGTCTGCATCTGCCGGATGCGGAAATACAGCAAGACGGCTTTCTTAGCCCATTCGTTGACCTGCCACGTATGCGCCGCATCGCCCACCGGCTCGGCCACGCGCAGACGGCCGGCATCCAAGGCGGCCACCGCCGTCTCCACCGCTTCCCGGTACAGGGTCTGCCCGCAAAGCGTCGGATCGGCATAGGCCGCCTCGATGGCCGCTTTCAAATCGTCATTCTGCATAGGATTCTTCCGATTGGCTTACAAGGCCGCCTTGACGGCCGCCCAGGCCGAAATGAAATTGGGCAGGTCGGTGTTCTCCGCCACATATTCCACGTGCACCACCTTGTCGTTGCGGTCAATCACGATGATACCGCGGTTCAACAAACGCAGTTCCTTAATCAGGAAGCCGTATTTGAGGCCGAATTCCGTTTCCTTGTGATCCGACAGCGTTTTGATTTTGTCGATGCCTTCCGCGCCGCAGAACCGGCCGAGCGCAAACGGCAGGTCGCAGGAAATCGTCAGGATCTCCACATCCTTCAAGCCCGCCGCTTCCTGGTTGAAACGCCGCGTCTGGAGGGCGCAGACTTCCGTATCGATGGACGGTATCGTGGAAATGATCCGTACCTTGCCTTTAAAATCACTCAGTTTGACCGGCTGCAGGTTGGCATCGAGCACGGTGAAATCGGGCGCCGTATCCCCTACCTTGATTTCCGGTCCGCATAAGGTAAGCGCATTGCCCTGCATACTTACCACGCCTTTACGTTCTTCCATTGCTGTATGGTTTTTAGGATTAAACATTGCGAATATACGTTTTTACGCGCATTCATGCAAACAGTTGTCCGGCCTGCGGGCCGTAGTTGAACAGCAGGTCGCAGGCGCTGAGCCGCGCCGGACAAGGCACGGCCAGCATAAACGTATTCTGATAGGCATCGGGCGACACCGCCGGCGCAAACGTTTGCCATAGGGCCGGTGCCTTGTCCGAAAACGCCACGGCCTCCCCCTGCGCCTCGCGCCGGCTGACGGCCTCCACCGTCCAATTCAGCCCGAAAGCTTTGATGAAAAACGCGATGAGCCGCAGGTTCAAATCCCACAGCCGTTCGTAGCGCGACTGCATCAGAATCGCCTCCAATTCATCCTGGTAATAGAGGAAATAGGGCGAATTGTTATAGGCCGTGCAGAGGCTGCGCCAATGGTCGCGCGCCCAGTCCTTGTCGTAACAGATGCGCACGTCTTCCGCCTTGGTGTAAGGGCCGCGCGGGCACGACACCGGCACCGAAAGGCGTTGCTCGCCCTGCGCGTTCAGAATCACGGNGCGGTTGCGGTANGTCTGCTTNCGGTAATNCTCGTCNNNNCAGAGCCGCAACACCGGCCGCNNNTCNCCGCCCNCCNGCGTNTGCGCCTNCANCATNCGGCNNGCCGCNNNCCAAAACGCCGCCGGCGGCATATACGCCGTGGCCAAAACNGGTATAACCTCATCTCCAAACATCTACCATTCTATTTTTGACTCCCTATATGGGCTATCGGCGCAAAAATCTTACNCATCATTATGAGGCCGGGATAGATTTTATCTCTACCTTCAGCAACTGATTCTATGTGTTTTTGTGGAGGAATCCAACACGCCATAAAATTCGGCGTCTTCATTTTGGGTTTACTCGTAATCACACCTATCTTCAAACGTTCTAATATTTCATGGAGATTATTNTTATAATCCGAGATAATGGTTTCTGTTTCTGCGCCCATCTTGTATGCGCAACGAGATGTCACGAATTGCAATCCTATCCGTATTACCCCATTCGTTTCTTCTACAAAGTTTTTTGCATCATCTCGCACCGATTGCAATTGTGATACACACATCTCATCCCAATTTCTCACTAAGTCTATACACGTTACATCGTTTGTACAATTATCATAATTGTGTTTTACCTCCAAAATAAACGAATTTTTACGCACATATTTACGCGGTTTTGGATACATGCACCAATAATCAAATCTCCCTTGCGCATCATTTTTTTCATAATCTTTCAGATTACAATTACGCGTAATCGGACATTCCGTTAAAATCGCTCCATCACATATTTTAGACAAAGCCGGAACTATCAAACCATCCAATTGACGCTCGTGATGAATATAGGGNGCATCACCTTGAACATACTCTGTATATTTGAGTGCCAAAACGCCCATATTAGCCAATAGTTCTTTCAAAAGTTCACTGCTTGTACGATAAAAAGCCTGTCTTGCGTTTTTATCACATTCCGACACAAAAATTCTTACACCATGCCTTGTTTCCGACGTCAATTTCATTTTGAACTATTTAAAAATAAAACAGGATATTCCTACATCACTCACTGATGTCGCACAAATCNAAATACATCAATCGGGTTCGTTGCCCTTCNTCTTCGGCGCTTAAAAACACGAAATCCCGTTTCAAATAAAACGGTATCGCTTCCGCATAGGCATCTACCGTAATGAACCGGCAACCGGACTTATTATCCGTTACAAAATACGTACTGATAAAATCCACAAGAAATGTCCCGATATGNCACCCCTGCACCGACCTATCAATTCCAAGACGGCATATCTTGATGGCCGGATAACTTTTCAGACGTTTTTNGTTCACAAACCGGGCTCTACGAAAACGATTGAAGACCGTTTTGTTGGGGAAATCCTTTATCGAAATCCTATCGTTCGCAACGCTGAAATACGCNACAACCTTCCCGTCTTTCTTATCTTCAAGGACATATGTCATCGCCAATAACGCTTCACGGTATAACGGCGCATCATTGATGATGAAATCATTTAAATCCTCATCCCCGCAATCAAATGTAGAAACCCTATCCCCCAATTCGAGTTTACGTAATNCGTAGTTCGCAGAAATATCCTCGAATTGCATAAAATCCTATTTCTTGACCAACATACGCATGGCCAATCGATAATTCGCCAACCGGCGTTCTTTCTTTTCCTCCGATTCGGCNCGGTTCTGTTTCATCCGTTCCACAAAACGGCGGGCGTCAGAGCCTTTTAAAACCGGGGTTTCTTTGATAGGTCTTGCCATAACTGCTACAATC
Organism: bacterium; assembly: GCA_014802725.1. Taxonomy (GTDB): domain Bacteria; phylum Bacteroidota; class Bacteroidia; order Bacteroidales; family P3; genus CAMXAS01. Next base: position 30,778 of record JAAVBS010000006.1, read on the forward strand.
CTTCTTTTTTTACAAAATTAGCGTTTTTTTTGTAAAGGGCAAATTTATGCGTTATGTTAATAACTTGGCGGCGGAGGCCTTGTTTATTTGGCGGCGGGTGTTTAACTTTGTTCCCTGATATGAGTAATGCTGATTTATATCAGCCGGGACAAGCCCGGACATTCCTGATGACTGGAAACTTGGAAGGTCAAAATTCCAATTCGTTTGATATTTTCTCAAAAAGGCGGTTCTTTTTCGGAGCCGCCTTTTTTTTGGCCGCCNCAAACGGCCGNTNCCCTNCGTTTAACCTAAAATACCTATATCTATGAGTTTAAAGAACAGAAATCTGATTTCCATCAACGACTTCAACAAGGAGGAAAAACTGCACGTGCTGGATGTGGCCGCCGAATTCGAGGCCAATCCCCGTCAGCCGATTCTGAGCGACCGTGTGGTNGCCACCTTGTTTTTCGAGCCTTCCACGCGTACGCGCCTCAGTTTTGAAAGCGCCGCCAACCAGTTGGGCGCGCGCATCATCGGTTTTTCGGACGCCTCCAACTCCAGCGTTCAGAAAGGCGAAACGCTGAAAGATACGATTACGATGGTGAGCAGCTACGCCGACCTCATCGTCATGCGCCACCCGCGCGAAGGCAGCTCNCGCTACGCCTCCGAGGTTTCCAAAGTGCCCGTCATCAACGCCGGCGACGGGGCNAACCAGCACCCCACGCAATGCTTGCTCGACCTGTATTCGATCCGCAANACACAAGGCCGTTTGGACAACCTGCAGGTGGCCTTCGTCGGTGACCTCAAATACGGCCGTACCGTTCACTCGCTGACCCANGCGCTCTGCCAGTTCAACTGCACGTTCCACCTCGTTTCGCCCGAAGCCCTCAAATTGCCGAGCGCGGTAAAGCAGGACATCAAGGACCACAAACTGGAATACCACCAATATACGGACCTNGAAGAAGTGCTGCCGATCGCCGACATCGTATATATGACGCGGGTTCAACGCGAACGTTTCGCCGACCCGATGGAATACGAACGCGTCAAGAACGCCTGCATCCTGACGGGNTCGATGCTGCACGGCTGCAAGGACAACATGAAGATCCTGCACCCGCTGCCCCGTGTTAACGAAATTACGACCGATGTCGATACGACGCCCTACGCCTATTACTTCCAACAGGCGCAGAACGGCGTTTACGTACGNCAGGCCTTGATTTCCTTGATTTTGGGNGCGAAAGCCTAAACCATAACGATTTTTGTAAACTTTTAAATAGATACGACATGACAAAGAAAGAATTATTGGTTTCCGCTTTGGAAAACGGAACCGTCATCGACCATATATCGGTAGGCCAAGTGATGCGCGTTATGCACATTTTGGGATTGGACGACTGCGACAGCATGATTTATCTCGGCGCGAACCTTTCCAGTCAGAAATACGGCAAGAAGGGCATCATCAAAGTGGCCGACAAGTTCTTCAAGGAAGAGGAAATCAACAAAATCGCGCTGGTTTCGCCCAAGGCGACGATTATAGAGGTGCGCAACTACGAGGTGGTGAAGAAGATTCAGGTTTCGCTGCCGAAAGAAATCCACGGTTCGGTCAAATGTATGAACCCGAACTGCATCACGAACCATCAGCCCGTAGAAACGTTCTTCAACGTGATCGAGACGCCGGAAGTCAAACTCCACTGCCACTACTGCGAGAAGAACAGCTTGCCGGAAATGATCGAGTTCATATAGCCGGCACGCGCCGGAAACGGTGCGCCCGCTTACGAAAAGCCCCTGTCGAATCGGATTCGGCAGGGGTTTCTTTTTGGCGTATTTTGAATCAGGCGAACCGACTAAGCCTCGGGCTCCGTCAGTTCGGGTTCGGATGCGGGCGCGGCCTCGGGTTCCATCCCGGCGGTCGGTTCCGCCATCGGTTCCATCTCGGGAACTTCGACAACCGGGTCTTCAACCGCCGGCTCAACGGGCGTCGCTTCGGCGTCGGCCAAAGGTTCTTCCGCCGCAGGCTCACCATAAGGGGCTGAAGGTTCGGCGGCCATCGCCATCGGTGTCTCCTCCGGTTCCGTGGCATACGGAACCACCGGTGCCGGTTCTACCGCAGGCTGTTCCGTTGCCGCTTCAAGCGCCGATTCGACCGCCGCCGGCTCGTTGTCTGCCGCCTCCCGCTGCATCGCGATGGCCGCCGCCACCGCCGCGGCTTCCTCGGCCCTCTTACGCTGTTGCTGCCGTTGGCGTTCCGCTTTCTCCCGCTTGAGCCGTTGCTTCTCGGCCTCCATATCGTCGGCCAAATGCGCGTGCTTGTGCGCGTGCGACACCAGCCACGGGTCCACGACCTTCTTGTAGGCGTTTTCGGCCGCCAACTGTTCGGCCGACTTGACCGAATGTTCCATGGCCGAGGCCCACACCTCGCCGTCCACGCGCACTTCCACTTTATACAGTTTCTTACTGCCCTGCCGCGTGGACGATTCGACGCGGAAATCCACCTTCTTCCGTTCCTTTTGACACCAGTCGATGAGTTTGCTCTTGTAGTTCCAATCCTTGCGTTCGAGTTCATCCACGTCCATGTGCATGCCCACAATCCGCTTAAGGATGATTTTCTTCGTAAACTTAAAGCCTTTGTCTAAGAAAATGGCACCGATCAGGGCTTCCAACGCATCCCCGTCCACCGACTTGAAACCGCCGCTGCCATGGCCCTGATCCAATTGAATCATTTTATGCAGACCCATGTGCAACCCCACCTTGTTGAGACTGGCGCGGCTCACGATTTTGGAACGCATTTCCGTTAGAAATCCCTCATCCTGAGTCGGATACTTTTTGAACAGATATTCGGCGATGACAACGCTCAACACGGCGTCGCCCAAATATTCCAACCGTTCGTTGTTGCGCCGCACGCCGTTCAGCACTTTGGAGGCCGAACGATGCCGGAACGCCAACCGGTATAAAAAAATATTCCCGGGACAAAACCCGAGAATACTTTTTATTGCTCTGCGCAAATCACGGTTAGCCCGGCTTGCACGAAACAATTTCAACATAAATTCCTATTCGTATTTTTTAAATACAATCGAAACGTTGTGTCCGCCGAAGCCGAACGTATTGCTCATGGCCACATTCACTTTGCGGGCCTGCGCTTTTCCAAACGTCAGGTTAAGCCCCAAAGCGGCGATTTCCGGATCATCCGTAAAATGGTTGATCGTCGGCGACACGATGTCGTTCTTGACGGCCAAAGCCGTAGCGATGGCCTCGATGGCGCCGGCCGCACCCAACAGGTGACCGGTGCAGGACTTCGTGGAATTGATGTTGACCTCAGGCGCATGGGCGCCCAACAGATTCTTGATGCCCAAAATCTCCGGCAAGTCACCGGCCGGCGTGGACGTACCGTGGGTATTGATATGGTCCACCATATCGGGCGTGCAACCGGCGTCTTCCAACGCCAGACTCATGGCCCGTTGTACGCATACCCCTTCGGGATGCGGCGCCGTCATATGATAGGCGTCCGCCGTCATGCCCGCTCCCGCCACTTCGGCATAGATTTTGGCCCCGCGCGCCTTGGCGTGCTCCAATTCTTCGAGAATCAGCGCACCGGCCCCTTCGCCCAATACGAAACCGTCGCGGTCCTTGTCGAAAGGACGCGAAGCCGTCTTGGGGTCGTCGTTGCGGGTTGAGAGCGCGTGCATCGAGTTGAAGCCGCCGACGCCCGCCTCGGTAATCGCCGCCTCGGAACCACCGCACACAATGGCGTCGGCCTTACCCAAACGGATGTAGGTAAACGCATCGGCCAAAGCATTGGCGGACGAAGCGCAAGCGGATACCGTGGCGAAGTTCATACCTCTGAAGCCATTCCTTATACTGATATGACCCGCCGCGATATCGGCAATCATCTTCGGAATAAAGAACGGACTGAAACGAGGCGTGCCGTCACCATGGGCGTAATCCACGACTTCGTGGAACAAACTGATAAGACCGCCGATGCCCGAAGCCCAAATGACGCCCACACGATCCTTATCGATGCCTTCGGCATTCAGCCCGGCGTCGGCGACCGCCTCATCGGAAGCCACGAGACCGTACTGTGTGAAATAATCGTATTTGCGCATTTCTTTCCGATCCATGAATTGGCTCGGATCGAAATTCTTGACTTCGCAGGCAAACTGCGTCTTATATTTGCTCGCGTCGAAACGGGTAATGGGAGCCGAACCGCTTTCTCCTCTCAGCAAGGCGGCCCAATAGTCCGGGGCCGTATTGCCGATCGGCGTCAGGGCTCCCACGCCCGTTATCACGACTCTCTTCAATTCCATAAAATCCTAGAGGAAAAAGGTTTACTTCTTGTTCTGTTCGATGTAAGCGATAGCATCCCCTACGGTCGCTATTTTCTCCGCCTGATCGTCCGGAATCGAAATATTGAATTTCTTTTCAAATTCCATGATCAACTCTACCGTATCCAACGAATCAGCACCCAAGTCATTCGTGAAGTTGGCGGAAGCCGTAACTTCCTTTTCATCTACACCAAGCTTATCAACAATGATAGCCTTTACGTCGTTTTCAATCTGAGACATAATGCAATTAGTTTTTGGTTAAACACGAATGCAAAGTAAACACAATTTTACATTTTTACCAACAAATCGGCGGGGCGCAAAAAATTAACAAACACAAAATAATGATTATCAATTAAATATAAATTCAGTCGTTAAAAACTTTCCCGACACGTCCATAGACAACCGGTTGAAGTCACTTTTTTTCTTAAATTTGTACTTTTATAATATACCGCTATGACAAGTCCTACGCCGGGCATGTTCCGCATCGCCCTTTTCGCTTCCGGGAACGGCACGAATGCCGAACGTATAGCCCTGTATTTCAAAGACCATCCGCAATTTCAAATCGGGCCGGTCTTTTACAACCGCAAACAGGCGTATGTGGCCCAACGCGCGGAAAACCTCGGCATAGAGGCCATTTACCTGCCCGACAGCCGGCTCAAGGAAGCCGATACCGTGTTGAACCTGCTTAAAACGCACGGCATCACGCACATCGTACTGGCCGGTTACCTCAGCCTGATTCCGGCCTACCTGACGGCCGCCTACCCGCAACGCATCGTCAACATCCATCCGGCCCTGCTGCCCGCTTACGGCGGCAAAGGCATGTACGGCCACCACGTGCACGAAGCCGTGGCCGCCAACCGGGAAAAAGAAAGCGGCATCACGATTCATCTCGTGGACGAACACTACGACCGCGGCGCCATCCTGTTCCAAGCGCGCTGTCCGCTCTCGTCCGGCGATACGCCCGACCGCATCGCCGAAAAAGTCCACGCACTGGAATACCGCCACTTTCCCGAAGTCATCGAACAATGGGTGTTGCAGACGCTGCCCCCGTTTCAATCCAGATAAGTACCACACCGAATAACCCATCAACCTATGACGACGTTTCTCTATGCGGTTCTGCTTTTGGCCGCCACCGGCCTCATCGCAGCCGTCGTGCTCTATTTCATCGCCATGAAATTCAAGGTGGAGGAAGACCCGCGCATCGACCTTGTGGCCGAACGCTTGCCGGGCGCCAACTGCGGCGCGTGCGGCAAGGCGGGTTGCCGCGACCTGGCCAAAGCCCTTGTGGAAAGCGACGGGCAAACCGAACTCCACTGCCCGGTCTGCTCGAACGAAGAATGGGCGGCCGTGGCCGAACTCATGGGCATGCACGCGGATACGTGCGAAGTCAAGATTCCGGTGGTGCGCTGTCAAGGCGGCCACCTGAACAGCATCCGCCAAACGACTTACGAAGGCTTGGAAAGCTGCGCCTTCGCCCACAGCCTGCATGCCGGCGAAAACGGCTGCAGCTACGGTTGCCTCGGCTTGGGCGACTGCACGCGCGCCTGTGCGTTCAACTGCCTGAGCATGGATCCGAAGACCGGCCTGGCCACCGTGAACGAAGCCATCTGTACGGCCTGCGGCAACTGTGCCAAGGCCTGTCCGCGCGGCATCATCGAACTGCGATACAAACACGCCCAGGAAGGCCGCATTTACGTGGGCTGCCATACGGAAGACAAGGGCGCGTTGGCCATGAAGCACTGCCTGTCGGCCTGCATCGGCTGCGGCAAATGCGCCAAGAGCTGTCCGGTGGGCGCCATCAAAGTGGAAAACAACCTGGCGTATATCGACTTTACGCGCTGCACGCACTGCGGCACCTGCGTGGAGGTCTGCCCGAGAAAGTCCATCGTCTCGACCCATCCGGCGGTTTCCGCACCGTCCAACTAAACCTTTGAGAGAAACCATGAAGACATTTCATAAAGGCGGGGTTCACCCCAACGACAACAAACTCAACGCGGACGCGCCGGCGCAAGTCCTGCCGTTCGACGGGACGTACTGCATCTTGGTCAGCCAGCATTTAGGCGCGCCCTCCACGCCCATCGTCAAAAAAGGCGACAAGGTGAAACGCGGGCAGCCGCTGACCGAAAACACGGCTTTCCTGAGCTCGGTCGTTCACGCACCCGTATCGGGCACGGTGCAGAACGTGGCCGAAGCCCCCGACGCGGGCAATTTCGCGCGGCCGGCCATTTTCATACAGCCCGACGGCGACGAGGCGGCGGATTTCATTTCGGATGACCCGACGCTCGACCGCGAGATACGGCTTTCGCCGGCGGAAATCATCGAACGGGTCAAGGCCATGGGCATTGTCGGTTTGGGCGGCGCCTGCTTCCCGACCCACGTCAAGCTCTCGATACCGAAAGACTGCAAGGCCGAATACCTGCTGGTGAACGGCGTGGAATGCGAGCCTTACCTGATTGACGACTACCGACTGATGCTGGACAAACCCGACGAGATTCTCGTGGGCGTCTCCATTCTGATGAAAGCCCTTTCCGTCGATAAGGCCATCATCGGCATCGAGGCCAACAAGCCCAAAGCCATCGCGCTGCTGAAAGGAAAGGCCGCCTACGACGGCATTTCGGTGGAAGTGCTTAAAATGAAATACCCGCAAGGCGCGGAGAAACAATTGGTCAAAGCACTGACCGGGCGCGAGGTGCCGTCCGGCAAACTGCCCATCAACGCGGGCTGCGTCATCCAAAACGTGGGCACCTGCTTTGCGGTCTATGAAGCCGTACAGAAGCACAAGCCGCTGACCGAACGGCTCGTAACGGTCACCGGGCCGTTGGTCAAGGAACCGCGCAACTTTTGGGTCAAAATCGGTACGCCGGTCAGCGCGCTCGTCGAAGCCTGCGGCGGCCTGCCCGAAAACACGGGCAAGATTATCGCGGGCGGCCCGATGATGGGCAAGGCGTTGCCGCACCTGGACGTGCCGGTGACGAAAGGCCTGTCGGCCCTATTGCTGCTACCGGACGAACAGGCGCACCGCCGCACCCCGGCCCACTGCATCCGCTGCGGCAAATGCGTGGCGGCCTGCCCGATGGGATTGGAGCCTTACCTGTTGCACGCCGCCGTGCTGAACAAACGCATGGACCTGTGCGAACGGCACCATATCACCGACTGCATCGAATGCGGCTGCTGCCAATACACTTGTCCTTCGTTCCGGCCGCTACTGGACACGCTCCGGCTCGGCAAAAACACCGTCAATCAAATTATCAGAAACCGTAATACCACAAAATAATGTCGGACGAAAAATCCGTTTCCCGAAAATTGGTCGTATCCGGTTCGCCGCACATACACGGCCCCGAAAGCGTTGCCAAAATCATGTGGGGCGTCGTTATAGCCCTGCTGCCCGCCCTGGCGGTCTCCGTTTATTACTTCGGCCTGCCGGCCCTGCGGACGGTGCTTGTCAGCACGGCGGCCTGCGTGGCCTGCGAATGGCTCATCCAGCGGTTCATGCTCAAAAAGCCCTGCTCGCTGCAAGACGGCTCGGCCGTTATCACGGGCTTGTTGCTCGCGTTCAACCTGCCGGCCACACTGCCTTGGTGGCTGACGGTATTGGGCGCGATGGCCGCCATCGGCTTGGCCAAAATGGCCTACGGCGGCTTGGGCAACAACCCGTTCAACCCCGCCCTGGTCGGCCGCGTCTTTCTGCTGATTTCGTTTCCCGTGGCCATGACGACCTGGCCGCAGCCCATCGATTACGCCCATCCTGACTTTGCCCTCAGCGCAACGGACGCGCTCACGGGGCCGACGCCCCTCGGCCTGATCAAAGAGAACCTGCAACAGGGCGTTTCGGTGGATGAAAGCCTGCGCACGCTGGGCGTCACGCCTTTGGAACTGCTGACCGGCCACCGTGCCGGTTCGCTCGGCGAGGTCTCGGTGCTGGCGATTCTGCTCGGCGGCCTGTTCCTGCTGTGGCGGCGCATCATCACCTGGCATATTCCGGTGGCCTTTCTCGGTTCGGCCTTCGTGTTTGCGGCCATCCTGCACGCCGCCGACCCGCAGGCGTTCCTGCCGCCCGGCTTCAGCATCCTGACCGGCGGCATCATGCTCGGGGCATTCTTTATGGCCACCGACATGGTGACCTCGCCCATGACGCCCTGGGGCAAAATCGTATTCGGCCTCGGTTGCGGTCTGCTGACCATCCTGATCCGCAACTTCGGCGCCTATCCCGAAGGCGTTTCGTTCGCCATTTTGATCATGAACGCGTTTGTGCCGCTCATCAACCGCGGTTTCAAACCCCAACGTTACGGTTGCTAAGACTATGGAAAAGAAAGCTTCAACCCTCAGGAACATGGTGGTGAGCCTGCTTTGTGTAACGGTGCTGTCCGGCAGTTGCGTCGGCGGCATGTACCTGCTCACCCGCTCGAAAATAGCCCAGGCGGAACAAACCAAACAGCAAGAGGCCATCAAGGCCGTGCTGCCGGCCTTCGACCGTCTGGAGGCCCGGCAGATAGAAACGCCCGACGGCAACGGCACGCTGACGGCCTACACGGCCTATGCGCAGGATGTGCCCGTGGGCACCGCCATCCGGACATTCACCAAGAAAGGCTTTGCCGGCGAAATCCACCTGATGGCCGGCCTGCTGCCCGACGGCACGCTTTACCGCGTACAGGTATTGCAACACGCCGAAACGCCGGGCTTGGGCTCTAAAATGACCGACCCCAAATTCGCCGGTCAGTTCGAGAACCGCCACCCCTCCGCCTTCAAACTGCGTGTAAGGAAAGACGGCGGCGACGTGGACGCGATTACGGCGGCCACGATCAGTTCCCGCGCCTATTGCGATGCGCTGGAACGTGCGTTCAACACTTTAGCTTCGGAAGGAGGTTGCCATGAGTAAGACATCCGCTTGGAAAATCTTCAGCAACGGGCTGTTTACGAACAATCCCGTTTTCGTATTGTTGCTCGGCATGTGCCCCACGCTCGGCGTCACGTCTTCGGCCTTCAACGGGCTCGGCATGGGCTTGGCCACGACCTTTGTCCTGATTCTGTCGAACATCATCATCTCGATGGTGAAAAGCCAGATTCCCGACAAAGTCCGGATTCCCTGTTTTATCGTTATCATCGCCTCGTTCGTGACGATGGCGGAACTGCTGATGAAAGCCTATGTGCCGGCGCTTTACGAACAGTTGGGGCTGTTCATCCCGCTCATTGTCGTGAACTGCCTCGTGCTGGGGCGCGCCGAAGCGTTCGCCGCCAAGAACAACGTGTTCCGCTCGTTTTTGGACGGTGCGGGCATGGGCCTGGGCTTTACGCTTGCGCTGACCTTGCTCGGCGCGGTCCGCGAACTACTTGGCAACGGTGCCGTCTTCGGCTACAAGTTCATCGCCCCCGAAGCCGACGGCATCTTGATTTTCGTGCTCGCTCCGGGTGCGTTCTTCGCGCTGGGACTGCTCATCGCCGTCATACGGGCCGTGCAAAACCTGCGTGCAACCAACCGTTAACCCTTCAACCCTAAAAAGAACATCATGGAATACATATTGCTCATCATAGGCGCCGTTTTCGTCAACAACATCATTTTGTCGCAAACGCTCGGCATCTGTCCGTTCTTAGGCGTTTCCAACAAGTTATCCTCCTCGGTCGGCATGGGGGCGGCCGTCGTATTCGTCATCACGCTCTCCACGGTCGTCACCTATCTGATCAACCGTTACCTGCTGGTTCCGTTGGATCTGGGTTTCCTGCAAACCATCGCCTACATCCTCATCATCGCGGCCCTCGTGCAGATGGTGGAAATCGTACTGAAAAAAGTCAGCCCCGCGCTCTATCAGGCCTTGGGCATCTTCCTGCCGCTGATTACGACGAACTGCGCCGTTTTGGGCGTGGCCATCCTGGTGGTACAGAAAGAATTCAACCTGCTGGAGAGCACGGTGTTCGCATTTGCTTCCGCCTTGGGCTTCATGCTCGCGCTGTTGATTTTCGCGGGGCTGCGCGAAGACCTTGACTTGGTGGAAATCCCCAAGACGATGAAAGGCGCGCCCATCGCGATGATTACGGCCGGCATCCTGGCCATTGCGTTCATGGGCTTTGCCGGATTAGTTTAATTTGTTTTATTTGCTTATTTTTGTGCGATATGAAAAAACTCGCAGTAGTGGCTTTTGGCGGCAATGCCCTGCTCAAAAGCGGTCAGAAAGGCACGTTTGAGGAACAGATCCGGAACGTCGGCGATACCTGCAAGGCCCTGTTGCCGCTGTTGCAGCAAGGCTACAATTTGGTCATCGGGCATGGCAACGGTCCGCAGGTAGGCAATGTCATGCTGCAACACGAAGCAGGCAAACAGGTTTTCCATTTGGAAGCCATGCCGTTGGATTTCTGCGTGGCAGAGACCCAAGGTTCCATCGGTTATCTGATTGAACTCTGCCTGTTCAACGAGATGCGGAAAGCGGGGCTGAACCGTCAGGTCGTGACGCTGCTGACACAGGTGTTGGTCAGCAAGGACGACCCGGCGTTCGCGAACCCGACCAAGCCCGTCGGGCCGTACTATCCGAAAGAGGAAGCCGACCGCTACAGCCAAGCCACAGGCGCCGTCTTCAAGGAAGATCCGAAAGGCAACGGTTGGCGCAAGGTCGTTCCCTCCCCCACGCCGATTGACATCAACCACTTGGAAATGATTGAAGCGGCCGTGGAGGCCGGCCATATCGTTGTGACCGTGGGCGGCGGCGGCATCCCCGTCATACGGGAAGACGGCGGCTTCAAGGGCATAGAGGCCGTTATCGACAAAGATTTGGCGTCTGCGCTGACGGCTGTCAGAATCAAGGCCGATGAATTCTACATCCTGACCGACGTACCAAAAGTATATATCAACTTCCGTAAACCGGGCGAAAAGGCGTTGGATACGGTAACCGTAGCCGAGGCCCGGCGTTATTTGGCCGAAGGTCAGTTTGCGGAAGGGTCGATGGCGCCCAAAATCCGCGCGGCGATTTTCTTTGTGGAAAACGGCGGCAAGGAGTGTATCATTACCGAGGCCGGCGAATTAGGCAAGGCGGCCGCGGGAACCCGTATCGTGGCCTGACGCTGAACAGAAAACCGAATATCAAACCTTAAACAATACAAAAAAATGGCTTTCAACCTTAGAAACCGCAGCTTCCTGAAGTTGCTGGACTTTACGCCGAAAGAAATCGGCTATTTGCTGGATCTGGCCGCCCAACTGAAACAGGCCAAATACACGGGCACCGAAACCCCGACGCTGAAAGGCAAGAACATCGTGTTGCTGTTTGAAAAAGACTCGACGCGTACGCGTTGCTCTTTCGAAGTGGCCGCGTTGGATCAGGGCGCGCACGTTACCTACCTCGGCCCCTCCGGCTCGCAAATGGGCAAGAAGGAATCAATGAAAGACACGGCCCGCGTGTTGGGACGCATCTACGACGGTATCGAATACCGCGGTTACGCCCAATCGACGGTTGAAACGTTGGCCGAATACGCGGGGGTTCCCGTATGGAACGGTCTGACGAACGAATTTCACCCGACGCAAATCCTCGCCGACTTTTTGACGATGCGCGAACACAGCGACAAACCGCTGCATCAGATTTCGTTCGCTTACCTCGGCGATGCCCGCAACAACATGGGCAACTCGTTGATGGTGGGTGCCGCCAAGATGGGTATGGACTTCCGCGCCGTAGCGCCGAAAGCCTGCTGGCCCGAAGAATCGTTGGTAAAGGAATGCAAGAAAATAGCCAAGGAAACGGGCGCCAAGATTACGTTGACCGAAAAGGTTAGCGAAGGTGTCAAGGGCGTGGACTTCCTCTACACCGACGTTTGGGTTTCGATGGGTGAACCCGAAGCCGTATGGGCCGAACGCATCAAACTGCTCAAACCGTATCAGATCAACGCCGCCGTGGTTAAGGCGACGGGCAATCCGAACGTAAAATTCATGCACTGCCTCCCGGCTTTCCACAATCTGGAAACGGTGGTCGGTCAAGACATCTACAAGAAATTCAAGATGAACGGTCTGGAAGTGACCGAAGACGTATTCGAATCGCCGAGAAGCATTGTCTTTGACGAAGCTGAAAACCGTCTGCACACGATCAAGGCCGTGATGGTGGCCACGCTCGGCAAATAAGCCGGTGCTACCGTCCGATAACGAAAAAGCCGTCCCGGATGGGACGGCTTTTTCGTTATCGGAAGACCGCACGTCAGGCATATACCCGCGCGCCGAAAATCTTGCTGCCGACGCGCACGAGCGTACTGCCCGCCTCTATCGCCAGCGGATAGTCCTCGCTCATCCCCATCGAAATTTCCTTGAAATGGTCGGCCGTGGCGAAATAACGCGCCTTCAACGCCTCGAAATATTGTTTCAGCCGCTCGAACTCCCCCCGTACCTGTTCCCGATTGTCGGTAAACGTGGCCATGCCCATAACCCCGTCGATGCGGACGTGTTTCAAGGCCGCAAACCGATCGCTCTGCAACAGGGCTTCGGCCTCTTCCAAACTCAAGCCGAATTTGGTTTCCTCGGCCGCGATGTGGAATTGCAACAGACAGGGAATGACCCGCTTGTGTTTCTGCGCCTGTTTGTCCACGGCTTCCAGCAGTTCCAAACTGTCAATGCTGTGAATCATCGACACAAAGGGCGCGATGTATTTGATCTTGTTGGTTTGCAGATGCCCGATGAAATGCCATTGGATGTCTTTGGGCAAGGCCATATATTTGTCGCGCAACTCCAAGGCCTTGTTCTCGCCGAACACGCGCTGCCCGGCTTCGTATGCCCATTCGATATACGCCATCGGCTTGGTTTTGGATACCGCCACCAAACACACGTTTGACGGTAAACCGGCCGCCACCTGCCGCAAATTGGCCGTAATTTCTTCCTTGACCGTACTCATAAACCAATTTCTTTTAAAAACCGTACCTTCATATTGTCGCCCTCTTTCAAAAACGGCAGGTCGGACAGACGGATGCCCTCGTCTATCTTGGCCACCGTATAATAGTAGCGGCCATTGACCTTGACTTTCGTCAAGTAATGGCCCGGCGCCGGACGGAGTTTGATTCCGCTCGAAGCCTCGAACGCGTCCTGCTGCCAAACCCCGTTGATGAAATAGGCATAGCCCAACAGACGGTTGGCTGCCGCCACTCGGCCGGCCTGCAACAGACGGCGTACCTGAGAGGAACTGACCGCCTGCCCGTCCACCGTATATTCGGGATAACGTTCCACCGCAAAGCCGTATTGCCGCCCCCAGGCTTCCATCTGTTCGTAGCCGCCCTGACGGTCGTGGCCGAAATTATGGTTGAAGCCGATGACCATGCGCTTGACCCGCAGACGTTCCACCAGGATTTCCCGCACGAAACGTTCGGCCGACAGGGCGGCGAAATCCGCGTCGAAAGGCAACTCCAATAGATTCTGCAGGCCAGCCGCCGCCAACAGCTCCTCTTTTTCCTGATCGGTGGTCAACAAACGGAAGTTTTTCCGAAAGGCCTCTTCGCCCTGCAAGACCATGCGCGGATGCGGACTGAACGTTATCAAGACGCTCTCCCCACCCTCGGCCGCCGCGTGCCGGTTGAGCAAATCGATAATGGAGCGGTGTGCGCAATGCACGCCGTCGTAAGAGCCGACGGTTACGACCGCGTTACGAACCGGCCGCCATTGTGTCAAATCCCGACATATCTCCATAAGCCTGCGAATTGACGGTTAGAATGAGAACGTGATACCGGCCATGACATTGAACCGGTAGGTCGGATAGTCGTACCACCGGTAATAACGGTATGCTATCAGGTTGTTCAGATTGACAAAGGCCGACCAACGCTTGAAGAATCGGTATTCCAAGCCCGCGCTCCAATCGAAGCCGCCCTTGAGCGTGACTTCCCGCCCGAAATGGTCGTGGGCCTTCATATTCGTATAACCCGCTATTTCGGACGTTATGATGAACTTATGCCCGATGTCGTAACGGAACATGAGACCGCCCCTGAAAGCCGGCGTATAGAGCAACGATTGGTTGTAATAGTTGTATTCGGCCTCCACGTGCGCCAAAATGCGGTCGTCCCAATGCAGGTTCAACTCGCCCTTAAGTTGGAACTGAAAGACCTTTTCGGTATAGAGCGGCTTAAAGTCGTTGTAGCCCACATAAGATTCCCCCGCCACACTGAGTTGATACGGATAATAGTAATAATCGAAACTCATGTAGTTGCCCAACCAATGCGTGGATGCCGTCAACGCAAAATCGATTTCCCGCGTCAGATTGCTCTTAACCCCGAGATATACATAGAGTTTCTCGCGCGTAAAAGCCAAGTCGTCGGGGTCTGTCGGATGCAGGAACGGATTGATTTCCGAAATGGAAAGAATCGTATTGCGCTTAACCTGACCATCCACCCCCACATAAAGGTCCAAGATATCCGGTACCGCCTGCACGTCCAAGCGCACGCGCGGATGGAACTGGAATTTATTGCCGTCGCGGTTGTCTCCGAATACATTGAAACACAGCCCGGCATCCAAATTGAAGATATCGTAGTGATACGATACGGTCGGTTCCACCCGCAATTGATACGCGTTGTCCACCGGGTCGTCCTGATGCGGCCGCTGCAAATAATCGCCGAAGAACACGCGCGCCCCTATGTCCAATCGATCGACATAATCGGATTTCTGCGCGATGCGTTTGGAAAAACCGCCATCGGCCTCGATGATATTCTCCATGCCGAACCAGTTGTTCCGACCGAAATCGTAATAGAGGGCGGCATCGTATCGCCAGTCGTTCGGGTCGGTCGCACGGTCGGTAATCGACAGACGGCCGTCCATATTCTGAAACCATCGCACGGGTTGGTCGCGGTAAATCTTGCGGAAATCCTCATCCATCGCCAACAAACCGGCTATCGTGTCGTAAAGGCCGTCCCGGATACCATAGGCGTTGACTTTGGTCTGCCGGTAATCCAATTCGAGCCGCACCTTGAACTTTTTGGCGTAAATCTCGCCCGACAGATCGCCTTCGTTATAGGAATGGTCGGTTTTGAATTGGCTGTAATCCTTGATCTTGCCGTAGGCCGAATGATGCTTGTACGAAGCGGCTACACCGTACCGTTGCGAACGTCCCATCGCGACATAGGCCTCGGCCAAAGGCGAAAGATGGTTGCCGAACCCGATTTTAAGATGTTGGTTGAACAGACGTTCCACCGGTTCTCCCGCCACCTTGGCCGGCTTGATGTTCTCCACCGGATAGGTCGTCTGCACGGGCCGGGAGATGATTTCACACACGGCCGAATCGATACGGTGCGTCGTATCGGCCGGCACCTCCGGCTGCAAAAGCGGCTTACGCACAACGTCCAACACGGGTTGGTAAGGTGCCACGACCACCACCCGTTCCTGATAGGGCCGGTCGTCCGTGGTTTGGGCTTGAAGCGCCGAAAACGCCAAACTTCCGGCCAGCCCCAGATATATGATGCCTGATAGCTTGTTCATGGCTTTACATTTCAGGGATTACTATTTCCTCTTCCTCCGCATAACGGTAACGTTCGGCACGTTCCCGTTCCTCCAGTTCGCGGTCGGCCAGTTCCACCGCCTCTATGGCCGCGTATTTCTGCCGCGCGACGGTTACCAAATCCTCGCCCTCGTAATGGTCGATGATGCTCTGCAACGTCTGTTTGGCCTGCAAGACATTGCCCTTATGCTCGTAGATATCGGCCCAGAGCATATAGACCTTGGCCAAATAGTATTCTTCGGCCGGCGCGTCCGCGATATAATCGAAAATCAACTGTTCGGCCATATTGTAGTCGCCCTCCTTGACCCGACGCTCTATCATATAGTAGCGGGCCTCGGCCTGTAGGTTCGGGTCTGCCGCATTCAACAAATCGCCGTACATCTGATTGGCTAGGGCCACATCGCCTTTCTTGACCGCCACCCGAGCCGCATAGAGCATGGCTTCCTGCCGGTCGGCCGGCGCCATGCCGTCGCGCCGCAGATAGGAAATGGCGGCTTCTTCCGTGTATTTGTCCTGACCGAGCCGGTAGAAGCAACGCATACGCCCCATCAGGGCTTCGTTTTCCAAAGACGGGTTCTGCAACGCCACCATCTGTTTGTAAAAGCGCAAGGCCGTACCGTAGTCGCCACGGCCATAACTGAGGGAGGCCGCACGCTGCACGGCCTTTTCGGTAAACTCGCAGGCCGGCAAAGCCGCCACCTTAGCGTAAGCCTGCTCGGCAATACTGTCTTGCCCTTGCCGATACGCGCATTCGCCGAGATAAAACCAAGCCGGCGTAATGAAATAGCCCTGCGGAAAATCCTGCAAATATTGCTCAAAGCCCTTGACCGCCGCCTCGCAATCGCCTTCCATATAGCGGTTTTCGATAGCCAGATAACTGATGGAGTCCTTTTCGCCCTCCTCCAACTTGACCGTATAGGGCAACTTCTTGACATAGGTAAAGAACTCGTCCACGCGGTTCATCATCATATAGATGTTGCGGATGTTGACCAAGGCCTGCCGCGCTTCGACCGAGGCCGGGTATTCGGCGTTGAGCTTTTGGAAATTTTCCAAAGCCCGTGCCGATTCGCCCATATTGAAATAAATCATGCCGATTTTCAACAGGGCCACGCGCGCCAACGCCTGACGCGGATATCCTTCGTAAAGCTGCCGGTAGTACATCAACGCCTTGTCGTTCTGCTCCAATACGAGATAGGTGGCCGCCAGTTCATTGATGGCCATCGACATATAAGTTGTCCGCGGATAATTCTCTATGAGCCAAAGCAACCCGTCCACCTTTTCCTGATAACGTCCCTGCGCGCCTTCACAGAGCGCACGCTGGTAATAGGCGTAATCCAAGGGCTCGCGCCCCTTGTCGATGACTTTGGTATAATAGGTTTCGGCCCGGTCGAAATGCCGCAACATGAACTCGCAGTCGCCCGCCCGCAGGTAGGCGTCGGTCAGATAGGCCGTATCGGCGCCGCGGCAGGTTTCGAAAAAGCGTTGCCACTGCGCCAGCGCCTGTTCGTAACGCACGCGGTCCATATAAAGATAGCCGAGGTTGTAATACACCATGGCGTATTCGGGCGTGGCAACGGCATTCGGCCGCACCGCAAACGCCTCGTAGCGCGCCAGGGCCGTATCGGCCTCACCGAGTTGCCAGGCGCTTTCTCCGGCCCAAAACATCGCGCGAGCCGCCAGCATTCCGTCGGGCAATTCCCGATTGGCCGCCATGAAAGCCGTATCGGCCAACCCGTATTTCCGGCTGCGGAACGCTTCCATCCCCCGGTTAAACAGCAGGTTTTGCTTGACCTGTTTCAACTCGTAAGACAGCGGTTGCAATTTTTCTACGGCGGCCAGCGCCTCCGCATAATGGCGGTTGCGGCTGTACGCGCTCAGCATATACTCGTAAATCTTGCGATTGTAGGCCGACTGCGGGTACTTTTCGAGAAAATCGGTAAAGACCGTCACCGACTCCTTGTAAGGCGCCAAGCCCAATTCGTAACTCAACTGCGCATAGTGATACATCGCGTCTTCCTGAACCACCGGGTTGAAATCCAAACGGGAAGCGTCGCGGAACGCATCCATCGCAAATTTTTTCTGCCCGCGCTGCACGTAGCAATACGCCAAATGGTAATACGCGCTCTGCGCCAGTTCGCTGTCCTTATCCACACTCAACACGCGCAGGAAATAGTGCGAAGCCGTATCATAGACCTGGCGCTTATAATAGATGTAGCCCAGGATGTAGTCGCCGTCCTTATCCGGACGCTGGGCCGAACGGTCGAAATAGAACTGCATATAGGGCAACGCCCGGTCGTAGTCGCCGAGCTGGTAATACGATTCGCCGACCAAACGCGCCACTTCGGGCTGCCGCTTGGACGAAGCCGAGGCCATGAGGGTTTCCGCCATATCGACAACGTCCCTGTAACGGCCCTGCATATAGTAAATCTGCTGCACGTAAAACGGAACCAGCGTTTTGAACGTCGGGGCGTCCTGAATTTTCGCGAATTCGTTGAGCGCATTCTGATATTTGCCCTCCATATAGAGGATATAGGCGTAATAATAGCCGGCCACGACACGGTATTTTCCGGTCGATTCAATCAACGGGGCGAAGTTGAGTTTGGCCTCGTCGTAGCGTTTGACGCTGAACGCGGCATAACCGACATGGAAACGGAACGCCTCCAATTCTTCGGGCATCAGGTCATCGACCGCCACGTGCGCATAGGCTTCATAAGCCTCCGCATACCATTTGTAATAATACAGATAGTCGCCCAACTCGCGCCAAGCCTGTTGGATATGGTCGCTCATCGGATAACGTTCGATGAAACGCTGCAAATCGACCTGCGCGTTGCGGTGGTAGAGCCGCGCCCCGCATACGGCCGCATAAAAAGCCGATTCGCTGCGGTAATAATCGTCTTCGGGGGCCGTTTTCCCCGCCATTTTTTGCGAAACCCGGATGAATTGTTTGCGGGCCGAGGCGTACTTGGCTTTGGCGTACAATTCAAACGCATCGCGGTACATCGCCTCCGGCTGGTCGTAATACGCCGTGTTCTGCGCCCGCAAGCCACCGCCCGTCCACAGGCAGAGCATTCCGACCCAAAAGCCTATGGTTAGACTGATTTTCAGAAACTTCCTCATGATTTCTTTTTCTTTGCTACGCCCCATTTCATACGGTAATCCACACGCACGTCCCCCTGCGCGATTTTATCGAGCCGCTTTTTCAACATTGCCCGGCGCAACGTGCTCAAATGATCCACGAACACCTTGCCCTCGATATGGTCGTATTCGTGCTGGAACACACGCGCCACATAACCGTCGTAGGTGGCCTCGTGCCATTGGAAATTTTCGTCCTGGTAGCGCACATGGATGACCGGCTTGCGGTAAACCGTTTCGTAAAGGCCCGGAAAACTCAGACAGCCCTCGTCGAACCCCCAGGGTTCGCCCTCTTCCGACAACAGTTGCGGATTGATGAACGCCTTGCGGAACGGTTCGGCGGGTGTCGTCTCCCCGGCGGAAGGGCCGTCTTCCAACTGTATGGGCGGGATATCGACGACGAACAGCCGCAACGAGAGGTCTATCTGCGGGGCGGCCAGCCCTACGCCACCGGATACCGCCATCGTCTCGAACATATCGGCCACGAGACGGGGCAAGTCCGGATAATCGGCCGGCACTTCCGCCGCCTGCTTGCGCAATACGGGTTGACCGTAAGGTACAATCGGATATATCATAATCTAAACTTGTTTTTGCATATAGGTTTGCAATATCAGCGTGGCACTGAGCGCGTCCACCAGCCCCTTGTCCTGACGTTTCTTCTTTTTGAGGCCGGCATCCAGCATCGTCTGAAACGCCATTTTGGATGTAAATCGCTCATCGACCCGTTCCAACGGAATCTGCGGATATTGTTTCCTGAAACGGTTGACGAAAGGCTCGATGTAGCGCGTGCTCTCGGAGGGCGTGGCATCCATCTGCAACGGCAACCCCACCACCACGGTCTCGACCTCCTCGCGCTGAAAATAGTCGGCGAGATAAG
Source organism: bacterium (assembly GCA_014802725.1). Classification (GTDB taxonomy): domain Bacteria; phylum Bacteroidota; class Bacteroidia; order Bacteroidales; family P3; genus CAMXAS01. Next base: position 50,511 of record JAAVBS010000006.1, read on the forward strand.
CGTCCAAAGCCGCCGTCGGCACCGTCTCCAACGCATGGGCGATGAGTTTGAGCGGATCCGTCACGGCAATCCCGCAACGTTTCCGACCGTAATCGATGGCCAATATCCTACCCATTCCGAACGCTGTTTGCTAAATTTTACAAAAATAAACATTTCATCTTTTCTTTTTACGGGCGGAAAGCACAGTTTTCAACAACCCACCTGTTAAATAATCAAGTGGTTGAGACGCTTGTTTTTATTAACATTTTTTAACATTTCCGGTGCGGTCCCGACCGGGCTTTTCTTTATATTTGCATTCCGTAAAACAGTCGGTTCCTCCCGACTAAAATCCTACATTTTATGGCAGAGCCTATAGACATCAAAGAACTCAACGAAAAAATCGAAAAGGGAAGCGCCTTTTTGGATTTGCTCACGTTGGAAATGAACAAGAACATCGTGGGGCAGAAAGCCATGGTGGAACGCCTGCTCATCGGGCTGTTGGCCAACGGCCACATCCTGCTCGAAGGCGTGCCAGGCTTGGCGAAGACGTTGGCCATCAAAACGCTGGCACAAGCCATCGACGCCAATTTCAGCCGCATCCAGTTTACCCCCGACCTGCTGCCGGCCGACGTTATCGGCACGCAGATCTACAGCCAGAAAGACGAGCGTTTCGTAAGCCGCAAAGGCCCCGTTTTCGCCAACTTCGTATTGGCCGACGAAATCAACCGTGCGCCGGCCAAGGTGCAGAGCGCGCTGTTGGAAGCCATGCAGGAACGCCAGGTAACCATCGGCGAAGAGACGTTCAAGTTGGATGACCCGTTCCTCGTACTGGCCACGCAGAACCCCATCGAACAGGAGGGCACGTATCCGCTGCCCGAAGCGCAGGTGGACCGTTTCATGCTCAAGGTCGTTATCGGCTACCCGACCAAAGAGGACGAAAAGCAAATCATCCGGCAGAACATCGCCCAAGAGAAGCCGCAAATCAACCCGGTGGTATCGGTGGAGACCATCCGCAAGGCCCGCGAACTGACGAAAGAGGTATATGCCGATGAAAAAATCGAGAATTATATCACCGACATCGTATTCGCCACCCGTTATCCCGACCGCTACCATTTGGAGAAATTCGCACCGCTGATTGCCTACGGCGCATCGCCGCGTGCCAGCATCAACCTGGCCTTGGCCGGCAAAGCCTACGCATTTCTCAAACACCGCGGTTATGTCATTCCCGAAGATATCCGCGCCGTCTGCTTCGACGTCATGCGCCACCGCATCGGCCTGACCTACGAGGCGGAAGCCGAGAACATCCATTCGGAGGATATCCTGAACGAAATCCTCAATACGGTAGAAGTGCCCTAAGCCTTATGGAAACGTCCGACTTATTGAAGAAAGTCCGGAAAATCGAAATCAAGACCAAGGATCTTTCGAATCAGATTTTCTCCGGACAATACCACAGTGCTTTCAAGGGGCGCGGCATGGCGTTCAGCGAGGTGCGCGAATACGGCTTCGGCGACGATGTGCGTTTTATAGACTGGAATGTAACGGCGCGTTTCAACAAACCCTATGTCAAGGTGTTTGAAGAGGAACGGGAACTGACCGTGATGTTGCTTATCGACGTGAGCGCCTCCAACGAATTCGGCACGCGCGAACAGAGCAAACGCCTCGCCATGACGGAAATCGCGGCCATCCTCGCGTTTTCGGCCATTTCCAACAACGACAAGGTGGGGTTGCTGTTTTTCAGCTCGGAGGTGGAGAAATACATTCCGCCGCAAAAGGGCCGTCAGCACATCCTGCGCATCATACGGGAACTGCTGGAATTCAAGCCGCGGCACAAAGGCACGAACATAGGCGAGGCCTTGCGCTACTTCCGCAACGTTCACAAACGCAAATGCACGGTGTTCCTGCTGTCTGACTTCATGGACCGGCATCCTTACGAAGACGCGCTCAAAATCGTTTCCAAAGGGCACGACCTGTCGGCCATCCGGCTGTACGACCCGCTGGAGACCGAACTGCCCGACGTGGGTTTGCTCCGCGTAACGGACAACGAAAGCGGCCAATCCATCATGATTGACACGCATTCCGCCGCCAACCGACAGGCTTATGCGGCCTACCGGCAGGCACAGACCAAGCGGACACACGGCCTGCTGCTCAAATACGGCATCCGCCATGCGGATGTCGCCACGGGCGAAGACTATGTCAAACCGCTGATTACCATGTTTAACCGAATTTAAAAATGTTAAGACCATTCCGATACCGCATAAGCCTGTGGCTGATAAGCGTCCTGGCCTTGATGGGCTGGAACGGGGAACGTGCCCTCGCCGCCCCCTCGTTGCGCGTGTTTTGCGACAGCGCGGCCTGGATAGGCGACAGCCTCTCGCTCAAACTGCAATACGAAGGCACCGACCCGCGCCACGTAATGTTCCCGATTTTGGATCCGCAGGGCTACCCCGGTCTGGAGTTTTTTTCCGCCACGCCCACCTACGACACCAGCTACGATAAGACGACGGGGCTGTTCCGCTTGCGGGCCAACTATCCGTTCGCCATTTACACGGCCGGCACCTATGCCATCCCGCCGGTGTCGTTCCGGGTGTTCGAGGACGGGCAGATCCTGATTTACGATACCGACACGCTTTGGGTCAACATTTACGAACCCGATGTGGATTTTGAACAGGATATCCGCGACATCAAGCCGATACAACAGGTCTCCGTTTGGGAACGCATGGCCGACTATATCCGCCGCCATTATATTTGGATAAGCGCCATCCTGCTCGGATTGCTCGCCGCCGTCTTCGGTTGGTATTACTGGCGGCGCAGACGACGCAACCTGCCGGCCTTTTCGGCTCCCAAACCCGTGGTTCCGCCCGTGGACCGCGCGTTGGCCAATCTCAAAACACTCAAAGACAAACAGCTTTGGCAAAAGAACCGCGTCAAGGAATATTATACGGAACTGACCGAAATCCTGCGCGTGTTCCTAGCCGATGAATACCGTATCGCCGCCATTGAAATGACGTCGGACGAATGTATCGAAAACCTGCGGCGGCATTATCCCGACCGCAAGGACGACATCGCGCGTCTGGAGACCGTTTTCCACACCGCCGACTTGGTCAAGTTCGCCAAGGGCGAACCGCAGCCGTCGGAACACGAGGACTGCTTCCGCACCGTATGGCAATTTGTGGCACAGCATAAAACGAGCACCCATGAACCTGAATGATCTGACTTTCGCCAACCCGCACTATCTCTGGCTGCTGTGTATCATTCCGTTTCTCATTTATTGGTACATCGCGCAAGAGAAAAAGACGTACCCGCGCCTGCACTTCTCCGACACCGGTTTTGCGGGCCGGCTTAAAAAGACGGCGCGGCAACGTTGCTATCCGTTGTTGTACGTGTTGCGCACGCTCTGTCTCATCCTGCTGATTGTCGCGCTGGCGCGGCCGCAAAGCCATCTTAAGAACAACAGCCGCCATATCGAGGGGATTGACATCATGCTGGCCATGGACATTTCCGGCAGCATGCTGGCCGAGGACTTCTCGCCCAACCGCTTGGAAGCGGCCAAGAAGGTAGCCTCCGACTTTATCGCGGGGCGGCCCGACGACCGCATGGGGCTTGTGGCGTTCAGCGGCGAAGCGTTTACGCAATGCCCGCTGACCATCGACCACCACATCCTGCAGCATCGTCTCAAAGCCTTGAAAAGCGGTGTTATCGAAGACGGCACGGCCATCGGCGACGGGCTTGCGGTGGCCATCAACCGCATCCGCAACAGCACGGCCAAAAGCAAGACGATTATCCTTTTGACCGACGGCGTCAACAACCGGGGGGCCATCGACCCGCTCACAGCCGCCGACTTGGCCAAGCTGTACGGCATACGGGTTTATACCATCGGCGTCGGCACGCAGGGGTTCGCCCCTTATCCGTTCCAAACCCCGTTCGGCATTCAATACCAAAACGTGGAGGTGCAAATCGACGAAGCCTTGTTGCAGGCCATGGCGCAGAATACGGGCGGCAACTATTTCCGCGCCACGAACCAAAACAAACTGCGTAACATTTTCAAAGAAATCGACCAGTTGGAAAAGAGCAAGATAGAAGTACTGACCTACGAATCGCACACCGACGAATACGCGCCGTTGCTGTGGCTCGCATTGGGGCTGCTGCTTTTGGAACTCTTAGGCCGGCTGTTCGTCTTCAAAACCCTACCCTAATGTTCAGATTCGAAAACCCGCAATGGTTATACGGCCTATTGGTGTTCCTGCCGCTGTTGGCGGCGGTGGTGTTCGTCATACGGCGGAAACGCAGGCGTTTTGCCCGCTTGGGCGACCCGCAACTGTTGCTTGCGATGAGCCCGGATTATTCGGTGGGCAAGCAATATGTCAAATACCTGCTCCTGCTCTTGGCCGGCATCTGCCTTGTACTTGCGCTGGCCAACCCGCAGATGGGCACGACGGTCAAAAAAGCGGAACGCAAAGGCGTGGATCTCATGGTGGCGTTGGACATTTCCAACAGCATGAACTGTGAGGACATCCAACCCTCTCGGCTCATGCGTGCCAAACAGGCGCTCATCCGCCTGCTCGACCGTCTGGGCAACGACCGTATCGGCATGGTCGTCTTTGCCGGCGACGCCTTCCTGCAACTGCCGCTGACGAGCGACTACGGTGCGGCCAAACTGTTTATCAGCGAAATCAGCACCGACGATATCAGTACGCAGGGGACTTCCATCGGCGCGGCCATCGACCTGTGCATGCAGAGTTTTGAGAAAGAGGAACGCGACAACGCCCACAACAAGGCCATCATTGTGATCAGCGACGGCGAGGACCATGAGGCCGCGGCCCTGAGTGCGGCACAACGGGCGGCCAAAGCCGGTGTCGCCGTCCATACCATCGGCATGGGCTTGCCGCAAGGTGGCCCGATTCCCGTTTACGCCAACGGCCGCATCGTGGATTACAAGAAAGACCGCAGCGGCAAAACGGTGATAACCAAACTGAACGAGGACATGTTGCGCCAAATCGCGGCCGAAGGCAAAGGCAGCTACGTAGGCGCCAACAATACCTCGGCCGGAATCGGCAAAGTGTTTGACGAAATCAACCGCTTGGACAAAACCCTGTTGGAACAACGCGACATCTCCGACTACGAGAGCCGCTACCAATGGCCGCTTTGGGCGGCCATCGTCTGCCTGTTGCTCGATGTCGTTATCTTTACCAAACAACACCGCCGTTTGAACCGCAAACATATTTTCGGCATGAAAAACGCGAACAAGACGATGGCCGCCCTCCTCATGACGGCCTTGTGCACCGGAGGACTGCACGCCCAAACCATCGTGCCGCTGACGCATCAGGGCAACCGTCTCTACGAACAGGAAGACCATCCGGCCGCCGAAGAGATGTACCGCAAGGGCTTGACACTAGACTCCACGAACAGCCGCCTCCTATACAACCTCGGCAACACCCAATACAAACAGGGGCTTTACCCGCAAGCCGCGGAACAATACGCCAAGGTGTTGCAAAGCCCGCATCTGAGCCAAAAAGAGCGTGCCCAAGCCGCCCATAACCTCGGCAACGCCTATATGCAGACCCAAGCCTATTCCGAAGCCGTGGACGCCTACAAACAGGCCTTGCGTCAACGTCCCGACGACGCCGACACGAAATACAATTTGGCCTACGCGCAAAAGCTGCTCCAACAACAGCAACAGCAGCAACAAAGCAATCAAAATCAGAACCAAGACAAACAACAGGACCAACAAAACCAACAAGACCAACAGAACCAACAAGACCAGCAGCAGAATCAAGATCAACAGAATCAGAACCAACAAGGGCAACAAAACCAGCAGGACGGCGGGGAGCAAGCGGGCGACCAACCGTCCGACCGGCAGCAAGGCCGTGAATCGCAAGAAGACCGCCGCAAGAAGAACGATGCCGAAAAAATTCTGCAGGCTTTGGAAAACCAAGAAAAGAAGACTTTGGATAAAGTCAAGAAAAAGGAGATGCCCGCCAGGAAGAAATATACCGAAAAAGATTGGTAAGCATGAGACGTTTCGTTTGTCATTTACTCTGTTTGGTATGCCTCTTGCCGGCCGGCCTCGCGGCGCAAGACGGCGTCTCGTTCCAGGCACAGGCCCCGCGGGAGGTCTATGCCGGCGAAGCGTTCGACATCACGTTTGTGGTCAACGCGCAAGGCTCACGCAATTTCAAGGCCCCTGCGTTCAAAGGCTTTGACGTATTGTTTGGCCCCGCCCAGTCGCAATCGTCCAATTTCAGTTACATCAACGGGCAGATGCAACAGAGCTTTTCGCTCTCGTACGCCTATCGGCTCCGTGCCCCTGAATCGGCAGGCGAATTCCGTTTTGACCCGGCCACCATCGAGGTCAAAGGGCAATCCTATCAGACGGAAGCCATCGTGCTGAAAGTACTGCCGGCCCGCACGCAACCCGCCAACCCGGCCCGTGCGGCCCGCAACGCGCCCGGCGGCCGCCCTTCCAACCCCGTCAGCGGTGAAATCGGCAACGACGACGTGTTTTTGCGGAGTTTCGTCAGCAAGAACAATCCGTATGTAGGCGAAGAAGTCGTGGTGACCTACCGCCTCTATACGGCCGTGCCCGTGCGTCAATACAGCATCAACAAACTGCCGTCCAACAAAGGCTTTTGGTCGGAGGAACTCAAAACGGGCGAAAACGAGCAACGCGAGACCATCAACGGACGCCCCTACGTCTATGTGGATTTACGCAAAGTGGCCCTGTTTCCCCAAGAAGCCGGCAAACTTACGATAGAACCGCTGGAAATAGAGGTGGTGGCCGCCATTCAACAAAAGCGTGAACGCACGGGCACGATTTTCGATATTTTCGACGACCCGTTCTTTGACCGCGTGGCTTATACCCAAGCCAACGTACGCACCAAACCGACGGTGCTCAACGTGCGGCCGTTGCCCGAAACCGACCGCCCCGCCGATTTCAACGGCCCCGTGGGCGACTACAAGGTATCGTTCCAATATGACAAGACCAAGACGCTGAAAGCCAACGAAGCCATCGATTTTACGTTTACGGTGAGCGGCAACGGCAACATCGAGTTGATTCAACCGCCGCACATCCTGTTTCCGCCCGACTTCGACGTCTATGAACCGCGCGTGAACCTACAGAAAACACAGGAAAACCATATCGGCGGCCAAGCCTCGATCGAATACATCGTGGTGCCGCGCAGCCCCGGCATCTACCGCATCCCGGCCTTCTCGTTCTCGTACTTCAACCCGCAGGCGGGTCGGTACCGCACCGTGGATATCCCGGAAACGGCCTTGAATATCCGCGAGGGCGACGGCACATACGTGCCCGCCGGCGGCCCGGACAACGCCGACGGCCGTACGTCCCCAACCTTGGCGCCGTTGCAAACGCATGCGCCGCATTGGTACAAGACCGGCCAGCAATTCTTCCTCAGCACGGGCTGGTGGCTCGGCTTGGCCGCCCTGTTCGTGTTGACCGCCGTGTCGGTAGGCCTGTACCGCCGCCACCGGGCCAAACGGTCGGACCCCATCGGGTTGCGCAACAAGCGTGCCTATAAGGAAGCGCGCCGCTGCCTGCGGAAAGGGCACCTTTACATGACGCAAAACCGCAAGAACGATTTTTACATTGAACTCTCTCAGGCACTTTGGGGCTTCTTGAGCCGCAAATTCAACATCCCGGTATCCGACCTTTCGATGGCACGCGTCCGCGAGGTTTTGCGCGAGAAAGGCATTTCAGAAGCCAGTGCCGAGGCCTTTATACAGACGTTGGAACACTGCGAGTACGAACGTTTCGCGCCGCCGGGAAACAACCGCCAAAGCATGGCCGAACTCCACGAAGAAGCCTTGGATGTTATTTCGTCGATTGTCAAAGAATTGAAAGCATGAAAGCCCACCGTATCCGTTTACTGACCGTCTGTGCCCTGTGGGCGACCGCCTCCCTGGGCACCATCCGCCTGCAAGCGGCCGCCCCCGAATTGCCCGTCGATTACGCGCGCAACCTCTATGCCGAAGGCAACCTGTTCTATCAGCGCGAGAAATACGACGAAGCCATTGACTGCTACCGCCAGATACTGGCCTTGCCCTATGAGGCTTGGGAAGTCTATTACAACCTAGGCAACGCCTACTTCAAGACCGGCGCTTACAGCCGCGCCATCCTGTCGTACGAACGCGCCGACCGCCTCAAGCCCGGCCAAGCCGACATACAACAGAATCTGGCGCTCTGCCGCACCAAAATCACCGACGACCGGGAAGCCCTGCCCTCGTTTTTCCTGCAGGATTTTTGGCGGGGCTTCGTGCGTGCCCTGCCGGCCGATGTCTGGGCCGGCGGCCTGTTGGGACTTACGGCCGGCCTGTTGCTCTGCCTTGTCTGCTATTTTTTGAGCCACAGCTACAGTCTGCGTCGCGCGACCTTCTACGGTGCCATCTTGTTTTTCGCGGCCGCGTTCATCACGCTCATGGCCTGCCTTTCCGCTCGGAATGCCCGCTTCAAACCCGAAGCCATCATCATGGTTCCGCAAAGTGAAATCAAGGCGCGCCCGGAGGCCTCGGCCGAAACCCGTTATCTGTTGCACGAAGGCAATAAAGTGGAAATTTTGGACGAAATCGCGCCCTACTGCAAGATAAAAATGAGCGACGGGAACCAAGGTTGGATTCCCGCCGCCGATATTGAAAAGATATAAAGTCTAAGGTTCGTCCAAAGGCCTAAGCCTGCTTGGGCGCGTCCGCGCGGCGCAACAGCTGCGCCAACAGTTCGGCTTCGGCCACGATTTCATCGCCCACATAGGCCCAGCCTTTCATGTGACACAGCCCCCTGCGGAACGGCGAAGCCGGCACCAATTTGAATATCAGTTGGTCGCCCGGCACCACCTGACGGCGGAACTTTACCTGATCCATTTTAAGGAAGTACGTCAGATAGTTTTCCGGATCCGGCAACTGCGTCAGCATATAAATGCCGCCGCACTGCGCCATGGCCTCCATCTGCAAGACCCCCGGCATGACGGGCGCCCCCGGGAAGTGCCCCACGAAAAACGCCTCGTTCATCGTCACGTTCTTGACGCCCACCACCTGGTCCTTATCCATATAGACGATTTTATCGACCAACAGGAAAGGCGGACGGTGCGGCAGAATCTGCTGAATCTGGTTGATGTCGTACAGGGGCTTGGCGTTCGGATCCCAATGCGGCAATGCCTCTATCGCCATGTCTTTCTTGGCGCGCTTGGCCAACTGTTTAACAAACGCGGCATTGACGGCGTGCCCCGGCCGTTCGGCGGTTACCTGCGCCTTAAGATAGCAACCGAGCAACGCGAAATCGCCTACCATGTCCATAAGTTTATGACGGGCCGGTTCATTTCTGAAACGAAGGTTCACATTGTTCAGCATCCCTTCCGATTTAACTTCCACGGTCGGCTTGTTCAACAAACCGGCCAAACGGTGGAGTTCACTTTCGGGCAACACTTTATCAACGAATACGATGGCGTTCGACAAATCGCCGCCCTTAATCAGATTGTGCTGATACAGGGCTTCCAACTCGTGCAGGAACACGAACGTCCGGCTGGGCGCGATTTCCTGCGCAAAAAACGTCTCGTCCGCCGCGCCGTCCACACGGAACTGCGCGTATTGCGGCACCACCACCGTGGAATCGTAATCGACCAAAGCCGTCATCTCGCGTACCTCCGAAGGCACGGCCTTGAACCGGATCTTGCCGTCTTCGGACGTAAAGGTTTCGACCGACGGCAATTCGTAATACCGGCGTTCGGCCTCCTGTTCCACGATGCCCGCTTTCAGAATGGCCTCCACGATCGGCGCCGCACTGCCGTCCAAAATCGGCATCTCCATCGTGTCGGTCTCTATCAACACGTTATCCAATCCCAAGCCGGCCAAGGCCGACAGAAAGTGTTCGATGGTTGCCACGCGAACGCCGCCTTTTTCCAAGGTGGTGCCGCGCGAGGAATCCACGACGTTTTCCACCAACGCTTCGATGTTCGGGCTGTCAGGCACGTCGATCCGTTTGAATTGGAACCAAAAATTCTCGGGAGCCGGTTTCAAGGTTACGGTGGCCATCGCGCCGGTATGCAACCCTACGCCTTTGATTTCCACCGACGATTTTAGTGTACGCTGTTTATCCATAATTATCCTTAATAATGTAAGATGCAAAGGTAACAAAATTTTCGTAACTTTGTCCGAAGCGGCCACCGCCCCTCCACACGCCATGACCAAGAAAAAGCTGTTCTATATCATCTGCGCCATGAGCATCGCCCTGTTGGGCTTCATCTCCGTTCAGATTTACTGGACGCGACAGGTATTCCGGTTGCAGGAACAGGTTTTCAAGAACACGGTGAACCAGGCGATGGACGAAGTGATTTTTCAAATCAACCGCCGCGACATCGCCGAACGCGTGTTGCGCTACCGCCAACATACCGAACTCATCCGCCGCATCGACACGCTCAACTCCCGCATGGCCCTCCTGCGGCAGACCTACCCTTCCATCGCGTTTGAGGAACGTTCTTTCAGCCAAACTTCACAAGACAATTTCGTATTGACCGACCCGCCCCTGGGTCCGGACACCCTGTCCGTCACCGTCCGCACCCAAACATCCGCCACCCATATCCTCCGCCTGCAACGTACTTACCGCGATTTGGAACAGGAACGCGCGTTGCTCTTGCTCAACAGCCGTCTGTTCGACGACCTGTTGCGCGAAACCATGCGGCATACGCCCGAACAACACCTGCTCGGCCGCCTCGACCCCTACGAAGTGGACAGCCTTATTGCGCGGGAACTGAATGCCAAAGACCTGCATACCGGTTTCGAATGGGGAATTTTCAGCAAAGACCTCTCCAAACTCATTGTGCGCCGTTCCCGCGACTACGGTGTCCGCTTGTTGCAAAGCCCTTACTTTTACCCTTTGTTTCCCAACGACCCGTCGCCCGACGCCTATTTCCTCATCGTCGATTTTCCGCAACAGAAAGCGTTCATNGCGTCCCGCATGTGGTATCTCGGCTTGGTGACGCTATTGCTGTTCGGCTTGCAGGCCTTTGCGTTCGCCTACACGTTGAGCGCGGTAATCCGACAGCATCGGTTCGCCGTACAGAAAGCCGACTTCATCAACCATATCACGCACGAAATCAAGACTCCCGTATCCACCATATCGTTGGTCTGCGAATCGTTCCGCGACCCCGACATTCATTACGGCGAGGCCGAGATACAAAATCTGCTGCATATCGTTCAGCACGAAAGCGGCCGTTTGCAACAACTCAGCCGTCAGATGATAGAAATTTCAACGCTCGAAAAAGGTTTCTATCAACTCAACCGCCAGGAATGCGACCTGCACGACATCATCCGGCAGGCCATCAATTACAGCGGCTTCCAAATCATGCTGAACCGCGGCCGGATTCAAACCGACCTGCAGGCTACACGCACCTTGTTCTTCGGCGATAAAGACCGGCTTATCAGCGTTTTCACCAACCTCATCGAAAACGCCAACAAATACTGCGAACGTGCGCCGCTCATCCAAATCAACAGCCACGACACCTCCGACGGCATCGAAATCACGGTGGCCGACAACGGCATCGGCATTCCNAAAAAGCAATGGCATAAGATTTTCGAGAAGCTCTACCGGGTGCCGGCCGGCAACGCCCAAAAACANTATGGCTTCGGTTTAGGGCTCAGTTTCGTCAAATCCATCACGGAACAGCACAAGGGCAAGATTTGGGTGGAAAGCGAACTCAAAAAAGGCTCGGTCTTCCACCTGCGGTTCCCGACCGTAGCACAACCGCCGGCGTTATCCGAATAAAAGCGTATATTTGCAATATGAATAAACTGCANCCNGACAAACCGACCTTGACGATTCTCTTAGCCGAGGACGACACGAATTTAGGCGGCTTCCTCAAATCCTATTTGGAAAACAAAGGGTTTGCCGTCGGCCTGTTCACCAATGGCGAGGATGCGTTGAAGGCGTTTTTGGACGGCGGCTACAACTTCTGCATCACCGATGTCATGATGCCCGTCAAGGACGGGTTTTCCCTGGCCAAAGACATCCGCAAGAAAGACGCCAACATACCTATTTTGTTCCTGACGGCCAAAACCTTGGAAGCCGACCGGCTGAAAGGGTTTCAAGTGGGCGGCGACGANTATCTGACCAAGCCGTTCAGCATGGANGAACTCCTGTTGCGGATTCAGGCCATCTCNCGCCGCATGTCAGTTCAACCCGCNCCACAACCGGATCAGATTTTCGATTTGGGCAACATCCGCTTCGACTATGCGAAACAACTGCTGTTCAACGANACGCAACAAATCGGCCTGACNTCCAAGGAGTCGGAATTACTNCTCGCGCTCTGNCTGCGCGAAGGCCAAGTGGTGGAACGCGGCGAGGCCCTCGTCAAGATATGGCATAGCGACAACTATTTCAACGCCCGCAGCATGGATGTATATATCGCCAAGTTGCGGCGGCTCCTGAAAGAACACTCCACTTCCGAAATCCTGAATGTACACGGGGTCGGATTCAAACTGTTGATTCACCGTGAAACCAATGCATAACGCCGATACGCGCCGGCGAATGCCGGTACATGCCACCGGTCTTTGGGTCTGTTTGGGCCTGTTCCTGTTGCTCGAATGTTTCGCCGTTTCCTGCCGCAAGGAGCCGACGGATTTCGAAACCGGCCGCAATCCGCTCCGGTTCTCGGCCGACACCGTATGTTTCGACACGGTACTTTCCACGCTCAACGTTCCGGTAAAACGCTTCATGATATACAATCCCGGTAAGAAACCGGTCAAAATCGAACGCATCTACATCCGGCCGGGCGAAAGCGGCTACGGGGCGGAATCGTTCCGCTTTACCGTAAACGGCGATACATCGATGCAGATCCGCGATTTGGTCATCGGCGCCCATGACAGCATCTTTGCATTCGTCCGCAGCGGCGTCCGCCTTTCCGGACAGAACCAACCGTTCATCGTGGACGCTTATTTTCAATGTGACATCGCCGAAAGTAAATCCTCGCAATCGGTTTACCTTTGCGCCTACGGACAGGACGCCCACTATTGGCATCCCGACCGCGTCTATGCGCGCCCCTATCCGAGTACCGAGCAGCCCGGCGGCGTCGATACGCAATATATCCCCTATTTCATCTGGTCGCCCGATTCCAACATAACCGATGAAAAGCCCTATGCCATCTTCGGCTATCTGACGGTTCCGGAAGGCGTTACGCTGAAGATTCCGGCAGGCGCGCGCCTGCATTTCGGCACCAACGCCGGCATTTGGGTACAGAAGGGCGGCCGCCTGCTTGTCGAGGGCACGCTCGACCGCCCCGTACGCTTCAGCGGACTCCGCCTGGACACGACCTACCGCAACGAACCCGGTCAATGGGGGCATATCTGGCTGGATGCCGAGAGCGGTGCCCACAGCATTCAATACGCCGTCATCCAAAACGGTTCGAACGGCATTTGGCTCGACTCTTCCACCACCTCCACAGTGCATAACCGCGGCCTCGTCATCGAAAACACCGTTATCACAAACATGACCAATTACGGCCTCCTCGCTTACCGCAACGCCATAGAGGGCACCAATCTCGTCATCGGCCATTGCGACAGGGCGGTCTCGCTACGGCGCGGCGGCAGCCATAAGTTCGTGCACTGCACGTTCCATAGTTCTTCGTACAACGGTTACAGTTTGGAAATGTTGGATGAAAAACAAAATGGCGCCACCTTGGACTTTTCGAACTGTAGTTTCATCAACGACATCTTCTACGGTAGTTCTTCCGACCAACTCTACCTTGATATACAGGATGAGCAGAACGCCCCCAGCATCTTCGACCACTGCCTGATACGCCAACGAAACACGTTGAACATCGGGGATCTTGACAAATTTTCCGCTTGCGCACTCAATTTAGACCCCAAATTCCACGATATCCGCTACAACCGGACGGACTTCCGCATCGCAGACACCACCTCCGGGGCTTATCGGAAAGGCCTGCCCGCCGCCGTATCGGGGAGAGCCGCAAACGACATCACAGGCTTTGTTCGGCCGGATATTCCAACGCTCGGCGCTTACGAATATCAGCCTATCGATACGGACAAATAGCCAGTTCCGGACGGGCTTTGTCAGGCTTTGCTCGCAACGACCAACTGAACGGTATGCCGCGTCCGTTGCTCCAGTAAAACCGCGCGGCCGGCCACCATCTGCTCGACGACCGCCTGCGTGTAATGGCGGATCGTCACCAAATCCACACCTTCGTTATAAACGCAGTCGAATTCCGCCGACAGCGCCCCCAACAATTCGGCGAAACGGCCTTTGGCACCATCCAGGCACAATGAGAAACTCAATGCAGAGTTCTGCATCAAATTGACTTTCATGCCGTAACGTGCCAACAAATCGAAGATGCGCGCCAGACCGATTTCCTCTATAAACGAGAAATCCTTGGGATAAACCGACAGCAATATCTGATTGGGCTTAAAGATATAGGACGGCACCACCGTGTGTTCCACATCGTCCAGACCGACCCAGGTACCGGGTTCGTCGGGTTGGATAAACGAGCGGACATACAGCGGAATATGTTTATTCTGCAACGGTTTGATGGTTTTGGGATGGATGACGCTGGCCCCGAAATAAGCCANTTCGGTGGCATCGCTGTAAGAGATATGCGCCAANTTGCANGTATTGGAGAAATACTTCGGGTCGGCGTTCANTACCCCCGGCACGTCTTTCCATATCGTCATCTGCCGCGCNTCGATGCTGTGCGCCAAAANCGCGGCCGAATAGTCGGAACCTTCCCGCCCCAAAGTNGTGGTATGCCCNTGGCCGTCACCTCCGATAAAGCCNTGGGTCAGCACCCATTTGCCCTGCGCCAACAGCGGCAACACGNCCGCCCGTATCTGCCGCACCGTGGTTTCCCACTGCACGCCGGCCTCACGGTACCGGCTGTCGGTTCGAATCAAATCGGCCGCATCGAGCAGTTCGACGGGCAGACCGCTTTCCTGCANNTAATTCACGATCAACAGCGTGGACAGACGCTCGCCATAGGAAACGATATTATCGTAAGCCTGGTCATAAGGCAGCACCGCCGCTTCCAGCAGACGCTGGTACAATTGTTCGAAGCGTTCCCGCAACAACTGTTGTACCCGTTTGTAACGTTCCGTATCCGGCGTAAACAACGCCTGAAAGATGGCGATATGGTCGGTCATCAGTTTTTTGAACGCCTCCGCCCGGTCGGGCGCCTGATGAAAAAACGCGTCCAACAANGCCTCCAACGCATTCGTCGTTTTGCCCATGGCCGAAAACACCAATACCTTCGGGCCTTGTTCCCTGGCTAAAATCTGCGCCACATGACGCACGGCTTCTGCCCCCTTGACCGAAGCGCCGCCGAATTTATAGACTTCCATGTCTCGTGTATTAAAATCCATTAAACGTAAAATATAACGTGGGTAAGAGCAATAAAAAGCCCAACCCGATGCAAAACAGAATGAATTTGTAAACCCATTTCAGCCAAACCGTATAAGGGATGCGGGCCGCCCCCAACACGCCCATAAGGATGCCCGACGTAGGGGTAATCATATTCGTGAAACCNTCGCCGAACTGNAACGCCAGCACCGTGGTCTGCCGCGAGATATGCAACAAATCGGACAGGGGCGCCATAATCGGCATCGTTAGCGCGGCTTTGGCCGAACCGGACGGCATAACCACGTTCAACAGCGTTTGAAACAAGTACATCCCGGCCAAGGAAGCCACTTCCCCCGCTTCGGCCATCGCGTAGGACACGCTGTAAAGCAACGTGTCGATAATCTTACCTTCTTTGAGGATAAAGATGATGCCGCTGGCCAAACCGATGATCATGGCCGGTTCCAACATATCCTTGACTCCTTCCATAAACCGCCGCATCAGCGGATTCATGCCCAAGCCCGAAGCCAAGCCCGCNGCCAGTCCCATCGCAAAAAACAAGCCGGCGATTTCGGTCATATACCAGGCGTAACACAGCACGCCCACCACCAGATACAGAATCGTGAACAGCAACAGCCCCATCGAAAAAGCCGCCGAAGAACGGCGCACCGCATAGCCCCCCGNCAGCACGAACAGGCCCGCGATACACGGCAGGACCGGCAATTGGAACGTCCGCCCGAACAAATCGAAAGCCGCCATCGGATACAGACAGGCCATGACGATTTGCGTGACCGCCAAAACGACATATACGATATAGCGGCGACGTACGGCCGCCTNCNNCGCGCCGGTATCCNCCGCGGCCGTGTCCGCCAAACCCTCCGACACCGCCGCTTCCGCGCCGCGCCGCCGCCAAAAGTCATCCAATTTATACATGGGCGAAAACGTCGGGTCTTTCCGCAACTTGCGGGCATAGGCCAACACCACGGCCACGGCCGCGGCCGTCAGNACNATCCAGCACAGGAAGCGGTACTCCACGCCCGAAAACAGCGGCAACCCGGCCAAACCCTGCGCCACCCCCACCGTAAACGGATTCAGCATTGCNCCCGCAAANCCCACATGGGCGGCCAAATANCTGANACTCACACCCACNATGGAATCGTAACCCATCGAAATCGCCATCGGCACAAAAATCAAAATAAACGCCAACGTCTCCTCGCTCATGCCGAAAACNGCGCCGAACAAACTGAAAACGACCATAATCAGCGTCAGCACCGTATCGTCCACCGTCCACCAGCCGCCCTTGCGTTCCTTTCGCCGCAACCGCCGCACAAAGGCCTTCACGCCCCGGTCTATGGCTCCCGTGCCGTTGAGTATCCAAAACGCGCCGCCCACAATCAGCACAAATACAATGATGTCCGCCTTATCGACAAAGCCTTTCATCAACGCGAAGAATACGCTGAACAGCTGCGGCGCGCGTTCTACATAATGGAACGAATCGTCCACGACCACCTCTTTCATTTGGCCGTCCACCTCCGTCCATTCGCGCACATACTCGCCGCTCGGCACCACCCACGTCAGGGCCGCCGCCGTCAGTACCATGTAGAATACCAACACGATGGTATCCGGCATCTTCTTCAACATCGTCCGTTCTCCTTGGTTTGATCGTTTTTTACAATACTTCCGCCACCACAAACGTACTGCCGCCCACATAAATCAAGTCGTCCGGGTCAGCCTCCGCCTTGGCCGCCTGCAAGGCCGCCCACACCGACGCATAGGCCTTCCCCTGCAACGAGAAAGCCGCCCCTTGCGCCGCNATGTCCTTGGCCGGCAACGCGCGTTCGATATCCGCGGCGCAGAAATAATAGGTGGCATCCTTCGGCAACAAGNCCATGACATGCGAGATATCCTTGTCACTCACCATGCCCCANACAATCCGNAAATGCTTGAACTTGCGCTTTTCTATCATCTCCATAACCAAGGCCACGCCGCCTTCGTTGTGCCCCGTGTCGGCAAAAATATCCGGCTTATGNCCAAGCTGTTGCCAACGTCCCCGCAATCCCGTCGTCTCCAGCACCTGCCGGAATCCGTTCCNGATATCCGTTTCGCCGATGGCGTATTTCCCTTTCAAGATATCCACCGCCGCCATCACCGTCACGATATTTTTCAACTGGTAGGACGCGCCGCGCAACGCGCAAACCAAATCCGCCACATACAAATTACCCTGTTTGCTGACGTCCACCTGCAGCCCGTCCGCCGTCTCCCCCTTCAGTTCTATGCCGTACACGCCGTCGGCAAACACAATCGGGCTGTCGCATTTGGCCGCCTTCTTTTGAAATACCGGCAACGTCTGAACCTGTGTCTCGCCNATGACNACCGGCACGCCCGGCTTGATGATGCCGGCNTTCTCTTCGGCTATCTTCGCCAACGTATCGCCGAGNAACTGCATATGGTCCGGGCTGATGTTCGTGATAAGAGACAGCTCGGGCGTGATGACGTTCGTCGAATCGAGCCGTCCGCCCATCCCCACCTCTATAACCGCTATTTCCACACGTTCCTGCGCAAAATAGTCGAACGCCATCGCCACCGTCATTTCAAAGAACGAAGCCTTTATCCGGTCGAACATCNCCGCGTTCGTTTCGTAAAACGCAATGACGCGTTCCTNGGGNATCATCTCGCCGTTGATGCGGATCCGCTCCCTGAAGTCATTCAGGTGCGGCGAGGTGTAGAGCCCCGTCTTGTAACCCGCCGCCTGAAAGATGGCGGCCAACAGATGCGAACAGGAACCCTTGCCGTTCGTACCGGCCACATGGACCGACTTGAACCGCTGATGCGGATTGTTCAACGCCTCCATCATCTTCAGCGTATTGGAAAGGTCGGCCTTGTAAGCCGCCGCACCGATACGCTGAAACATCGGCAGGCTATGGAACATTTTGTCCAACACGGCTTGGTAATGCATCTGCCGTTTATCTTCCTCCGTGCCNTACAGACAGACTTCGGTCTGCAAGCGGATATCGAATTTCTTTTCCACACTGTCGCGGATGCGGCAGGCCAACTCCCAGATTTCAGCCCCGGAAGCCATNCCGTAATTGACCAAAACGAGCGGCTGGCCTTCATACACGCCCGCATCCCCTTCCCGATAGCCTTTCCANCCGCACTGTTCAATCAAACGGGCNGCCGGTATCTTGACCCCTTGCTCTACGGGATGCCCCGGCAAATCGGCGTATTCGGCCTTCAAGCGTTCGTAATGCAAGGCCGGNACCACCGGGTTGGCGAAAAAGCTGCCCGCGCTGCCCAGCACCTTGGGGTCGGGCAATTTTTGCTTGCGCATACGCAACACCTCGNGCATCATGTCGGCGGGCGTTATCTCCGCCANCTCTTCCGCCGGCCATTTGGCGGACAGGNCTTCATAAGAAAGCAACGGNCCCCGGTTGAGGCTCAATTCCAACAGCACATCCCAAACGACATAGGGCGAATCCTTACGTTTNAACAAACTCGTCCTATAGCCATAGGCGCATTCCTCTTTCGTAAAGACGACGCGNTGCCCGTCGGTTTTCCGTATCGCCGTCACCGACACCACACAGTCTTGTATCTCGGCNCCGTAGGCCCCCATGTTCTGTACCNCCGCCCCGCCTACACTACCGGGAATACCGGCCATATTTTCCAGGCCCCACCACGCGCGATANACCGTATANCGCACCACCTGATCCCATACGCAACCGGCTCCCACACGCAACAGCACCTTGTTCCCCNGCACCTCGGCCTTCAACGTCCGGTTGACGGGCCGGATCACCAANCCCGGAAAATCGTCCANAAACAGNATATTGCTNCCGCCCCCCAAAATCAANTTCGGCCCTTGGGCATAACGTGCATCCTGCAACAGCGACACCAATTCTTCTTCCGTTTCCACCTCCGCGTAGAAACGGGCGTCCACATCCACGCCAAACGTGGTGTAACGCTGTAACGGCCAATTATTTTTTACGTCCATTTTTCCTTTGATTTTGCGGGGCGGTTTGCTTTTTCCCCGGTTTTTCTTTCGTAGCGACCAATTTATCCGCAATATAGCGTGCCGTATAGGAAGTTTTGCAGGCCAACAGGTCTTCGGGCACGCCNTCAAACAGCACGGTACCGCCCTGCNTNCCCCCTTCCGGCCCCATGTCGATAACCCAGTCGGCCAACTTGATGACGTCCGGATGATGTTCCACCACCACAATCGTATGCCCGGCGCGCAACAAGGCTTCGAAAGACGTGCGCAATTTGTCGATGTCATGGAAATGCAAGCCCGTCGTCGGTTCATCGAAGATAAACAGCGTCGGTTTCTCGGATGCNCCCTTGCGCAGGAAATAAGCNAGTTTGATACGTTGCGCCTCACCGCCCGAAAGGTCGGAAGACGACTGTCCCAACTGCAAATAGCCGAGGCCGACCGCCTGCAACGTCCGGATTTTCTCCAAAGCCGCGGCCGCATAACGGTTGTCGGGGTCTTCTTCCAAAAACGCCACGGCCTCGTCCACCGTCATTTCCAACAAATCGGTGATGCTTTTGCCGCGGTAACGCACTTCCAGCACCTCGGCCTTGTAACGTTTGCCCCCGCACGCATCGCACGTCAGGTAAATGTCGGCCATAAACTGCATCTCCACCTTAACGCGCCCTTCCCCCTGACAGGTCTCGCAACGGCCGCCTTCGGTATTGAACGANAAATAACCCGGCGCATAATGCCGTTCCTTGGCCAACGGCAAGGATGCGTACAGGTTGCGGATATCGTCAAACGCCTTGATATAGGTCACGGGATTGGAACGCGTGGAACGGCCGATGGGTTCCTGATCCACCATTTCAACACCCCCCAACTGTCCGACCGCACCGCGCAAGGCCTCGTATTTGCCCACCGCGTCGTTCGCGCCGCCCAACACCCGGCTCAAAGCCGGATAGAGCGTCCGNTTAACGAGCGTGCTTTTGCCCGAGCCGCTCACGCCTGTCACCACCGTCAACACCTGCAACGGGAATTTGACGGTCAGGTTCTGCAAATTGTTCTCCCTTGCGCCNACCAATTCGATATANTGTTTCCACGGCCGCCGCGAAAACGGCACCGGAATCTGCAATTCGTTCCGTAGATAACGCGCCGTTAGGCTCTTNCCCTCTTTAATCATCGTTTCGGGTGACCCGACGAAAACGATTTCNCCGCCTTCGCGGCCGGCCAACGGCCCCACATCCACAANCAGGTCGGCCGCCCGCATCATCTCCTCGTCGTGCTCCACCACGACCACCGTATTGCCGAGGTCGCGCAACCGCTGCACCACCTCTATGAGACGCTGCGTATCACGCGGATGCAACCCGATGCTCGGNTCATCCAATATATACATCGAACCGACCAGCGAACTGCCCAACGCATTGGCCAGATGGATGCGTTGCGCCTCCCCGCCCGAAAGCGTGCCCGAAGCGCGGTTCAAACTCAGATACGGCACGCCCACCTGCAACANATACGAAAGCCGCTGCCGGATTTCGGTCAACATACGCTGGGCCACCGCNTTTTCGTGGCTGTTGAGTTCAAGGTGTTCGAAGAATCCGTACAATTCCGCCAACGGCATTTCCACGAGTTCCTGTATCGATTTGCCGCCCACCTTGACATAGGCCGCATCGGGCCGCAAACGCGAGCCCTCGCACTCCGGACAGCGCGTCCGCCCGCGGTAACGGGCCGACAACACNCGGTATTGCACTTTATAGGCCTGACTGTCCATAAACTTGAACCAGTCGTCTATGCCCTTCACGCCTTTGCCGCCTTTCCACAACAAGTTTTTTTGCGCACGGTCCAANTCCTTATAGGGGCGGTGCACGGGAAAATCATAAACGGCCGCATTGCGCAGGAACGCCTCTTTCCACGCGCTCATCTTGGAACCGCGCCAACAGGCCACGGCATTCTCGTAAACGGAAAGCGCCGGGTCGGGAATGACGAGNTCNTCGCTCTCGCCCACNATCTGCCCCGTTCCGCCGCACGTCTTGCAAGCNCCATAGGGGTTGTTGAACGCAAAGAAATTGGGACTGGGCTTGACAAACGTCATGCCGTCGGCTTCCANGCGGTTGGAAAACGTCCAAACCCGTGCCCGNTCCCCGCCTTCGCATACAATNCGACAGGAGCCTTCCCCCTCGTTGAACGCCGTNTGCACCGAATCGAAGACCCGCGAATAAAAACTCTTGTCTTCCGGATGCACCGCAAAGCGATCGACGAGCAAACCATAGCGCTCGTCCAAATTTTGCCACGCCGTTTCCGGCACNTCNTCCATNCCGCAGACGGCCGAAGNTTCATAAGCGTACAGCCGGCTAAAACCCATCATTTTAAGCCGTTCCACTTCATGACGGTAAAATTCCGACGGCCGGTCGTCGGCCGGCTTNGGCCGCAACGGAGACAGCACATAGACTTTGAGCCCGGCCGACAAGCCACAGACGAAATCGGCCACGTGACTTACCGAATGCCGGCGCACCTCCTGCCCCGACACCGGCGAATACAAACGGCCTATGCGTGCGTACAACAGTTTCAGGTATTCGTAAATCTCGGTCACGGTGCCNACCGTCGAACGCGGATTCTTGCTCAGGCTTTTCTGCTCGATGGCGATGGCCGGTGCCAAACCCGAAATGAAATCGACCTCCGGTTTGCTCATGCGCCCCAAAAATTGGCGGGCGTATGCGCTGAGGCTTTCCACATACCGCCTTTGCCCTTCCGCATACAGCGTATCGAATACCAACGACGATTTGCCGGAGCCCGAAAGCCCCGTTACAACGACCAACCGACCTGCCGGGAACTTGAGATTGACGTTTTTGAGATTATTGACCCGGACGCCGCGCAGTTCAATATATTTCATATACTTTATATAGTAGGGCAAAATTACGAAACTTTATACAAAAAACCGCACCCGTCTCCCCCCCCCAAAAAGCGCCATGCGCTCCGGTTGCTTCCGTCCCGTGTCCGACNGGCCGACTTATAAACGNCCAACGCAAAACACAAATCANTGATTAACANANATACANNAAGAAATAGNNCNCNNCATTGTGCATAACTATTTTTAACATTTTTTAACAAACATNGCGAAAGTCAAAAAAAATCCTTAGTTTTGCGGTTTGTTTGTATACCCATAGGTATAGCCTATTTTAAGACTTTTTAAGAAAAGGAAATAAACAATTATTAACCATACCACAAATTATCTCGTATGAAGAAATTAGTGCTATTTGCCGTTTCCTTGCTCCTGATGGGAGTACAGGTGGCATGGGCCCAACGGACGGTGACCGGTAAGGTAACCAGTACCGACGAACCGATGGGGCATCCCCAAGTGGCCGTAAAGGTGCCCGGTACTTCCATCGGTACCGTTACCAACTTCGACGGCGAGTTCTCGCTTTCCGTACCCGAAGGGGTCAGCAAGTTGGAATTCTCCTGTCTGGGCCTTACAACCAAGCTCGTTGACATCACGGGTAGCAACATGAATGTAAAGATGGATGCGTCCGCCATCGCGTTGACGGAAGTGTCCATTACCGGTTACGGGGTCAGCCGCAAGGCCGCCACGACCGGTGCCGCGGCCCAGGTTGAAGGCGATGTGGTGAAGAAAAGCACGGAATCGAACGTTATCAACGGTTTGCAGGGTAATGTAGCGGGCTTACAGATTTCGTCCGCCACCGGTCAGCCCGGTGCCCCGACTTCGGCCCGTATCCGTGGTACGAGCTCCGTAAACTCCGGCAACGCACCTTTGTACGTTATCGACGGTGTGCCGGTATCGAACGGCGGCTACGGTATGTACACCTATACCGACCCCTTGGCTTCGTTGAACCCCGAAGACATCGAGAACATCGCCGTATTGAAAGACGCGAGCGCAACCTCTATCTACGGTTCACGTGCCTCGAACGGGGTTATCGTCATCACGACGAAAAAAGGTAACGAAGGTAAGACACAGTTCTCGTTAAATGCCAAAGTGGGTATGTCCACCAAGCCGTTCGTCAAACACAGTTTTCAAAAACTCAACGCCGATGACTACCGGAAGTATCTAATTGCAATGAAACGCAACACCAGCGTTGGGAATTTTTCCGATGAAACCCTTCTAAACCAATATGGGAACGATTTTACAGACTACGATATCGCGACCCAAGGGACGACGGATTGGTGGGATGAAGTAACGCGTATCGGCATCATTCAGGACTACTCGTTGGCGGCCTCCGGCGGTAACGAGAAATACAACTTCTTCGCTTCGGTCGGCTACTTCAACAACCAAGGTTTTGTAATCGGCACCGACTTTACGCGTTATTCGGCCCGTTTGAATCTGGACTACAAGGCAACGAATTGGTTAACGTTCGGTATGAACCTGTCCGGTGCCTACGCCGAAGTCAATACGGTACCGACGTCCTTGGCTTATGCCTCGCCGATTTGGTCCGCCATGAGCATGCGTCCGACCGACCCTGTCAAGAATCCAGACGGTTCGTGGTACGACA
The DNA here is from genome assembly GCA_014802725.1 of bacterium. Taxonomy (GTDB): domain Bacteria; phylum Bacteroidota; class Bacteroidia; order Bacteroidales; family P3; genus CAMXAS01. The sequence goes on from JAAVBS010000006.1 coordinate 74,290, forward strand.
ACTTCAACGAAGGTTATAACCCCGTGGCCATCTACACGGACGAAAACCACAACCTTGCATTCCAACAACAGTACAAGGCTTTGTTCAGCCCGTACCTGCGTATCCAATTCTATAAGAACGTCTTTTTCCAGACCAAAGTCGGCGTTGACTTCGTAACCGTTAAGGAAAAGAACGTATGGTCGCCCACCGTGGACCCGCAGGGTAAACAGATGAACGGTCTCGTTCAGCGCACGGATGAGACTTCGGCCGTTCTGACGATTACGAATACGTTGAACTGGATGCCGACGATTGCAGACAAACACAACCTTAACTTCCTCATCGGTCAGGAAGCGCAGCGCTTCAACGATTATTCCGACTATATGAGCGGTTTCGACTATGCGGTACATACGTTGGACTTCCTCGATATCGCGAACGCCGTTGAAACGAGCGGCTCTTCCGCCGTTTCCGACGCCACGTTGGCTTCTTATTTCGGCAATGTGGAATACGATTACGACGGCAAATACTACTTGTCGGCCAGTGTCCGCGGCGACGGTTCTTCCCGCTTCGGAGACAAGAAATGGGGTGCGTTCTGGTCGGTCGGCGGTAAGTACCGTATCTCGGCCGAAAACTTCATGGCTTCGACTCAATCGTGGTTGAATAACTTGACGCTACGCGTCAGCTACGGTACCACGGGTAACCAGAACGTAAACTACTACGCGGCGCAAGGCCTCTACGCCTTGGGACGTTACGGCGGTATGACCGCCCTTACGCCCGGTTCGCTCGGCAATCCCAACTTGACGTGGGAATCGCGTAACAAATTCGACGTGGGTTTGGAAATCAGTGTATTCGACCGCTTGACCGTTGAACTGGACTACTACAACGACATCACGGACGACATGATTTTCGGTATTCCGCTTTCTGCCGCTTGCGGTTTTACCAGTTTAACGACAAACATCGGTAAGATGCGGAACCAAGGTGTAGAATTGCAAATCAACGCGTTGTTGATGAACCGCCGGAATTTCCAATGGACGTTGGCGTTGAACCTGACCAGCAATGACAACAAGGTATTGAAACTCGCCACCGAACAACCCATCGTCGGTTCCATCACGATTTTGGAAGTCGGCAAGTCTACGAGCGAATTTTATATGCGCGAATGGGCCGGCGTTGACCCCGCGACGGGCCGCCCGCGTTGGTACGACCAAGACGGCAACTACGTCTTCAACTACAACCAGGCCGCCCAGCGCTATCTGGGTTCATCCAACCCGAAAATCTACGGCGGTATCTCCACGCGTTTCGACTTCTATAACGTGGATGTGAGTCTGCAGTTCAACTACAGTTACGGCAACAAACTGTTCATCAACGACCTTCGCTATGTGGAAGGTGTAGGTGAACGTCAAACATCGCCCACCACCTACTATGTCTTCGACAACAGTTGGCAAAATCCCGGTGACATTACGGATGTGCCGCAGATTAGGGAAGGCGGTAACAATGGAGCGGACGGTTGGAGTTCCCGCCAGTTGGTGGATGCCTCCTACTTCCGTATCAAATCCATCATGGTCGGCTATACGTTGCCGAAAAAACTCGCCCAAAAAGCGTATCTGAGCAGTTTCCGCGCCTATGTCAGCATCGACAACCTCTACACGGCCACATCCAAGAATTTCCGCGGTTTCGATCCCGAGGCTGGTTTAAGCATGACGCAGGCCGCCAACTATCCGTTGCCGATCAACTACACGTTGGGTATTAACGTAGGATTTTAATCACGCGCTTAAAATAGGAGGATAACACATGAAAAGTTTAAAATATATCGCCATCGCAGGGTTGACGTTACTCGTCTTGGGGCTCAATTCCTGCTCTCAGGAATTCCTGGATAGGAAACCGACGACCGCCGTCAACAATGACGAGGCGCTCACGACCGTGACCAATATCCAATCGGCCACGGTGGGCTTGATGCTCTATTTTGCCAGTTACGGTTACACGGGCCGCAACCTACCGGTTATCGGCGACCTGATTACGGACAATGTAACGACAATTAAGGGCAACTCCGGCCACTTGTTGGACATCGAACGCTGGAACATCAGTTCGTCGCTCGGAGAAATCAGCACCATTTGGGGCGGTTCCTATCAGATTGCATCAGCGGCCGCCAAAGTCGTCCAAGCCTGCGAAAAATTAAGTGAGGGGGCCAGTAGCGACACCAAAAAGACATTGGACAAATGCAAGGCATCGGCCTTGACCGTCAAGGTATTTGCGGAATATATCCTGACCCAATACTATTGCCTGCCGTATTCCGCGGCCGGAAACGCGCCCGGTCCGCAAGTCCCTTTGAACGGCATCGGCTCCACGCCCGCGGAGATGAACGGTATCATTTTGATACCATGGAATGAACCGGTTTCTTCCGACAATGCCATTAATGCGAACTCAACATTGGAAACCGCAACGTTGGAGGAAACGTATAAGCATATGCACGAAGAATTGGAAAAAGCCATTGAGGCGTTCAATAATTCAAGCAAAGATTTTTCGAGCAGCAATGCCGCCTATTTCCCAACCTTATGTATGGCTTATACGCTGCAGGCCCGTCTCTATTTGGAACAAGGGTATTATGACGCAACATACTTTCAGAAAGCCTTTGAGGCGGCTGAACTCGCTTTGAGCAATCTACCGAATGGCGCTCAGAAAGAGTTGGTAGGCGACGGTCAAAAATTTCTTGAACAATACCGTTCTATCAGTGCACCGACCCAAGAAGATATCCTGACCGTCAACTTCACGACCTCGGACAACCTTTCGGCCAACTCCATCAACAATATGTTCAACTCCTACGGAGCCTCCGTAAGTAAAGACGTTATCAATTTATTCGAAGACTATAACAAAACGAATGATATCCGCAGGGCCATTTATTCGGAGACCCAAGAGACCCCGAGTTTGGAAATGTACAGTTCCTGCGGCAAATATCCGAATCAGAACCAAATCAACAACGTACCGGTGCTCCGCGTACCGGAACTTTACCTGATTAAGGCGGAAGCCCGTGCCAATATCTCGAATGGGGACCTAGATAATGATGATGACTACAAAGCCGCCATGCTCGCAACCTTGGGCGTACGCGACAGTTCCATTCATGGTGATTACAATAAATTGAAAGAAATCTATTTCAAAGAGACAAACCGTGACAATGCGGCTTTGCAATATGTCTTGGAGGAAAGACGCCGTGAATTCGCCACTGAAGGTCATCGGTGGTTTGACATGAGAAGAACGAAAACGGCTTTGACGCATAAAAACAATACGGACTATCGCATTGCGTTTACGGACTATCCCATCTATGCGTTCGCCTTCCCGATTCCGGAATCCGAAACCAATACCGGGGCATGGCAAAATAATCGCCTTAAACAGAATGAATTTTGGCGGATAAAGAACGGAGACAGTTGGTCGCCGGTCTATGAATTGCCTGTAGATGGCGGTGTTTACGGCAACTAGTAAACGCCCCTCCCTGTGAAGAAAAGCCTGTCGGTTTCCGCCGACGGGCTTTTTTTCTTTTCAGGCATTTCGTATCTTTGTGCAGTTTACGGCCAAGCCCGTTTTGACTTTAATTTTGACGCTTTCCCATGGCTAAAAATATCCGCCGCACACCACCGCCGGCATCGGTTCCGCCCACTCCGGAAGACTTTCCGGTGGTGACAGCCGATCCGTTTCCGATTACGGAGGACGCCTCACCAACGAAAGACGCCGAAAAGGAAGATTCTTCCATCTCAAAGTCCACCGGAAAACCGGAGGGCAAAACCCCATCCGCCCCTCAGGTCTCGTTCCGCTTTCAACCCTCGGCGCGCACGCGCTTCCTCGGCGGTTGGTTCTCGCTTTTGGCCGGTGTTTTGCTCGGAGCCGCCTGTCTCTCCTATCTGTTCTGTTGGTGGATTGACTACGATGTTTTGAGCCGTTTCCGCTTTTCCGAACTTTGGTTACCCGAAGCCCCCGAACTGAAAGTGGTCGGCGGTAAATTGGGCGGTTTCTTCGCCTATTCGTTCATGCAGAAAGGCTTTGGCCTGGCCGGACTGCTGTTTCCCATTGCGTTGGTGCTGTTTGGCATCCAATGCTTGGGCTTCCGCCAATTCCGCTGGCGGCGGCTGTTCTTCCGCGGTGTTTCCATCCTGTTGCTCTGCGCGTTGTTTTTAGGCAGCCTGCCGTTCCTGCAGGGTAACCGATTCGCCATTTTAGGCGGTAGCGTCGGGTTTCAGGTCTCGACCTATTTGAAAAACCTGTTGGGGGACTTGGGCTTTTACCTGCTTTGGACGTTCCTGCTGATTTGCTTCCTGGCCCTGAGCCGCCTGATTGCGGCCGTTCCCTACACCGCCCACAAGAAACATAAGCAACCGAAAGAAACGCCGAATGCGGCGAACGGCATAGATACGCCTAACGACACCGACCCCACCGGCGATTGGACCGCCAACCTGCCGATTGAGGAAACGGCGGCCGCCGAAGAAGCGACCGAAGCCGCACCGCATACGCCCATCCAATCGTATATCCCGGCCGAATTGCGCCAAGACGACGGCATCAAGATGGAAGTCCACCGGCGGCCGGACGAAGCCCCGGCGCTGTACGGACAGCCCACGCTGTCCAACCGACCGCCCCAACCGACGGCGGCCGAGCCTGCGGCCACCACGATAGGCGCCACCTTGGCGGCCGCCTCCGCGACACCGGCGGCCGTGACGACGGCCGGCCTCGGCGGCGCCTCCACGATTGCCATCGATGACATCCCGTTGGCCCCGCAGACGATTTCCGAAACGCTGACCGAATCGTTGGCCAAGGAAACCGCCACGCCCATCGTTCCCCCAACGGAAACGCCTGCTTCCCCGCAGGCCGCCATCCGCCTCGACGACATTCCTCTGGAAGCCGCCGCACCGACCGGGGAAGCCTTGCAACCCGACGCCTCCCTCCCCCCGGCCGACAACGAAATAGGCTTTACCGTGGAACGTCCGGCCGAACCCGAAACGGCGGCCGCACCGCCCATGACACCCCGCCCCGGCAGCCTTGACACGCCTTATGACCCCACGCTCGATTTGCGCGACTACCGCTTTCCCACGCTGGACCTTTTGGAAGATTTCGGCGCACAGGAAACGCAGGTACAGGAAGAGGAACTGCTGTCGAACAAGAACCGCATCGTGGAGACGCTCCAAAACTACGGCATCAAAATCGACACGATCAAGGCCACGATAGGCCCCACCGTAACGCTCTACGAAATCGTACCGGCCGCCGGCATCCGCATCAGCAAGATCAAGAATCTGGAAGACGACATCGCGTTGAGCCTTTCGGCCTTGGGAATCCGCATCATCGCGCCGATTCCCGGCAAAGGCACCATCGGCATCGAAGTGCCGAACCAACACAAACAGATTGTGCCGATGCGCGACATGATCTGCTGCCAGAAATTCCAAAACGAAGATTACAGCCTGCCCATCGCGCTGGGCAAGACGATTTCGAACGAAGCGTTCGTAACCGACCTGGCCAAGATGCCGCACCTACTCGTAGCCGGTGCCACGGGACAGGGTAAATCGGTGGGGCTCAACGCCATCATCGCCTCCTTGCTCTACAAAAAGCATCCGGCCGAACTCAAATTCGTGATGGTGGACCCCAAGAAGGTGGAATTGAGCCTGTTCAACAAGATTGAACGCCACTATTTGGCCAAACTGCCCGACGCCGAGGAAGCCATCATCACCGACACGCGCAAGGTGGTACGCACGCTCAACTCGCTCTGCATCGAGATGGACACGCGCTACGACCTGCTCAAAAACGCGGGCGCGAAAAACATCAAGGAATACAACAAGAAATTCATCGCCCGGCGGTTGAGCCCCGAGAACGGCCATCGGTTTCTGCCGTATATCGTTCTGATTATCGACGAGTTCGCCGACCTTATCATGACGGCGGGCAAGGAAATTGAAATGCCCATCGCCCGTTTGGCGCAGTTGGCGCGGGCCATCGGCATCCACTTGGTCATCGCCACGCAACGGCCTTCGGTCAACATCATCACGGGCACGATCAAAGCCAACTTCCCGGCTCGTATCGCGTTCAAGGTTAGTTCCAAAACCGACTCCCGCACGATTCTCGACTGTTCGGGTGCCGACCAACTCATCGGCCGGGGCGATATGCTGCTCTCTACCGGCAACGAACTCGTGCGCATCCAATGCGCCTATATCGATACGCCCGAAATCGAACGCATTACCGACTATATCGGCGAACAACGCGCCTACCCGCATGCTTATGAACTGCCCGACTGTCCCGAAGAAGGTCAGGAAGGCGGCCGTGCGGACTTTTCGGAAGGCGACCGCGACAGCCTGTTTGAAGAAGTGGCGCGCTTTGTGGTGTCCGCGCAACAAGGTTCCACCTCTTCGGTACAGCGCAAGTTCAAGCTCGGCTACAACCGCGCCGGCCGCATCATCGACCAGTTGGAAGACGCCGGCATCGTGGGGCCGTTGGAACGCAACACACGTGAAGTCCGCATCAAAGACCCGGCGGCCTTGGAACAAATCCTCAACGCCGACCGTTCAATTATCTAACCGCCCGAAAGAAACGCCCCGCCATGTCCTTTCCCAAACGCATAACAGCTATCGCCATTATAGCATGCCTGACCATCGGTATGCCTACCGTTGTCCCCGCGCAAACGCCAAAAACGCCAACCGCCGTGGATGTCAAGGCCCGCACCGTGATGGATGATTTATTGAACTGGTTGCATACCTACAAAAGCCTGACCGCCAATTTCCGCTATTCGGTCGCCCAATCCGGCGGCAAGCCGCAGATTGGCGAAGGCCATATCCTGTTGCAAGGGCGTTCGTACCGCATGCAGATTGACGGTACGGTGTTCCTGTGCAACGGCAAACAGTTGACCGTCTATCAACCGCATTTGGAAGAAGCGACGCTGCAAGCCTATGATCCGACGCAGGATGAACTCAACCCGTTCCTGTGGCTTGCCGATTACGACAAACGGTTCCGTGCCAAATACATCCGCTTGCAGAATCAAAACGGCGGCTTACAGGATGTAGTGGATTTGATACCGACGCAGGCCGCGCCGTTTCAGAAAATACGGCTGTTCGTACAACATAGCGATCACCGGCTTGACGGCATGGAACTTTACGACACGCAAGACCGCGTATATACTTACAAGATTTCCGATTTCGTCTATAACCCGACGGTCAAGCCGGGGGATTTCACATTCGACCCGGCGCTCTATCCCGACGTTTTAATCAACGATATGCGATAAGCCCTAAACTTTCCTTTGACCTTCCAAGGTGTTCCCGAGAGGTCAAGATGGGAACACCGCCTACAGATGCAACTCGTGCCCCATCTTATCCTGCTTGGTACGCAGGTAGGCCTCGTCATATGGATTCGGCGCCTCAATGATGGGTACGGTTTCCACGATTTCGATGCCGTAACTCTGCAAGCCCACCCGCTTGGCCGGGTTGTTGGTCACGAGCCGTACCTTGTGCGCCCCCAACACGCGTAAAATCTGCGCGCCGATGCCGTAGTCGCGTTCGTCCGGCTTAAAGCCCAACAGCACATTGGCCTCGACGGTATCCTTGCCTTCGTCTTGCAGTTTATAGGCTTTCAGTTTATTGAGCAGACCGATGCCACGGCCTTCCTGATTCATGTACAACACGATGCCCTTGCCGGCTTTTTCCACCATCGCCATCGCGTCGTGCAACTGTTCGCCGCAGTCGCAACGGCAGGAGGCCAGCACGTCGCCCGTCATGCAACTCGAATGGACGCGCACGAGAATCGGCTCGTCGGCTTTCCATTCGCCCTTGACCAAGGCCAAGTGCAACGTACCGCTGTTGTTTTCGGTAAACGCATGCAGTTGAAAATTGCCGTGATGCGTGGGCAACTTGACCACGACTTCTTCCTTAACCAAACTTTCCGTCTTGATGCGGTAAGCAATCAGATCGGCGATGGAAATGATTTTGATACCGTATTCGGCCGCCAGTTTCTGCAATTCGGGCATACGCGCCATCGTACCGTCCTCGTTCATGATTTCCATGAGCGCGGCGGCCGGATACAGTCCCGCCAAACGGGCCAAATCGACACAGGCCTCCGTATGACCGGCGCGGCGCAACACGCCCAAATCCTGCGCGTAAAGTGGGTTGATATGGCCGGGACGGCCGAAATCGGAAGGTTTGGCGTTCGGATCGGCCAAAGCCCGGATCGTGGCCGCGCGGTCGGCCGCCGAAACGCCGGTCGTGCAGCCTTCCAGTTTATCAACGGTTATCGTGAACGGTGTACCCAAGACCGAGGTGTTGTTCTCCACCTGGTGCGGCAGTTCCAGTTCGCGGCAACGCGAGAGCGTAATCGGCGCACAGAGCACGCCGCGCGCGTGCAACAGCATGAAGTTGATTTTCTCCGGCGTGGCCAATTCGGCCGCTATAACCAAATCACCTTCGTTTTCACGGTCTTCGTCATCCACCACGATCAAAAACTTGCCGGCTTTGAAATCGGCTATCGCGTCTTCTATCTTTGCTAATTGATATCCCATATGCTTGTTTGTATCTGTCGGGTGCAAAGATAAAATTTTTTTCGTTTTTTTTGACTATCTTTGCACTTCATGCAACGGTGTTTAACGAAAGCAAGGAACAGGCAGTAAAAGCGGGGACTATGATTGATACGATTGACTTCGGGAATTTGCGCTGGCACCATATCGTCAACCCTACGGAAGAGGACTTGGAATTTTTGGAAGACAACTTCCATTTCCACCCCTTGGACATAGAAGACTGCCGGAGTACGAACCAACGTCCCAAAATTGACATCTACGACGAGTACAACTTCCTGATTCTGCAGTTCCCCGGCTTCGACAAGCACGACAAAATCCTCAAACCCAAAGAGGTCAAAATCTTTTGGGGCAAGGATTACATCATCAGCATCGCCCGGTCTTTCGGCGCGCTCAAATCGTACTTCGAACTGACGGAAAAGACCCCAGATGAGGATGACTTCACCAAATCCAGTTCAGACGCGCTATTGTACACGATTCTGAACCGACTTATGGTGGACTCCTACTCGCTGTTGTTGCGCATCGGCGCGGAAATCGAATTGATTAACCGCGACCTGTTCAGCAAAAAGGCCGTACAGACCATCGAACGCATCTCGATCGCGCGACGGAACATCATCCAGTTGAACACGATTTTCAAACCCCAGTTGCGCCTGTTCCACAAATTCGAATCGGGCGACATCAAAGGTTTTACCGAGAACGGTGACTTTATGGAAGACTACTGGGGCAATATCCTGGACTACTATCAAAAGATGTGGGACATGGTGGAGGACAATGCCGAATTGATCGAAGGCCTTTCCCTAACGTTCGACTCGTTGCAGACGAACAAGACCAACGAGATTATGCGCATCATGACGTTCATCTCCACGCTGTTCCTGCCGCTTACGTTCATCACGGGGCTTTACGGCATGAACGTCTTTCTGCCGCTGGCCGACCACGGTTGGCTGTTCTTCGGCATTTTGGGCGTCATGCTCGTGTTTGTGGGCGGCTTCATCTTTTTCTCCAAACGCCGGCATTGGCTCTAACCCCCCGGCGTCAATTTCATCGCAAACCCGTTTTTTCATGAAAATACCGACTAAACTCTGGTTGCCGCACGTAGNGGCCGTATTATGTTTTATCGTTTTGACGATGGTCTATTTCAAGCCCATTGTCTTCGAGCACAAAACCCTGCCGCAAAGCGATACCATCAGTGCCGTCGGCATGGTCAAGGACGCGACGGACTTTCAAAAGGAAACCGGCGAATTTTCCGGTTGGACGAACGGGATGTTCGGCGGTATGCCNACTACGACGATACAAGGTTTTCCCGCCTTTAATATTTTTGGGCATTTTTATAAGATTGGCTCATTGGGCTTCGATTTCCATTCGGCCGGCATCATCATGCTGTGCCTATTGGCCGCCTACCTTGCTTTCCTCTGCTTAGGCTGTTCTGTGCCATTGGCGATTCTCGGCGCGGTGGGTACGGCCTTCGTATCTTACAACTTCATCATTCTGCAGGTAGGGCACGTCATGAAAGCCTATGCCATCGCCAGCATGATGCCGACGATTGTNGGGCTGTACCTAACCCTCAAAGAGGAAAAACCTTGGCGCGGCNCCCTATTGTTGCTGNTGGGAACCGGTATGATGATGGCTGCGANCCATATCCAAATTGACTACTATACGTTGCTCATCATGGGCTGTATGTGGATTGTTTACGGCATTTACGCCATCAAGGAACATACACTCGCACGGTTTTTNAAACGCACGGGTTTGATAGNGGTTGTCGGCCTGTTGGCCATATTGCCGTCGGCCGGCAATATGCTCCCTGCTTACGAATACAGCAAGGACACGATGCGGGGCGGCCAAATATTGGAACAAGNGGCCGACGCCAAAGCCAGTTCCGGATTGGATATCGACTACGCGTTTTCGTGGAGCCAAGGCAAAGCCGAGACGCTGACATTGCTCATCCCTAACCTCTATGGCGGCAGCAGCCANGAGACATTGAACGCCGACGCACCGCTCCGCCAACGCTACGGCGTGCCGCAAGCCCCNACNTANTGGGGCGACCAGCCGTTTACCTCGGGNCCCGTCTATGCCGGTGCCATTATCTGCTTCCTGTTTATTNTGGGCTTATTTGTGGTTAAAGGCCNGGAGAAATGGTGGATTTTGGCCGGTACGCTGTTCGGCCTGATTCTGTGTTGGGGTCACAACCTCATGTTCGTCAACGAATTTCTGTTTCATCATCTGCCGCTCTACAACAAGTTCCGCACGCCGGCCATGGCACTCGTNATGGTGACGACGCTCATGACGTTGTTGGCCGTGCTGACACTCAAGCAAATCTTTTCGGANCCGCAACCNGAACGCTACAAAAAACCGCTTTGGTACAGCGCCGGCATTACGGGGGGATTCTGTCTGCTGTGNGCCCTGTTCGGCCCAAGCCTGTTCTCGTTCCTATCGCCCAACGATGCGGCCCTGGCCGGTCAATGGCCGGCTGATGCCATCGAAAGCCTGCGACAGACACGCGTGGCCATGCTCAAGGCCGATGCCTGGCGGTCGTGNCTGCTCATCGCCATCGGAGCCGGCCTTATTGCCTGCTATATCGCAAAAAAGCTCAAAGCCACGCCGGCTCTGTTGATTATGGCCGCCGTNGTCTTGCTTGACCTGTGGACCATCGACCGCCGTTACCTCAACGACGGACACTTCCAAAAGAAACAGGCCGCCGAAATCTATCCGAGCGACATCGACTTGGCCATCCTCCAGGACCCCGACCTGAGCTACCGTGTGTTCAACGCCTCGACCAATACGTTCAACGAAGCNATGACATCCTATTTCCATAAATCCATAGGCGGCTACAGTCCGGTCAAACTTCGCCGATATCAGGACATCATCGACTATCATCTGAGCCGGCGCATCAATCCGAAAGTACTCAACATGCTCAATGCCAAATATTTCATTGTTCCNAGCCAAGCGGGAGGCGGCGTGCAGCTCAACGAGGCCGCCTTGGGTAACGCCTGGTTTGTAAACGATTGGCAATGGGTNGANACGCCCAACGCGGAAATAGAGGCGCTCTACACGTTTGAACCGGCACAAACCGCCATCATTCATGAAGAATTCCGCGCGTCGCTCCCGACCGAAACGGCCGAACGCNTTTCCGATACGGCCGAGGCCGACCGCGGTGCCATCCGCCTCACGGCCTACCGACCGAACTATTTGGCCTACCATAGCGAAANCGCGCACGACGGCCTGGCCGTTTTTTCGGAGGTTTACTACCCCAAGGAATGGAAAGCCTACATCGACGGCGAAGAANTGCCGCATTTCCGCGTAAACTATATCTTNCGCGGTTTGTGGATTCCGGCCGGNNNNCACNNNATNGAATTCCGNCATACCCCCTATCATTACACGCTTTGGCGCAGNGTGGCCAACATCGGNTCCCTGCTCGTNNGNCTGATNNTGNCGGGCGCCATCGCCGGCTACGTGNTGTACACGCGTAAAAAACGTCAAAATCCGACCGCCGCATGACGTTCACGATTCATTTCGTCACGGTCTGCTATCAGGCCGGAGACCTAATCGAGCGCACGATGCGGAGTGTCTGCGAACAGACCTATCCGCATATNGAATACTGGATTATGGACGGTGCGTCCAACGACGGCACGTTGACCAAGGTGGCGCAAATACAGAAGGCCTATCCCAAGNGCCGGATCCATCTCTGTTCCGAACCCGACCGCGGCCTCTACGACGCCATGAACAAAGGCCTGCAGAAAGTAGGNGCGGCNGACTTCGTCTGCTTCCTCAACGCCGGCGACACGCTNCCCGGCCCCGATACCGTGGCGTCTGTGGCGGAAAAACTCGCCGCACGCAACACCTTGCCCAAAATTATCTACGGCGACACGATGCTGACCGATACGGACGGCCNTGTCATAGGCCCGCGCGCCCACCGGCCACCGCAAAAGCTTTCGGCCCGCTCGTTCCGCCGCGGCATGCTCGTCTGCCATCAGGCCATTTGGGTGGATCCGCGCATCTGCGCGTTTTACGACTGGCNGCATTACCCCACTTCGGCNGACTTCGACTGGGTCGTCAACGCCTTGGNAAAGGCCCAACCCGCCGAAATCTTCAACAGNGGCCTGACGCTCGCCCATTACCTTGTGGGCGGCTATTCGGCACAACACGAAGTAAGGAGTTGGAAAGAGCGCTACCGTATCATGGTCAAACATTACGGATTACTGGTCACTTGGGGTGCGCACATATATATCGTTATCCGGAGACTATACCGAAATTTGCATAGGCATCATGCCTGAAATGGAATTGTAATGAATTCGGTCACTGTCGTCATACCCGTTTACAAAAGTTCGCTAAGTGATTCGGAGCGGATTTCCTTGGAACAATGTTGCAAAATTCTCGGCAAACACCCGTTTTCATTGGTTTGTCCGGACGGATTGGCCATTGACGAATATGTTTCCTATTTTGAGCGGTATGGCGTGTCCTTCTCTTGCATTCACTTCGATGAAACGTACTTCCGCAATATCGANGGGTACAACCGCCTGCTGCTCTCCTTGGATTTTTACCANGCTTTCGAAAANTTCACCTACATCCTGATCCATCAATTGGATGCGTTGGTCTTTAAGGATGAATTGGACGCTTGGTGCGCCAAAGGCTACGACTATATCGGGGCACCGTGGTTNAAAACCTTTTGGCGGTTCAAACCCGGCAAACGCTTATATGCGGTCGGGAACGGCGGTTTCTCCCTGCGCAAGGTGCAATCCTGTATCAAGGTGCTGAGCCATACCGNAAAATTCAAACCTTACCGTTATTGCTTTTCTTTCCGCAACTCGCTTTTGTTGAAGTTGAAAAAACTGTCCAAAGCCCAATGGCGAGCCCTCAAGTTTGAAAACACCGNCCACTTTTTCATATCCATCAACCGTAAGACGGAAGACCGTTTCTGGAGTTTGGATACGCGGCACGCCTATGTCGATTTTGCCGTGGCACCGATTGAAGACGGCCTCAAATTTGCATTTGAATGCCGCCCCTCGTATCTATATATATTAAACAAAANCCTACCTTTCGGTTGCCACGCCTGGAACCGCTACGAGCCTGATTTTTGGCGAAACGCCTTATCGGCGACCGCCCAATAACCGCCTTACGCGCNGCACGCTTTCTTCCAACAGGCCGTTGAATTCGGCCGAGACTTTGAATCTATATACCCCCCACAACGCCAAGCCGCCAAGCGCCACCGTGCGCACGCAAGCGTCCGCAACCGGATGNCCCATGGTCGGCCACAGCGCGTGCAACCCGCAACACAGGCCAATCACCGCCAAGGCTTTCAGCATGCCNAACGAGAACGGATAAATTTTGATCTTCCAACCGACAAAAAGCAACATCNCCACGGCATAGGTCACCATCGTTATCAACGTAGCCAAAGCCGCCCCGTTTACCCCCATGCGCGGAATCAGCCAAAGGTTCGTCGCCACCGTCAAACCGCCCAACAAAAAGATGAACGGCAACGAATAGCGATAGTAGGAGGAGTAGCCCAACATATTGCCGCCCACCATACTGATGCTTTCAATGACTTTTCCCAACGCGATGAACAATACAACGCCGATGCCCTGCGCATAATACGCCCCGTTGGGCATAACGGCATAAACATTCCGTATGTTGATCCACAACACGAGAAATACCAATAGGGCCACCAAAAACTGGTTTAGAACGACTTTTCGATACAAGACCGAAAGTTGTCCCCGGTCGCCCTGTTTATAGGCCTCGGCGATAAGCGGCATGGAAATCGTATTGGTAGAGCGCGAAGGCATCTCGATGATGACGGCCATATAATAGGCAATGCTGTAGATAGCCGTATATTCCAAGCCCATTTGGGCGCTGACCATAAACACGTCCACCCGCAAGACCAATAGATTGGCCAAACTGCCCAACATCAGGAACAACGAATAGGAGGCAATGTCTCGCCGCATCGGTACCGGTATATCGGTAGATGGATGCAAACGGCCACGCGGCGGGCAGAGCCACAGCGCATAGGCCAAATCCACGATGCAGGCCAACGCATAGGCCAACGTCAGCAACACGACAAAACCGTTGAGATTGACATAGCCCAAGCCGTACAGCACGATGCCGGCCACCGTAAACAGCCGCACCCCCACTTCCCTTACCATTTTGGGGACGGTAATACGCATCAACACATTGCCGTAGGCCTCGAACACGACCATATACACCATGAAGACCGACAGCGGGAACACCCAAAAGTAGTAATCGGTAAACAATGGAGATTCTTCCGAGAAATAACGGTCGATAGGTTGCTGCAACAAAAAATACAGGAAGCCGAAAAACACAATCCCGATAACCGGCAACAGGCAGAGATAATGAAAAAATCCCTTATGCCGCCCGTCTTCCGTCTTAAAATAAGGGAAATACCGGACACCGACCTGATTGATTCCCAATTGGGACAGCCCCGCCAACAGCATGGCGGCCTCAATCAATATGCGTTGCAGACCGATTTCTTCGGGTGTCAGGAAATGGGTGGCGATGAACAGCGTATTGAGGAAGCCGATGAAAGCCCCCGCATAGGTCACCACCGTACCCTTCAAACTCTGCCGTATAACGATGCCCATAGCCCTATATTCCTGCCTTAAACACTATACGCCGGCTTAACGCATGGCGGCGTAATGGCCGTAGAAGGCCGCCACGGCTTCCATGCCTTGGAACAGACGGCGCAGTTCGAAGTTTTCGTTGGGCGAATGGATGGCGTCTTGCTCCAAACCAAAGCCCATGAGCAGCGTTTTCAAGCCCAGGACACGTTCGAAGGCCGCCACGATGGGGATGCTGCCGCCGCTGCGCGTGGGCACGGGCTTGCGGCCATAGACATCCAGATAGGCTTTTTCGGCCGCCTGATAGGCCGGCAACGACAGCGGACAACCGTAGGCCTGGCCGCCGTGCAGAACTTCGACTTCCACCTTGACGCTCTTGGGCGCCTTGGCTTTAAGATGTTCGGCAATCAGTTGCGCGATTTTCCGCCAGTCCTGGTTCGGCACGAGCCGCATGGAAATCTTGGCGTGCGCCACCGACGGCAACACCGTCTTGGAGCCCTCGCCCGTATAGCCGCCCCAAATGCCGTTTACATCCAAGGACGGACGGATACCCGTGCGTTCCAAGGTCGTGAACCCGGCTTCGCCGCTCTCCCGTTCGATATCCAAGGCTTTCTTATAGTTCTCTAAATTGAACGGGGCTTCGGCCATGGCCGCCCGTTCGGCCGCACTCACTTCCAACACGTCGTCGTAGAAGCCTGGAATCGTGATATGGCCGTTGTCGTCAATAAGGTCGGCCACCAAGCGGGCCAACACGTTGGCCGGATTGGCCACCGCTCCGCCGAACAGCCCGGAGTGCAGGTCCTTGTTGGGGCCCATTACCTTGACTTCCACATAACTCAAGCCGCGCAGCCCCACCGTTACGGCCGGAATATCGGCCGTGACCATACTCGTGTCGGAGGCGATGATGACGTCGGCCTTCAACATTTCTTTGTGTTCGGCGCACCAAGCCTCCAGCGAGGGCGAACCGATTTCCTCCTCGCCCTCCAGCATGAACTTGACGTTGCAGGCCAGCAGGCCTTCCTTGACCAAATATTCGAACGCCTTGATATGGATAAAGCTCTGCCCTTTGTCGTCGTTGGCGCCGCGCGCGTAAATCCGACCGTCCTTGACCACGGGTTCGAACGGCTGCGTATGCCATTCCGACACCGGATCGACGGGCATGACGTCGTAGTGGCCATAAACCAATACCGTGTGGGCGTCCGGACTGACGAGCTTTTCGCCATAGACGACCGGATTGCCGGCCGTGGGCATCACCTCCGCCTTATCGGCGCCAGCCGCCAGCAACGTGTCGGCCAGATAACGCGCACAGCGTTCCATATCGGGCTTGTGCGCCTGTTCGGAACTGATGGACGGAATCCGGATCAGGCCGAATAATTCTTCTAAGAAACGGTCTTGGTTTTCGGCGATATACGCCTGCATGGTTTTCATAAACGATATGGTTAAATTTGCAAAATCATGGAGGCCGCCCCCGACGTTCAGACGACATTGAACCGACGGAACGCGGGACTTCGTTATGTTTATGGCCCGTTACAACAGAACAAATATAAGCATTTTTTCGATGCGGCACAGGCGGACGGCGGTTTTAGCCGCGGTCGCGCTGGGTTTGGCGGCCGGCGGGCTGACGGCTTGCCGACAGGCCGCTGTCGAAACCGAAACGGAGGCGGATGCCGGACTTACGGCCTTGGCGATGCCGGATACCTTGTTCCGAAGCGGTGATCTCGTTTTCCGACGCGGGCGGAGCGCGGCTTCCGACTTGGTGCTGCTCTGCGAAGACCAACCGGTTTACAGCCATGTCGGGCTATTGGCATATACCCCTGACGGCTGGCGTGTCGTACATGCCGCCCCCGGCGAGGCCGATGCCTGCGGATACTACGACCGGGTGGTGGCCGAACCGCCCGCCGTTTTTTGGCAAGCGCAACGATGCAGCGCGGGCGGCCTCTACCGCCTGCCGTTGACCGAAGCCGAACGGGAACGGTTGAATACGGCAGCCCTCCGGTTGGCGGCCGAGGGCCGCCCGTTCGACCACCATTTTGACGAACACGACACAACGGCTTTGTATTGCACGGAACTCATCTGCTTTTTGTTTGGCAAAATCGGCCTTGACCCGTCCCAAGGCCGCCGCACGCGCGACCGTTTGCTACCGTTTACCCCGCCCCTCATTCTACCCGGCCACCTGCTCGCCCACCCCGATTTGCAAACGGTTTGGCGTTTCCCCAAAAATGCGTAACTTTGTTTCGTAAAACGTTCAAGTCCATGAAATCATTGCGTTCCATCATAGGTTGTACGGCCGCGGGCCTCGTCCTGCTGACGGCCTGCCGCAACGACGCGCCCAAAACCGGTTCGCCCGGCAAGGCGGCGCAAACCTATATGACCTACGCCTACGCACGGGACTTCGAACAATTCGCCAACGCTTTCATCTTTGCGAGCGATACGGTTGAACCCGACCGTCACGATGCCAACGTGCGGGCCGTCAAGGAAATATTGGACGAAAAAGGGGATGAATTTTATCTCCCGACGGACAGCGTAGCCCAAATCCGTATCCTTACGGAAGATATCGATGAAACCGGCCAACGGGCTAAAGTGACGCTGGAAACCGTCTGCCACGGCGGCCGGCGCGACACCACGGTGCACGACTTGGTCAAAACCGGAGACGAATGGAAATTCATAGAAATCAAATAAATCATTATAAACAACTTAAAACTTTACAACCATGGCAAAAGTAAAAGTCGCAATCAACGGTTTCGGCCGTATCGGCCGTGTGACGTTCCGCAATCTGTTGAACAAACCCGATGTGGAAGTCGTAGCGTTCAACGACCTGACCGACCCGCAGACGCTGGCGCACCTGCTCAAGTACGACTCCGTACACAAACGCTTTCCCGGCACGGTACAGGTAGAAGGCGAATACCTCATCGTCAACGGCCAGCGCATTAAAGTCTATGCCGAAAAAGACCCGGCCAACCTGCCGTGGAAAGAATTGGGCGTAGATGTCGTTGTGGAATCGACGGGACGTTTCAAGAACCGCGAAGCCATGAGCAAACATATCCAGGCCGGTGCCAAGAAGGTGATTCTGACCGTTCCCGCCGACAAGGCCGAAGATGTGGACGCCACGATCGTACTCGGTGTGAACGAACACATGATCAAACCCGAACTGACGTTCGTATCAAACGCTTCCTGCACGACGAACTGCTTGGCGCCCGTAGCCAAGGTGCTCAACGACGCTTTCGGCATCAAACGCGGTTTGATGAACACGATTCACTCCTACACGAACGACCAGATTATTCTGGACTCCCCGCACAAAGACCTGCGCCGTGCCCGTGCGGCCGCCGTTTCGATTATCCCGACGAGCACCGGTGCCGCCAAAGCGGTGGGCCTCGTTGTACCGGAACTGAAGGGTAAACTGGACGGTTTCGCCATGCGCGTTCCCACGCCCGACGGCTCGGTCGTTGACCTGACGGCTGAACTGAACCGCAACGTGACGGCCGACGAAGTGAACGCCGCCATCAAGGCTGCGGCCGAAGGCCCGATGAAAGGCGTATTGGAATACTGCGAAGACCCGATTGTCAGCATCGACATCGTGGGCAACCCGCACTCCTCCATCTTCGATTCCAAACTGACGAAGGTCATGAACGGCAACTTCGTGAAGATTGTATCGTGGTATGACAACGAATTCGGTTACTCGAACCGTGTGGCCGAACTGACGACCAAACTCTTCAAATAAGCGATTATTCGCCTCTTGAACGCCACCCGGCAGGCCTCGGTCTGTCGGGTGGTTTTTTTCAACATGGGAAATCTGCTCGAAAACATACAGACACCGGAAGACCTGCGCACCCTGCCGGTCGGTTCACTGCCGGCCTTGGCGGAGGAGTTGCGCGACTATATCATTCACGTGATGGCGAATCATCCCGGCCATCTAGCCTCCTCGCTCGGCGTGGTGGAACTGGCCGTGGCCCTGCACTACGTGTTCAACACGCCCCACGACCGCATCGTTTGGGATGTCGGGCATCAGGCCTATCCGCACAAGATTTTGACCGGCCGCCGCGACCGCTTCCCTTCCATCCGGACCTTGGGCGGTCTGAGCGGTTTTCCCTCCCCGTTTGAAAGCGAATACGACGCTTTCGCCACCGGGCATTCCTCCACGTCCATTTCCGCCGCCCTCGGCATGGCCGTGGCCGCCAAACTCAAGGGCGACACCACCCGCCAGCATATCGCCGTTATCGGCGACGGCTCGATGACGGGCGGATTGGCTTTCGAAGGCCTGAACAATGCCGGCGTTTCCAACAGCAACCTCTTGGTCATTCTCAACGACAACGGGATTTCGATTGACAAGAGCACCGGCGCGTTGAGCCGCTATTTCACCAAAATCGCCACGTCCCGCCGCTACAACAACGTGAAGGACCGCGTATGGGACCGGCTCGGCAAAAACCAAACGGGCAAAGGCGCGCGCCATGCGCTCAGCCGCATGACCGGCGCCCTGAAAAGCCTGTTCTTCAAACAAGGCAATTTATTCGAAGCGCTCGACTTCCGCTATTTCGGCCCCGTGGACGGGCACGACCTCCCCACGCTGATACGGACACTCGAAGCGCTCAAACGCATACAAGGCCCCAAACTCCTGCATATCGTCACCACCAAGGGCAAGGGCATGAAGACGGCCGAAGCCGCCCCGACGCTGTTTCATGCACCGGGCCGGTTCGACAGCCATACGGGCGAAATCATCAAGCCCGGCATCAACCTCAGCCTTGCGCCACGCTACCAGGACGTGTTCGGCAAAACCATCATCGAACTCGCGCGCCTGAACCCGCGCATCGTCGGCATCACGCCGGCCATGCCGACCGGCTGTTCGCTCAACCTCATGATGAAAAAGATGCCGGAACGCACGTTTGACGTGGGCATCGCCGAACAGCATGCCGTCACGTTTTCGGCTGGCTTGGCGGCCGCGGGCCTGATACCGTTCTGCAACATTTATTCGTCTTTCATGCAACGCGCCTACGACCAAATTATCCACGACGTGGCGCTGCAACAACTACCGGTCGTGTTCTGCCTCGACCGCGCCGGCATTGTGGGCGAAGACGGCGCCACGCACCACGGCGCGTTCGACCTGGCCTGCCTCCGCCCCATCCCCAACCTGACCATCGCCTCGCCGCTCAACGAGCGGGAGTTGCGCAACCTGATGTTCACGGCCCAGAGCGGTCAATACGGCACGTTCGTTATCCGCTATCCGCGCGGCCGCGGCGTGACGCCCCGCTGGAAAACGCCGCTCGAACTGCTGCCGCCCGGCCAAGGCCAAACGTTGCGCGAAGGGCACCGCATCGCATTCGTCAGCCTCGGCCATATCGGCAATACGGCCATCGCCGCCACCCGCGAATACCTCCGCGAAAAGGGCGCGGACTGGACGGATGCAACGCAAGGTCCCGGCCTTTTCAACATGATTTATCTCAAACCGCTCGATACGGCCTTACTGAACCATATCTTCGCGCATTACGACCTTATATACACTTTGGAAGACGGGGTCGCGGACGGTGGCTTGGGTAGCGCCGTTTGCGAATACGCAACCGCAACCAAAACACCGGCCGAAATCCATCGGCTCGGTATGCCCGCCAACCGCTTCGTGCTGCACGGCCCCGTGGAAGCCCTGCAACATCAATGCGGCTATGCGAAAGAGGACTTGCTGAACATCATACAAAAAAAGCACCCCGCATGAGGTGCTTTTTTTATCGGAAAGGTCTGCCGACCTATCGTTTATAACATCTTCTGCGCAAAGCGTACGCCGAAGTCGAACGCGCCCTTGAGTTCTTCCTCGCTCGGACGGAACTTAACGAAGTAGTTTTCCACAAACGAGAGTTTGCACGTCTTGATGTTGCCTTCGATAACGTCGCGCGCCTCACCGCTCCAACCGTAAGAGCCGAAGCCGCCGGCCAGTTTGCCGCGGTCGCGCAAGGGCGACAGGAGCGCGAAACAGGTGTAAATAGGCGGCAACGCATTTTGGTTAATCGTGGAGGAGCCGAACAGATAGGCCGAAGCCTGCTCCATATGCGCCGAAATCTCGCCGGCGTCCATTTTTTCCACATTGCAAAGATCCACGTCCAAGCCCGCCGAACGGATGCCGTCGGCAATCTTTTCGGCCAACGCGCCCGTATAGCCGTAAGCCGATACGTAAGCCACCATGACGCGGTTGGTGAGCGGGAACTTGATAAACTCCTCGCTCCACTGCTTGGACAAGGCCACGTATTTTTTCCAGTCTTTCCGCAGAATCGGGCCGTGCCCCGGACAAATCGCGGCGATATCCAAGGCTTCCACCTTTTCGATGGCCTTCAGGAAAAAGCGGCTGAACGGCCGCAGAATCGCCCAATAGTAATATTTGAACGCATCGTCGTAATTACCCACCGCATCGTCGAAAACGCCCTTGTCGGCATAGTGCGCGCCGAAAGAGTCGCACGTAAACAACACCTTGTCTTCGGGCAGATACGTGTACATGCTGTCCGGCCAGTGCAGGTTGGGCGCGCTGATGAAACGCAGCGTCTTGCCGCCCAAATCCAGGCTGTCGCCGTCTTTGACGGCCTGCTGCGGGAACGTCTTGTTCACGATGTCGGCCAGATAACGCAGGGCCGTACCGCTGGCAATCACCGTCGCCTTCGGGCAGATTTCCAACAATTTCACGAGCGAACCGCTATGGTCGGGTTCCGTATGGTTCAACACGAGGTAGTCGATGTCGGCCGGATTGACGAGCGATTTGATTTTTTCAAGGTATTCGTCCCAAAACGTCACCTTGGCCGTCTCTATCAAGGCCGTTTTCTCGCGGCCGCGTACCAAATAAGAGTTATAGGTCGTGCCGTATTTGGTCTCCATAACCACATCGAACGTCACGATATCGAAGTCCAGAATGCCGACCCAGTCCACACCGGGGGCGATGTTTTTCACTTCACTGTTTTTCATATCATTTGTTGTTTAAAGTTTCTAAAATTCAAGCGAAAGTTGTTCCGGCACCACATCGTCCCCGCCTTCCATACCGTCTGCCGTTCCGCTTTCAATCGCCGTTTCGGTCGAAGCCGAGGCGGCCGCCAAGCGTTCCCGCAACAAAGTTTCATAGTCGGGTTCCTCTTCCGCGGGCTCCAGCCACTCCACTTTCTCGACCGCCTTGCCCGACAGACGTTTTCCCTTGGCCTTGAAGCCTTTCACGGCGATGAATTCCGCCACGTCCATTTCTTCCGGTTCGGGCACGCGCCCCTTGGCATCGGGTTTATATATAACCCGCAGGCGCGGCGCATAATCCACCGTCATCGCCCGGCAAACCGCCCCTTCTTCCAAAAACGAAACGCGCTTGTCGCTCATTTCGGGGCAAAACCGCTTGATATACCACAAATCCGTTTTCGGCTCGATATAGATGGCCGTCACGATGCGGTCGGGATAATACTTGCCGATATACGTCATGTCCTCTTCAAAATGCGTACTCAGGTCGAACGAAGTCAGCTTGTAGGCACCGTTCTCCATCAGCGTCAGAATCTTGTCGTCACCCTTGAATTCGCCCAGCAACAGGCCGCGTTCCTCGGCGTTGAGCCGCTGCACGACCTCATCGTACCAAATGCGGCGCGCCCCCAACGTGGAAACGCCTTCTTCCGCCAAAATCACTTTTTTGACCGGATTACGGCTCAGGATGTTGCCCATCGAGCCGCGTCCCTTGACCGCCAGCGTCTTGAAATCGAATTCGAACTGCAATTTCTTCAGTTTCGGCTTCGGCTTCAGATACACTTTCACCACCTCGGCCTCGCCGTTCGGATTGGCCGTAAAATACAGGATTTTCGTACCGGGCGTGCCCTGCGTCAACAGGTAATCCTTGTCGCGCGTCACGCCGCCTATCGCAAAGCGTTTCACATAGGCAAAGCCGCTCTTGCCGTCGTGGTAGGCCATGTTGTATATCGTGCGTTCGTCGTTGCGCGCAAAAACCCCCACATGCAGGATGTCTTTGCCGACGAACACCTTGTCGGCCACTTTCGTCACCATAAAATTGCCGTCCTGACGGAACACGATGATGTCGTCGAGGTCGGAACATTCGCAAACGTATTCGTCTTTCTTCATGCCCGTCCCCACAAAGCCTTCCTCGCGGTTGACATAGAGTTTCTGATTCGTGGCCGCGACGCGCGCCGCCTGGATGACCTCGAAACTCCGTATTTCGGTCTTACGCTCACGTCCCTCGCCGTATTTTTCCAAAATATGTTCGAAGTATTCGATGGCGTAATCGGTCAGATGCGACAGTTTATGCGCCACCACCTTCATCTCGGCTTCCAATTCCTTGATATGCGTGTCGGCCTTCTTGACGTCGAACTTGGAAATCTTGCGCACCGGCTTTTCCGTCAGCCGGACCACATCTTCGCGCGTGACGGCGCGGCGCAGGCGCGATTCAAACGGTTTAAACGCCTTTTCGATGCCTTTGAGCAAATCCTCCCACTTCTTCGCGTCTTTCTCCAACTCCCGGTAAATCCGTTCCTCAAAGAAAATCTTTTCCAAAGACGTGTAATGCCAATCGCTTTCCAATTCTTCCTGCCTAATCTGCAACTCCCGCTTCAACAGTTCCACCGTGTCGGCCGTGGAGCTGCGCAGAATCTCCTTCACATCCATAAAGGCCGGCGCCCCGTCCGTAATGACGCAGGCGTTGGGCGATATCGACACCTCGCAGTTCGTGAACGCATAGAGTGCGTCTATCGTCGTGTCGGGTGAAACACCGGGTTGCAGATGCACGACGATTTCGACGTTCTCGGCCGTATTGTCCTCTATCTTGCGGATTTTGATCTTACCCTTGTCGTTGGCTTTCAAGATGGAGTCGATGACCGACACCGTCGTTTCGCCGTAAGGGATATCCTCAATGACCAACGTCTTTTTGTCGGCCTGCGAGATACGCGCCCTTACGCGCACCTTGCCGCCGCGCCGCCCGTCCTGATAGTTCGTCACGTCCATAAGGCCGCCCGTCGGGAAGTCGGGATAGAGCGTAAAGTCTTCCTTTTTGAGAATGGCCACCGACGCCTGCAACAGTTCCCTGAAATTATGCGGCAACACTTTGGTGGAAAGCCCCACCGCGATGCCCTCCACGCCCTGCGCCAACAGCAACGGGAATTTGACGGGCAGCACGACCGGTTCCTGATTACGGCCGTCATAAGAGGGTTTCCATATCGTCGTCTTGGGGTTGAACACGACTTCCAACGCGAACTTGGACAAACGCGCCTCGATGTAACGGGGAGCCGCCGCCGAATCGCCGGTCAGGATATTGCCCCAGTTACCCTGGCAATCGATAAGCAGGTTTTTCTGCCCGAGTTGCACGAGCGCGTCACCGATGGAAGCGTCGCCGTGCGGGTGGTACTGCATCGTATGCCCGACCACGTTGGCCACCTTGTTGTAACGGCCGTCTTCCAGTTTATACAACGCGTGCAGGATGCGCCGCTGTACGGGTTTCAGGCCGTCGGTGATTTCGGGTACGGCGCGTTCGAGTATCACATACGAGGCATAATCCAGAAACCAATTCTGGAACATACCCGGAATGGATTGAACGCGATAAGGGGATGAAGATGCGCTATCGTTGATTTCCTCTGTCATAATCGTAAAAGCTTAGGCCTGTTATAGGAGGAAGCGATGCACGCCGACGCGTGATGTCAAGAGGTTTCAAACCGCCGGTTTGCGATACAGCAACCACGCTTCCACCCCCATCAAAGCCAAGGCAAAAATAAGCAATATTTTCCACAAAGGCACGGCCGGATGCGCTGAAATCGCGCCTTTTTTCAACGGTTTTTCAGACGGGGCCGCCGCATCGGCGGCACGTGGGTTCAAGGTATCGGCCAAGGTCGGCAACCGATACGACTGCCACGACTCCGAGGCGGGCGGATTGAGCGCCAACAGGTCGAGCTCCCGCCCCGAGGCATCCGTCAGGCGGTAATGCCCCGACGGCAAGGTTTCCAACCCATAGAGCCGATAAGTGCCGGCCACGGCGCCGACCTTAGCCGGTAGGGCCTGCGTGTCGGCGGCCACGGACGCTCCGCCGAGGACGGCGGGCACCAAACGTAGCCCTTTGAAATCGGCGGCCGCACCGCGCCGCGCCGCCGGCAATGCGTAACCGGCTCGACGGTCGGCCACATACAGCGGCCTTAGCCCGCCGCCTGCCTCCGCCATACCGAGCAGGCACACGACAAATCCGTAATGCCGCGTAAACGTGCTGTAAGTCTCTTCCCACGGCGCGGCAAACAGGTAGAGGCGGCCGCCGCCGACCCGGTAGTCAGCGATAAAATCCGGCCACAACGGGGTTTCCGTCGCGGCAAGGCCGTAAGCACCGTAAACCGTCAAGGGCTCGGTCGCGGTTTTATCGGAATACGCGCGGCCGCCGGCCAAAACGGCCTTTTGCCAAATCGGATGCCGCCTCAAGGCCGGTTCCACGCTTATCTGTTTGGGGTATGGCGCATAAGCCGTATAACGGCCATAAACGGGTTGCCCGACCAATGTCCGCAACCAGCCATCGAGCGCGTCCACGGCGGTTGCCTCGGCCGGTGCGGGCGGCACGATCGCCAGACGGCCGCCCTGCCGCAGATAATCCCCCAAACGGGCAGTCAAGGCCGAGGGCCAGGCCGACAATCCCTCCATAAGGATGAAATCGGCCGCCGCCAAATCGGCATAGTCCAAACGGTTGAACGGCACGGCTCCGTAACTGAAAGCGGAATCGCGGCCGAACAACCGCCGCGCGGCTCCGGAGGGTTGCCCCTCATAAACGTGCAACACGCGGCAGACCGGCGGACGATACAGACTGACATACCAATGGTTGTTGTAGGGCACGCTGTCGGGATCCAAACGCAACTCCACGGCATGATAGCCCGGCGTCGTCAAACGGAACGGCCAGACCTCGCAGATCCGTTCGCCGGGATGCAGCGTCACCCGCCGCGCCGGCATCGCCCGGCCGTCCGAAAGATAACGCAACCGCTGTTCCGCGCGGCCGCTCCCCGCCGGGCTGCGGCTAATCCATACCTGTAATTCGCCCTCGCCCGTCAGCGGTGAAACCGCCTGCCCCAAGGCCACGCTGTCGATGTGCCAGTCGTCGTAAGCGGCGGGTGTCAATGCAACATATTGCGCCAAACTATCCGGCGCACCGTCAAACCCAACGGCCTGGAAATCGGAAATATATACACGTCGTACAGCTTCGGGCGGAATCCCCGCCTCCTCGGCGGCCGCGCGCATAAGCACCGCCACTTCGCCCAACGTACGGGAGGCCGGACTTGGCGAAATCCCCGACAGGGCCTGCAAAGCCTCCGCCGGCGAAAGGAAGGCCCGCTGCCGGTCGGTAAACGCATTGGTCAGGAGTTGTATGCCGGCCGCTTCGGGTGCCTGACGCACAATATGCGCCGCGGCCGCCACGGCCGCGCCCAGCGCATCGCCCCCCGCCGCGCCATAGGGGGCGGTCATGGAATAGGAATTGTCTATATAGAGACTGTAATAAGGCTTATCCGTCTGTGGTGCGCCCGCACCCGCCCGCCATACCGGCCACGCGAAGGCCATAACGACACAGACGATAGCCAATACCCTGCAGCCCAAAATCAGACGGCGGCGCAACTGCCGCTGCCGTTTATGCCGTTGCTGCGCCTGTTGCAAGGCCGCCACATGCGGAAAATACACCGTCTTGTATCGTCTCCAACCGAACAGATGGAGTAAAATGGGCACGAGGACGAACGCCAAGGCCCACAGAAATTCAGGATGTACAAATGAGACGTGCATCGTCAGACGCGCCTTTTATCGGATTTCCGGCAGACGGCTACGGTAGGCCAACCACATATCGGCCGCCGTTAGGGCCGCCATCGCCTCTACGACCGGTACCGCACGCGGCACACAACACACATCGTGCCGGCCTTTCACGTCCACCATCACAAGGCCTTTCCCCTTGTGCCACAGCTCCGTGGGGCGCATCAAGGTCGCAATCGGCTTGAAAGCCACGCGGAACCAAATGTCTTCGCCCGTGCTGATGCCGCCGCGCACGCCGCCGCAACGGTTCCGCGCCGTCTGCAACAGGCCGTTTTCATCCACGCCCGTCCAAGCGTCGTTATGCGCGCTGCCGCGCATGGCCGCCGCTTGGAAGCCCTCGCCTATTTCAAACCCGCGCGCGGCGTTGATGCCCATCATCGCGGCCGCCAGACGCGCCGTCAGTTTATCGTATATCGGTTCGCCGCATCCTTTGGGTAAACCGCGGATGACGCCGCGGACACAGCCGCCCACCGTATCGCCCTCGGCCGCACAACGCATCAATTCCGCCTGCATGGCGGCCGCCGCGTCCGGTGCCGGACAATACAGCGGGCTGTCATACACCCGCGTCAAATCGTAAGCCGTATAAGGTTCGGTGCAACACACCCCGCCGATACGCTCGGTATAGGCATATACACGGACGCCGGCCGCAGACAGCAGACACTGCGCCAAAGCACCGGCCGCCACGCGCGCGGCCGTCTCCCGCGCCGAAGCCCGCCCGCCGCCGCGCGCATCGCGCCATCCGTACTTCGCCTCATACGTATCGTCGGCATGAGACGGACGGTAAGCCTCCGCCAAGGCGTCGTAATCCGCGCTCCGCGCATCGGTATTCTCTATGAGGAACGCGATGGGCGTACCCAACGTCTTTCCTTCGTATATACCGGAAAGGAAACGCACTTCGTCGGCCTCGCGCCGCGCGCTTGTTCCGGCCAAGTCCTGATTGCCCGGCCGCCGACGCGCCAGGGCCGCCTGTACGAAAGCCGTATCGACGGGCACCCCGCCCGGCATACCGTCCAATACCCCGCCTATCGCCGCACCGTGCGACTCGCCGAAAGACGTAAACCGCAAATACCGTCCGAACGTATTCATCGCCTTATAATTTATCGTATTCCGCGTCGCTGACCGGTTCAAGCCATTCGTTGGACGTATCCTCGCCCGCGATTTCAATGGCCAAATGGGCGAACCAACTATCGGCGGCCGCCCCGTGCCAATGCTTCACGTTGGCGGGAATATGAATGACCGTGCCCGGCAGGATTTCCACCGCCGGCTTGCCCTCTTCCTGATACCAGCCGCGACCGGCCACGCCGACCAACATCTGACCGCCGCCCGACTTGGCTTTGTGGATATGCCAGTTATTGCGGCAGTGCGGTTCGAACGTCACGTTGGCAATCGAAACCTGCTCCGTGGAAATCATCGCGAGATAACTGTTGCCGATGAAATAGCGGGCATAAGCCGTATTCGGTTCGCCAATCGGGAAAATCATCTCCCGCTGAAAGGCCGCCTTGGCATCCGTCCCTTGCCCGTCCTCGGCCCAAACGTCCTTGGCCAAACGGAAGGCCGCCCAGGCTTTCGGCCAACCGGCATAAAAACCGATATGGGTAATGATTTCGGCTATTTCGGTACGGGTAATGCCGTTGTTTTTGGCCGATTGTAGATGATATATCAACGAATTGTCCGTAATGCCCTGACTGATGAGCGACGTAAGCGTCACCAAACTGCGGTCCCGCAAGCCGAGTTTGTCGGTGCGGCTCCATACCTCGCCGAAAAGGACCTCGTCGTTCAACTGCGCGAACTTCGGGGCGAACGTGCCCAATTGGTCGCGGCCGGCCGTCTGTACAATCTTTTGCTGTGCCATAACGTGAAAGGTTAAAACCGTTAATACTGAGATTAAAAGATATCGTTTCATCGTGTTTTTATTATTACTTATCCATTCAAGCCACCGGCTTCTGAATGTAAAGATACAAAAAAAGCTCTACCCATTGCTGGATAGAGCCCCAAAAATCATTATGAAAACAAAAAACTCTAAATCGGATAAACCTATTTCGCGGCTTCAGCGGGAACGGACAACTTAGCGGCTTTCATCATGATCTGCGATTTGAGGTTCGCAGCCTTGTTCTTGTGAATGATATGATGTTTCGCCAACTTGTCCACCATGGAAACCATCGTGGAAGTTTTGGCCTTCACTTCGTCAACCGAGGTCAAAGCTCTAAAATCTCTCAACGCGTTACGCATCGTCTTGGCATAATAACGGTTATGCTCTCTCTTGGTTTCCGTCGAACGAATCCGCTTTATGGATGATTTGTGGTTTGCCATTACTCTTTACAACATTTATGTTTTGTAGCCCGTAGGGGATTCGAACCCCTGATTTCAAGAATGAAAATCTTGCGTCCTAGGCCAACTAGACGAACGGGCCAGCCTTAAAGGGAGTGCAAAGGTACAACTTTTTTTCGTATCTGCAATATCTCGCCCAATTTTTTTATCTCTTTTTCCGGATGCCGCCGTGGTTTTTCTTATCAAACAATGTGATAATCAAACAATAACGACATTACATACATCCTTACCTACTTTTTATTGGCGGCAATGGCCAGCAGGATGCCCAAAACGACGCCCAGCAAGGCGGCGAACAAGACCTGCCATTGCGGCGGCAACATGAACGTAACGGTATGGGCGGGAATCCAGAACAGCGGAATCGTCTTCTTGAAGACGAAATTCCATTGCACGTCCCAGTTCAGGTTCGCCAAAATACGGCTGAACGGTATGGGCGTGACCAAGGCTTTCAGCCGGCCGCCCTGTTCGAGGATATGCGTATCGCTGACCTTGTGCAACAGCATGAACACCGGGGCGAAGGCCGTATTCTGCATCAACGAAATGGCGAAGGCCCCGCCGAACTTGGTCCAGCTCAGGCCGCCCTGCATGGCCGCCGCCACCGCGCCGTCGGTACAGAAGATGGTATCGCACAGCACGGGCACGCCCTTGCCGAATATCCGCATGGCCATGACAATCCACGCACCGAGAAAGCCCCACACAATCATGCGCGGCCACAGCCCGAAGCCTTTTTCATAGTAGTGCCCCGTGCGCAAGCGCAACGCGATGACTTCCCCAAACGTCGACAATACGGCAAACTTGACGAAACCGGACAATACCGGCATCTTGGCGTTGGCTTCGAAATAGAACGCCTTGACGCCGTCTATGAAGAAAAAGGGGCATAGCGCAAGGCATGCCCCTATCATCATCCACCAATCCTGCTTTTTCATTTACTTCTGAATTCGGATTCTGGCATCCACGGCCACCACCTGCTTGGCATTGCCCAAGAGCGGGTTGATGTCCATTTCCTGAATTTCGGGCGCCACGGCCACGAGCTTTGAAAGCGATTCCACGACCTTGGCGAACGCCTCGATGTTGACGCCTTCCTGACCGCGTACCCCCTGCAACATCTTGTAACCTTTCAGACGTTCGATCATGCCCTTGGCCGCCTTGGCCGTCACAGGAGCCAAGCCCGTCTGCACGTCTTTGAGCACTTCGATGAAGATACCGCCCAAACCGCACAGGATCATGTGACCGAACTTGGGTTCATACTTGACGCCGGCAAAGATTTCCATGCCCGAAAGCATCGGTTGCATCAAGATGGCCGTCGTGTCCTTGATTTTAATCATGCGCTCGAACTCGGCCTTCACGGTGGCGGCGTCCTTGACATTGAGCACAACGCCTCCCACATCCGACTTATGTACGGGGCCCACCACCTTCATCACGAGCGGATAGCCGAGTTTTCCGGCCGCCGCCACCGCCGCATCCGCCGTATCGACCACGGCTTCACCGGCACGCGGCACCCCGCACGCATCCAGCAGGATTTGAATTTGATCGGGCGCCAGATAGCCGTCCGGATTGTTTTCGATGACCTTGCGGATGGCCGCCTGATCGACACCGTCGAGGCTGACCGTGTCGGTATCGGGTGCCGGCGTATGGAACACACGCCCCAAAGCCGAACCGAAAACGACCTCATCCTGAAAATTGATGCGGTTCTTGCCCAAGAATTCCTCCAATTCCTCGCGGGCCGTCACCACGGCCGGCAATATCGGATAAATCGGCTTCTTGGAATGTTTCATCTTTTCGTCCAGCAACCGGTAAACGTCAAAAATGCGCACGAGGCCCGGCGTGCCGAAGATAACGGCCATCGCGTCCACCTCATCGAAATCGTTGTTGCAGGCGTCGATAATCTTGCCGAGATGTTCGGCCGTTCCCGTAGCCAAAAAGTCAATCGGATTGGCGACGGACGAGCCCGGGAACAACTGCTCCTTCAACGGTTGCGCCTTGACCGGATCGATTTTAGGCACATTCAGTCCGGCTTTCGACAGCGCATCGGTCAGCATGACGGCCGGTCCGCCGGCGTGCGTGATAATCGCGATGTTTTTGCCTTTCAGTTCCGGATGTTGGAAAATGGAAGCCACCGTCATCAAATCCTGACGGCCGTAGCAACGCACGATGCCGGCCTTGCGGAACAAGGCGTCCACGGCCACGTCCGACGAAGCCAAAGCCCCTGTATGCGACGAAGCCGCCCGCGAACCGGCCTCGGAAGAACCGGCCTTAATGGCCGCGATCTTACAGCCTTTCCGAATGAGCGACTGGGCGTGTTTGAGCAACTTTTGGGGGTTGCGGATATTTTCAATATACAGCAGTTTGACGCGCGAACTCGCCGCGGGGTCGAACGTCTCGTCCAGATGTTCCAATATCTCCTCCACACCCAATTGCGCCGAGTTGCCCACGGTAAATACATTGGCGAAACGCAAGCCGGCCGGAATAGAGGCTTCGAGGATGAAAACGCCCGTCGCGCCGCTGCCCGTAATGAAATCGCAACCCTGCGGATCCAACTCCGGCATGGGGCCGGAAAAGATGCTGCGGTGGTAAGGCGTCAGAATTCCCGTGCAGTTGGGGCCTATCAAGGCCGCCCCCACCTCGTTGCAATATCCGACAATCTTATCCTCCAGCACCTTGCCTTCATGGCTCTCTTCACCGAAACCGGCCGAGATAATGATGATGGCGCGCGTATTCTTCCGCTTGGTCAACACTTCCACGGCATCCGGCGCATACTTGGCCGCAATGGCGATGACGGCCAAATCCACGTCCGGCAACTCCGACACATTATGATAACAGTGAATACCCTGTATCTCGTCCTCCTTCGGGTTGACCGTATAGACCTGTCCGCTGAACTTGCCGTCCAGAATGTGTTTCAACACACGCCCCCCCGGTTTGGAAATATCGTTGGAGGCTCCGACCACGACGATCGACTTCGGTTTGAATAATGCCGGATTGATCATATCCTTACAGTTTTTTAATGCGTTAGCAATATATTTTGGCCGTCAGTTCGCCCTGATGCAACATCAAGGCGTTCATGGCCAAAGCCTTCATTTCGTCTTCGCCCGGATAAACGGCCACGGGGGCAAGGAACGAAACCTTTTCTTTCAACGATTCCACGAACGGTTTGCCGTAAGCGATGCCGCCCGTTACCAGAATGGCATCCACCTTACCTTTCAATACCGTCGCCATCGCCCCGATTTCCTTGGCCACCTGATAAGCCATGGCTTCCTGGATCATCGCGGCCTTGGCGTCGCCGTCCTTGGCCTTCACTTCCACATCGTAGGCGTCGTTCGTGTTCAGATAACCCACATAACCACCCTGACCGCAAATCATTTTCTTAAGTTGCGCCAACGTATATTGTCCGCTGAAGCAAGCCTTGATGAGCGACCCAACGGGCAAGCCGCCGGAACGTTCGGGCGAGAAAGGCCCGTCGCCGTCCAGCGCGTTGTTCACGTCGATGGCCTTGCCCTTGCAATGCGCCGCCACGCTGATGCCGCCGCCCAAGTGCGCCACAATCAGATTCAGGTCTTCGTATTTCTTACCGTTTTCCTTGGCATACGTCCGCGCAATCGCCTTTTGGTTCAAGGCATGGAAAATCGAAATCCGTTCGAAAGCCGGATGGCCCGAAATACGCGCCACATCCTGCAATTCATCCACCACCACCGGGTCGGCGATATAGGCTTTCGCACCGATTTGGGCTGCCAGGTCGGCCGCAATCAGCCCACCCAGGTTGCTCGCGTGCTCACCTTGAACCCCTTTGCGCAAATCGGCCAGCAAGGCCTCGTTCACTTCATAGATGCCGGAAGCGATCGGCTTGACCAAGCCGCCGCGCCCCACGATATAGGCGATGTCGTCAATGCCAATCCCTTCTTCTTTCAGCACTTTCAGAATGGCATTCTTGCGGAACCCGAACTGGTCGGCGACCTTGTCAAACGGTGCCAATTCCTCGGCGGAATGCTTGAGGTTTTTCTGAAAGACATTGGTTTCGCCCTCGAAAAGCGCGATTTTGGTAGAAGTCGATCCCGGATTAATCGTCAGGATCTTTACGGTCTTTGACATGACGGTTCTGCTATTTTTATTTGTATTGGTTATTTCGCATAAAACAAATAGAGCACTTACTTTTTAGGGTAAGTGCTCTGATTCTGTCGGGATGACAAGATTCGAACTTGCGACCACACGCCCCCCAGACGCGTACTCTACCGGACTGAGCTACATCCCGAACGACAAATCGGTTGCAAAAGTAGATTTTTTTTCTAAAAAATCCAAATCGGTCACCGTTACGCCAATTCCGCCAACAGACTGATGCCGCTCCGCACGTGTTCCTCCATCTCCACTTTGATTTCGGCCGTCAGCGGCAGGAAGATATCAACGCGCGAACCGAATTTGATAAAGCCCAACTCCTGACCGCGCAACACCTGTTCCCCCACTTTGGCGTAGGAAACGATACGGCGCGCCAAGGCGCCGGCTATCTGCCGCACGAGGATTTCCGCGCCGCCCGCCGTACGCAGCACCACCGTATTGCGTTCGTTCAGCGTGGAGGACTTGGGGTGCCAGGCCACGAGATAACGCCCCGGATGATACTTGCGGTAAATGACTTCACCGCCTACCGGATAACGGTTCACATGCACGTTGGCCGGCGACATGAAGACGGAGATGCGGATGCGTTCGTCATCGAAATATTCGGGGTCCTTGACCTTGGCGATATCCACGATAACGCCATCGGCCGGTGCCACGACACAACGGTCGGTATGTTCCGGATATTCCCGGTTCGGCATCCGGAAGAAACAGACGATGAGCCCCCACAACAAGAAGCACAACGTCCAACAAATAGCGATGAACCATCGGGTTTCACAAAATATATTGATGGACAATCCCATCACCACAAACATCACGCCCGTCCATACGATGATGCCGCGTCCTTCCCTATGTATTTTCATAAGCTTCCCTTTTAAGCCCTTTTACAACCAACCTATTATCATCCGCAACATCACGGCGGCCGGCGCGGCCAACAAGATGCTGTCGAAACGATCCAATATACCGCCGTGCCCGCCCAGCAACGTGCCGGAATCCTTGAGGCCAGCCTGACGCTTGTAATGCGATTCGAGCAAATCGCCTAAAACACCGACCGACGCCACCACCACGGCGAAAACCATAAAAGCCGCCACCGGTAAACCCTTGCACACCGCCCACGCCATACCCGCCACGACGGCCGCTAAAAAACCGCCGCACGCCCCTTCCCAACTCTTGGCCGGCGAAATGCGCGGTGCCAGCTTATGCCGTTTTTCTTCCTTGAACGAACTGCCCACGATATAGGCGAACACATCGTTGGCCCATACGATGAGGAACAGCGGCCACAGCAACTCCACGCGCCGTAGCCATACGAGCGAAACCAAAGGCAGGGCCACATAGACGGCCGCCCACAGCGACCATAGCCAACCGGCAACCGAACCAACTAATATATATTGCCTACCACACTGTATTACGCCGAGCGTCATGCCCAAAAGACCGACGGCAACCGCTACGGCCACCGTCCATGCCACCGGCACATCCAACAGTGCCAAGCCGCCGCCCGCATAAAGCGCACCGCCCGCGCCGTAAACCAACCACGCTGCCACGGCTCGGCCGCTCCCGGCAAACAATTGGCGGATTTCATACAGCCCGATGGCCGTTACCAAACCGAACAGTCCGAACACCGCCCATGCACCGAGTTCGATGCTCAATCCCACGGCCGCCACCACGCCCAATCCGACGAGGCTGCGGTTGCCTATTTTCTGAAACTTCGCACTCATGCTTCCGCGCCCCCTTCCATCGCCCCTTCCGTGCGGACATACACCTCCGCGCGGTCTATCAGGAACAGTATCACACGCCCCGGCCCGAATCCCGGCCGTGACTCGCCGTCTATATCCGTCAGTTTGGAAAGCCCCGTCCACACCGTGGTCGAAGAAGAACGCAACGGCACTTCTTTCATTTCCCGGAAGGCCTCCCGTTCGTCCAGCACGATTTGATCCATCGTGGCAAAAAATATAATGAGATCGGCCCCTGCATACAACCGCCGCCCCACCGTCGCCGCATCGAACAGCACGCTGCCCGTCTGCGCAAACAGAGACAGGCAACTGCAACAGCCTATCCGTTTGACGGCCACATCTGACGGCCGCCGGCTATACGCCAAGCCCGCGGCATCCAAAAGCTGCGCCACGGCGTCCTCGCCGCAAAAAATCTGACCGCTCCAGTCTTCCTGCATCCCCAACAGATGTAGGCTCTGCACGGCCGTCTCCACATTTTCGCAGTATATCAGTTTACCCCCGCGACGCACAAAGTTCTCGGCAAACAGCGCGTCAGGATAGTCGTTGCCCACCGTCGCCACCGGTTCGTCCAAATCGATGGTCGGATAAGGATTCTCTATCGGATGGCTGGTCAACGCTTCCCGGATATCCTTCAAGATTTTTTCTTTGGAGGTTACCTCTTCCATACCCGTTGTCTATTATAAAGCCGTCATCGAAACCGTCGTCTCCGTCGGATCGGGGGCGGACGTCGAGGTATCCGCTTCGGCCTCCGGTGTGGCGTCCTCGAACGGCCGTTTGCCGAAAATAACCTCCACATCGTCGCGGAACATCACTTCCTTGTCGATGAGCACCTGTGCCAACCGGTCCAACTTATCCTTGTTCTCGGTCAAAATCCGTTTGGCCTCGGCATAGGCTTCCTCCACCATCCCGCGCACGCGGCGGTCTATCGTCTCGGCCGTCTTTTCGCTGTACGGTTTGCCGAACATATACTCCTGCTGACCGGTCGAATCGTAATAACTCAACGGCCCCACATCCGGATCCATACCGTAATAGGCCACCATCGCGTAAGCCTGCTGCGTCACTTTCTCCAAATCGTTCAACGCCCCCGTCGAGATACGGCCGAACACGACTTCCTCCGCCGCGCGGCCGCCCAATGTGGCCATCATCTCGTCCCGCATCTGTTCCACGGTCGTAATCTGCCGTTCTTCGGGCAGATACCAAGCCGCCCCGAGCGACTTGCCGCGCGGCACAATCGTTACCTTGACCAACGGATTGGCATAACGCGACATCCAGCTGACCGCGGCATGCCCCGCCTCGTGATAGGCGATCACCCGCTTCTCTTCCTTCGATATAATCTTGCTCCGCCGTTCCAAACCGCCCACAATGCGGTCGATGGCGTCCAAAAAGTCCTGTTTCTGCACGGCCGCCTTATCCTTGCGCGCGGCAATCAGGGCCGCCTCGTTGCAAACGTTGGCGATGTCCGCGCCCGAAAAGCCCGGCGTCTGCTTGGCCAGAAAATCTATATCCACGCTCGCATCGGTCTTTACCGACTTGAGATGCACCTTGAACACGGCCTTTCGTTCCTCCAACTCCGGCAGTTCCACATGAATCTGACGGTCGAAACGGCCGGCCCGCATCAGGGCGCGGTCGAGGATGTCCGCCCGGTTCGTCGCCGCCAGGATGATAACGCCGCTGTTCGTACCGAAGCCGTCCATTTCGGTCAACAACTGGTTCAACGTATTCTCGCGTTCGTCGTTAGAGCCCGTATAGGCGTTCTTGCCGCGCGCCCGCCCGATGGCGTCTATTTCATCGATAAAGATGATGCTCGGCGCCTTTTCCTTGGCCGTTTGGAACAAATCCCGCACACGGGATGCCCCCACCCCGACGAACATCTCCACAAAATCAGAGCCCGAAATGGAGAAGAAAGGCACCTTGGCCTCCCCGGCCACAGCCTTGGCCAACAGTGTCTTGCCGGTACCCGGAGGTCCCACAAGCAACGCGCCTTTGGGAATCTTGCCGCCCAACTTGGTATAACGTTCCGGATTTTTCAGAAAATCCACGATTTCCTTGACCTCTACCTTGGCCTCCTCCAAACCGGCCACATCGTCGAACGTCACGTTGACCGTCGTGTTCTTGCTATCGTAGAGTTGCGCCTTGGACTTGCCGAAACTGAAGATGCCGCCCGCGCCGCCGCCCATGGGATTGCCGCGCGAAAACATCCTGAAAATCATGATGGTCATAAGGATCATAAACCCTATCCAAATAATCGAGCCGAGGCTTTCCTCCCAAAAGTTCTTCCGGGTTTCCGGTACGGGTTCCACGAGCGGCCGGTTCCAAAGCGCCTCGCGCGCCGCCGCCGACAGGCCTACGGTATCCTGTGCCCGCGCTTCCAGCTGTACACGCTTCACGTCTTCGGCGAAATCATCCAACGAAAGGAACTTATACACATAATATTTCCGGTTCGAGAAACCGTCCTTATGCCGCAACTTGTCGTAAGCCGTATCGCCATACACCTTGTCGTCCTTGATATGAATCTCGGCGAATTCCTTATTGACCACAACGATTTTCGATACGTCGCCGGCCTTGAGCATCCGCTCCACCCCGTAGAGGTTCGTATCGTAAGATTTGGGTTCGTTAAAGCCCGTGGACGTCAGTTGCAGATAGATAAACACCAACAGCAACGCCCCATAAATCCAATAGATATTGAAACGTTTCCTCGGATTCGGCCGCAACGGCCCGCCTCCCGGTGTCGGATGCTTTTGCTGATTATTCTCCATTTCCTTCTTCATATGTCGTGATACGGGCATCGCCCCATAATTCCTCCAATTTATAATGTTGACGCACGTCGCGCTGAAACACGTGCACCACCAAACCGCCGTAATCCAGCAGAATCCATTCGGCGTTGGCGTAGCCTTCCTTGTGCAAAGGATCGATGCCGCAGGCTTCATAAAGCCGGTCGGCCACCCCGTCGGCAATCGCCCGTACCTGTGTGCCAGAAAGGGCTTCGGCTATCAAGAAATAATCGAACGTCGAACCGACGGCCTTGCGCAAATCCAAACTCCGGATACGTTCGGCCTTTTTGTCCTGCATGGCCGCTACCGCTTCTTTCAGATAGCGGGCCTCGTCCGACTTCTTCCGTCCCCGTGCCGGAGCCGGTGTGGTTTCACTCGTTTTCTTTGGCATATAATCCCTACGCTATTGTATTCTGAGTTCCGGATCGGCCAACATCTTATCCAACGCGGCTTCCCACGTCGGAATGTATAGGCCGTACACCCGTTTTATCTTCGTTTTATCCAATACGCTGTACATCGGCCGCCGGCAGGTGGCCGGATATTCGGAAGTCGCAATGGGATTCACGACACAGTTCGCATGAATCTTGTGCATGATGGCCATCGCAAACTCGCACCAACTGCAATGCTCCTCGTTCGTATAATGGAAGATTTCGATACCCCGCTTATGCGCACGGTGGTTCGCGCCAATCATTACCAATAGGGCTTCGGCCAAGTCCCGGGCCCAAGTCGGGCTACCGATCTGGTCGGCCACCACATGCACTTCTTCCCGTTCCCGTCCCAACCGAATCATCGTCTTGACGAAATTTTTGCCAAACGCGGAATACAGCCAAGCCGTCCGGACAATAACCCCATTGCCGCCCGCCTTCAGCATCTCCTCCTCGCCGGCCCGTTTGGAGGCGCCGTACACACCGGTCGGATTCGGTTGATCGTCCTCCCGATAGGGTTCGTCCTGCGTTCCGTCAAATACATAGTCGGTGGAGACATGCACCAGATAGACGCCCAATTCGGCGCACACCTGCGCCAACACGCCCACCCCGTCCCGATTGACGGCATAAGCCGCGTTCTCGTCGGTCTCCGCCTGTTCCACATTGGTATAGGCCGCCGCGTTAATGACGACGTTTATTCGGTTCACACCCAAATAACCCCGCACATCCGACCAATTGCAGATATCCAATACATCCATATCCGCAAACAGCATCGGCCCGCCTTTGAATCGTCCTTCCCGATAGAGACGCTGAAGCTCCATACCCAATTGGCCGTTGCTTCCCGTCACCAATACCCGGATATCGCCACCGTTGTCCGCCATAACCTATATCGTTTTCAATTGTTGTTCAAAATAGGCAATCGTCTTCTTCAAGCCCTCTTCCAATTGGATATGCGGTTCCCAATCCAAACGTTCCTTGGCCAGACGGATATCCGGCTTCCGCTGCGTCGGATCATCCGACGGCAAGGGTTTGCGCACCAACTTGGAACGGCTGCCCGTCATGGCGATGACTTTTTCCGCCAATTCCAAAATCGTGAATTCATGCGGATTGCCGATATTGACCGGTCCTATGAAAGACTCATCGGCTTCCATCATGCGCGTCATGCCGGCCACCAGATCGTCGATATATTGGAAACTGCGCGTTTGGGAGCCATCGCCGTAAATCGTGATATCCTCGCCCTTGAGGGCCTGTACGATGAAATTGGAAACGACCCGTCCGTCGTTCATGAGCATACGCGGACCGTATGTATTGAAAATTCGGATAATCTTGATGCGCACGCCGTTCTGCCGGTGATAGTCCATAAACAAGGTTTCCGCGCAACGTTTGCCCTCATCGTAGCAGGAACGGAGGCCAATCGGATTGACATTGCCCCAATAGGCTTCCACCTGCGGATGCACGGCCGGGTCTCCATAGACCTCACTGGTCGATGCCTGCAGGATTTTCGCCTTGACGCGCTTGGCCAATCCCAGCATATTGACAGCCCCCATAACCGACGTCTTGACCGTCTTGATCGGATTGTATTGATAATGCACGGGGGAGGCGGGACAAGCCAGGTTATAGATTTCGTCCACCTCGGCATAATAGGGCGTCGTTACGTCATGGCGCACCAATTCGAAATAGGGATTCGACAGCAGATGCACGATGTTCGCCTTACGCCCTGTAAAATAATTGTCAAGGCAAATGACTTCATGGCCTTGCCCAAGCAGATACTCGCACAGATGCGAACCGATGAAGCCGGCGCCTCCCGTTACCAAAATACGTTTCATGCCACTCTCATTATATCATAAACCGATGCCGAAATAGGCAAAGCCGGCCTGTTCCACATCCCGACGCCCGTACAGGTTACGACCGTCGAACAAAACCCGCGTCCGCATCTTATCCCCGACCCGCTTCCAATCCGGCGAACGGAACTCCGTCCACTCCGTCACGAGGAAAAGCGCATCGGTATCGGCCGCCGCCTGATACATATCGTCACAATAGGTAATGCGGTCGCCGATCCGGCGCCGGCATTCATCCATGGCTACCGGATCGTAGGCCTTCACCGTGCAACCGGCCTGAATGAACTCGTCTATCATAACCAACGACGGCGCTTCCCGCATGTCGTCCGTCCCCGGCTTGAACGCCAGCCCCCATAGCCCGACCGTCTTACCCTGCAAACTACCGTTGGCGAAATCCGAATACTTGCGGTACATTAACGACTTCTGCCGTTCGTTGACGGCTTCCACCGCCTTGAGTACACGCATGTCGTAACCCTCGCCGTCGGCCGTCTTGATCAGTGCCTTGACATCTTTGGGGAAACAGGAACCGCCGTAGCCGATACCCGGATAAAGGAATTTGCCGCCGATACGGGAATCCGACCCCATGCCTTTGCGCACGTGGTCCACATTCGCGCCCACTTTCTCGCACAGGTTCGCGATGTCGTTCATGAAACTGATGCGCGTGGCCAACATGGCGTTGGCCGCATACTTCGTCATCTCGGCCGAGGGCACGTCCATAAACAGCACCGGATGCCCGTTCAACGTAAACGGCTTATACAGCCGGCTCATGACTTCCCGTGCGCGTTCCGACTCCACCCCAACGACAATGCGTTCGGGATACATGAAATCCTTGACGGCCGAACCCTCTTTGAGAAACTCCGGATTCGACGCCACATCGAAATCGACGTTCTCGCCCCGCGCCGCCAATTCTTGCGTCACCGCCTGCTTGACCTTGCGGGCCGTACCGACCGGCACCGTACTTTTCGTAACCAACAGCACATAGTCGTTCATATTCCGCCCCACCTCGCGCGCCACGTCCAGCACATAGCGCAGGTCCGCGCTGCCGTCCTCGTCGGGCGGTGTGCCCACGGCGCAGAAAATGACTTCCGAGCCCTGCATCGCCTCCTTCAACGAGGTTGAGAACGTCAGCCGGCCTTTATCCACATTCCGGACCAACAATTCTTCCAGCCCTTGTTCGAAAATAGGCGCGCGTTTTTGGTTCAGCATATCGATTTTACGCTGATCCACATCCACGCAGCATACCTCTATGCCCACATCGGCGAAACATACGCCCGTCACGAGACCGACATAGCCGGTCCCCACGATTGTTATCTTCATGGTCTAAAACTTAAACCCACAAAATTAAGGATTTTTTAGAAACTTTTCCACCCTTACGGTTTTGGGGCGTGTACCATCCCCAAACATCCAGCCCGTACTTTTTTCAACATTTGTTTGTTATTTATATTTTTTTTACTAACTTTGCCATCCTTTAAAAACGCAAATTTTAAACACGTTAACTTAAACATTAACAATAAGATATGCCAACAATTCAACAATTAGTTCGCAAAGGGCGTCAGCAGATCACGGACAAAAGCAAGTCGCCCGCGTTGGATGCCTGTCCCCAGCGTCGTGGGGTCTGTGTGCGCGTTTACACGACTACGCCTAAGAAGCCTAACTCCGCCATGCGTAAGGTTGCGAGAGTACGTCTGACCAATCAGAAAGAGGTGAACGCCTACATTCCCGGCGAAGGTCACAACCTGCAGGAACACTCGATCGTCATGATCCGTGGCGGCCGTGTCAAGGACCTCCCCGGTGTAAGATACCATATCATCCGCGGCGCGTTGGATACGTCCGGCGTGGAAGGGCGCAACCAACGCCGTTCCAAATACGGTACCAAACGTCCCAAGAAGAAATAGGCAGCCTGAGGCTATTATATAATAATGTATATTGACGCGTAAAATCATCGCAAGAAATGAGAAAATCAACGCCTAAAAAGAGAGTCATTTTACCGGACCCCAAATACCATGACGTATTGGTCAGCAAGTTCATCAACAACCTGATGTATTCCGGCAAAAAGAACATAGCGCACGAACTGTTCTACGACGCCATTGACGTCGTTTCCGAAAAGACGAAGGAAGACGGTTTGGAAGTATGGAAGAAAGCGCTTTCGAACGTAACGCCCTCCGTAGAGGTACGCAGCCGCCGTGTAGGCGGTGCCACGTTCCAGATTCCTTCCGAAATCCGTCCGGAACGCAAACAGTCGTTGGGTATGAAGATGCTCATCAACTACGCCCGCAAACGCAGCGAGAAATCCATGAGCCTGAAACTGGCCGGTGAAATCATGTCGGCCTATAAGGAAGAAGGCGCCGCTTTCAAACGCAAGGAAGAAATCCACAGAATGGCCGAAGCCAACAAAGCGTTCTCGCATTTTAAATTTTAAGGAACTACACATTAGATGGCACACGATTTAGCAAAGACGAGAAACATCGGCATCATGGCCCACATCGATGCCGGCAAGACGACTTGTTCCGAACGTATCCTGTACTACACCGGCAAGAACCACAAAATCGGCGAAACGCACGACGGTTCGGCCACGATGGACTGGATGGCGCAGGAACAGGAAAGAGGTATCACGATTACGTCCGCCGCGACGACCGTTTTCTGGAAATACCGCAACGACAATTATAAAATCAACCTGATCGATACCCCGGGGCACGTGGACTTCACCGTGGAAGTGGAACGTTCCCTGCGTGTATTGGACGGCGCCGTCGCTTTGTTCTGCGCCGTGGGCGGCGTACAGCCCCAGTCCGAAACCGTTTGGCGTCAGGCCAACAAATATAAAGTGCCCCGTATCGCGTTCGTCAACAAGATGGACCGTACCGGCGCCGACTTCTTCAATGTCGTGACCCAAATCAAGGAACGTCTGCAGGCCAAGCCGGTCGTTTTGACGATTCCCATCGGTCAGGAAGACACGTTCAAGGGTGTGGTGGACGTTATCGCCCGCAAAGCCTATGAATGGAACGAGGAAGACAAGGGGCTCACGTTCTTTGAAGTGCCCATCCCCGATGATTTGAAAGACACGGTGGAAGAATACCACAACCGCCTGTTGGAGGAAGTGGCCGAGTTGGACGAAAACCTGATGACCAAATACTTCGATGATCCGAGCACGATTACCGAAGACGAAATCATCGCCGCCATCCGCAAGGCGACCGTCGAAATGACGATCAACCCGGTATTGTGCGGTTCGGCGTTCAAGAACAAGGGGATCCAGCTCCTGCTCGACGCCGTGGCCCGCTACCTGCCGAGCCCGCTGGACGTGGAAGCCATCACGGGTATCAACCCCAAATCCGGTGACGAAGAATCGCGCAAGGTCGATGTAAACGAACCGTTCAGCGCGTTGGCGTTCAAGATTGCGACCGACCCGTTCGTAGGCCGTATCGCTTTCTTCCGCGTTTACTCCGGCGCTTTGGATGCCGGTTCCTACGTGCTCAACGCCTCCACCGGTAAAAAAGAACGTATATCCCGCATCCTGCAGATGCACTCCAATAAACAGCAACCGATGGACCGCATCGAAACCGGTGACATCGGCGCGGCCGTAGGTTTCAAGGAAATCAAGACCGGTAACACGCTTTGCGACGAGAACCATCCGATTATCCTCGAATCCATGACGTTCCCCGACCCGGTTATCAGCATCGCCATCGAACCCGTTTCGCAGGCCGATGTTGACAAACTGTCGAACGGGCTCGCGAAATTGGCGGAAGAAGACCCGACGTTCCAGGTTCACTCCGACGAGAACTCCGGTCAGACCGTTATCAGCGGTATGGGCGAGTTGCACTTGGATGTACTGATTGACCGTCTGCGCCGTGAATTCCATGTGGAATGCAACCAGGGCAAGCCCCAGGTGGCCTACAAGGAAGCCGTACGCTCCGCCGTTCAGCACCGCGAGATTTACAAGAAACAGACCGGTGGTCGCGGTAAGTTCGCCGATATCATCTTTGAAGTTTCCCCGGCCGACGAAGGCGTCAAAGGCCTCCAGTTCATCAACGAAGTCAAGGGCGGTAACATTCCCAAGGAATTCATCCCGTCGATTGAAAAAGGCTTCAAGGCCTCTTTGGAAAACGGTGTTTTGGCCGGCTATCCGCTCGAAAGCCTCAAGGTCCGTCTGATCGACGGTTCGTTCCACCCGGTGGACTCCGATGCGCTTTCGTTCGAAGTCTGCGCCAAAATCGGCTTTAAGGAAGCTTGCCGCAAGGCCAAGTCCGTATTGCTCGAACCGATCATGTCTTTGGAAATCGAAACGCCGGACGATTACGTGGGCGATGTTTCCAGCGACTTGAACCGTCGCCGCGGTATCATGGAAGGTATCGAAGCCAAGGTCGGTGGCCAGGCCATCCGCGCCAAGGTGCCGCTGGCGGAAATGTTCGGCTATGTGACGGCTTTGAGAACGCTCAGTTCCGGTCGCGCCAGCTCCACGATGGAGTACGCCTACCATGCCGAAGCGCCGGCCAACATTACGGAAGAAGTAATCAAACAAGCCAATAAATAGTTTAAATTTTTTAACCGTGAGTCAAAGAATCAGAATCAAACTCAAGTCTTACGACTACAACTTGGTTGACAAGTCGGCCGAGAAGATCGTAAAGACGGTGAAGCTCACAGGGGCGATGATCAACGGACCCATTCCCCTGCCGACGAACAAGAAGATCTTCACCGTGAACCGTTCCACGTTCGTGAACAAGAAGTCGCGGGAACAGTTCGAATTGTCTTCCTACAAACGTCTGCTCGACATTCACAGCAGCAGCTCCAAGACCATCGACGCGCTGATGAAACTGGAATTGCCGAGCGGTGTGGAAGTGGAAATCAAAGTCTGATGACCGCCCGCCTCTCAAGATAACGTAAAAGACAAAACCTTATTGACACAGAAACCATAAACAAGCATTAATATGTCCGGATTAAT
Source organism: bacterium (assembly GCA_014802725.1). Taxonomy (GTDB): domain Bacteria; phylum Bacteroidota; class Bacteroidia; order Bacteroidales; family P3; genus CAMXAS01. The sequence goes on from JAAVBS010000006.1 coordinate 119,224, forward strand.
AGGAAAGAAAATCGGAATGACTAGCATTTGGGATGCCTCCGGTAAGAACATACCGTGCACTGTAATCGAAGCTGGTCCTTGTGTGGTAACGCAAGTAAAAACAATAGAGAAGGACGGCTACGAAGCCATTCAGCTGTCCTTTGGTGAACGCAAGGAAAAACATACGCCGAAAGCCCTCATGGGGCATTTCGCCAAGGCGAACACGACGCCCAAGCTCATCAGCATGGAGTTCTCCCGCTTTGAGGAAGGTAGCCGCAAATCGCACGGCGAAGTGTTGGGCGTAGATGTTTTCGAAGAAGGCGAATTCATCGACGTAGCCGGCTACACCAAAGGTAAAGGCTTTCAGGGTGTCGTTGGACGGCACGGATTCGGTGGCGTAGGTCAATCTACTCACGGTCAACACAACAGACTTAGAGCCCCCGGTTCGGTCGGTGCCTCTTCCTACCCTTCCCGCTTGTTCAAAGGCTTGCGCATGGCCGGTCAGAAAGGTCACGAGAGAAGAAAGAGCATCAACCTTCAGATCGTAAAGATCGTTCCCGAAAAGAATTTAATTTTAGTTAAAGGATCGGTACCCGGTCCGAAAGGTTCATTTTTAAAACTCGAGAGATGGAGCTAACAGTATATAACATCAAAGGACAAGAGACCGGCAAGAAGGTTGTCTTGAGCGATCTCATAGCCAAGGCTGAGCCGAACGACCACGCCATTTATCTGGACGTGAAGCAGTATATGGCCAACCAACGCCAGGGCACGCACAAAAGCAAGGAAAGATCGGAAGTATCCGGCAGTACGCGCAAGTTGGGTCGCCAAAAAGGCGGCGGCGGTGCCCGTCGCGGTGACATCAACTCGCCGTTGCTCGTAGGCGGTGGCCGTGTATTCGGTCCCCGTCCGCGCGACTACAGCTTCAAGTTGAACAAGAAACTGAAACGTCTGGCCCGTATTTCGGCCCTGGCGTACAAGTTGCAGAACGACGGCATCAAGGTGGTGGACGACATCCAGTTGGCCTCCCACAAGACCAAAGGCATGGTGGAAGTGATGAAAAATCTTCAGCTTTCTGAAAAAAAATCGCTTATAGTGCTTTTGGAATCAAATAATTTCGTATCTTTGTCGTCCCGAAATTTGCCGCTCATCAAGGTTGTAAATGTTTCTAATTTAAACACTTACGACATTATGAACGCGCAAAATTTGTTGTTTGTAGAGGCTTCGGCCCGCAAACTGGACGAAATGTACGGCCAGGAAGCTTAGTCAGAAACCGCTTAAAACGAGAAAAATGAGCATAATAATTAAACCCCTCGTCACTGAAAAGATGACGAAAATCGGTGAGAAGTTAAACCGGGTAGGCTTTCTCGTAGAAAAAACGGCTAACAAAATCGAGATTAGAAACGCCGTCGAGAGCATGTATAATGTAAAGGTATCGGAAGTGAACACGATGCGTTACGACGGCAAAGTGAAATCCCGCTATACCAAAGCCGGTTTTATACAGGGCCGCACCAATGCCACGAAAAAGGCCATCGTTACGTTGGCCGAAGGCGATACGATTGATTTTTATAGCAATATTTAAGAAGAGAAATGGCTTTAAAGAAATTCAAACCCACAACGCCAGGTCAGCGTTTCCGCAGCATCAGCACGTTTGAGGAAATCACGACCTCCACGCCGGAGAAGAGTCTGTTGGCGCCCGTCCGCAAAAGCGGTGGCCGCAACAACCAGGGCAAAATGACCATGCGCTATATCGGTGGTGGACACAAGAAACAATATCGTATTATCGATTTCAAACGGGAGAAAGAAAATATTCCCGCCGTGGTTAAAACCATAGAGTACGACCCCAATCGTACGGCCCGTATCGCCCTGTTGGTGTATGCCGACGGGGAAAAACGCTATATGTTGGCTCCTCAGGGTTTGCAGGTAGGCCAAAAGATTCTGTCGGGCAAAGGGATCGCCCCCGAATTGGGCAATACGCTTTATCTGAGCGAAATTCCTTTCGGTACGTTGATTTACAACATTGAACTGCGTCCCGGCCAGGGCGCCAAGATGGCCCGCAGCGCCGGTGCTTACGCCCAGTTGATGTCGCGTGAAGACAAATACGCCATCATCAAACTGCCTTCCGGCGAAACGCGCAAAATCCTCCAAGCCTGCAAGGCGACGGTGGGGGTGGCTTCCAATACGGACCACAGCCTCGAATCTTCCGGCAAGGCCGGTCGCAGCCGCTGGTTAGGCCGTCGTCCGCGCAACCGCGGTGTTGTCATGAACCCTGTCGATCACCCGATGGGTGGTGGTGAAGGCCGTGCTTCCGGTGGTCACCCGCGCAGCCGCAAGGGTATGCCGGCCAAGGGCTACAAGACGCGTCGTCCGAAGAACCGTTCCAACCAGTTCATCATAGAAAGAAGGAAGAAATAACGCTTAAAAATCAAAGTTATGAGCCGCTCAATTAAAAAAGGTCCATATATCCACTATAAGTTAGAAAAGAAAGTTCTGGCCGCTGCAGAAAGCAAGAAGAAGGTTACGATCAAGACTTGGTCCAGAGCCTCTATGATCTCTCCTGATTTTGTAGGACAGACCATCGCTGTGCACAATGGCAACAAATTCATCCCGGTTTATGTGACCGAAAACATGGTAGGTCATAAACTGGGCGAATTCGCCCCCACCCGTATTTTCCGCGGACATGCCGGCAACAAGGACAAAGGAAAAAAGTAATCATCCTAAGAAAAAGAAAGAACAATGGGATCGAGAAAACGCATTCGCGCAGAACAGTTGAAAGAGCAGAAGAAGACGCTCTATATGGCGAAGTTGAACAACAACCCCACTTCGCCGCGTAAGACGAGATATACCGCCGATTTGATTCGGGGACTGGATGTTGACAAAGCGTTGGCTATCTTGCAATACAGCCACCGTGAAGCGGCGCCGAAACTGCACAAACTCCTGCGTTCGGCCATCGCCAACTGGCAGAACAAGAACGAAGGCCTCCGCATGGAAGACGCCAAGTTATACATCAAGGAGATCTTTGTTGACGGCGGCGTACAGCTCAAACGTCTTCGCCCGGCGCCCCAAGGCAGAGGTTACCGCATCAGAAAGCGTTCCAACCACGTGACGCTCATTTTGGGTAGCCGTGTGGCCCAGCCCGAACAAGTAAAGGAAGTTGAATCAGAATCTGAAAACAAGTAGATAATGGGACAGAAGACAAACCCTATAGGCAATAGATTGGGAATCGTTAGAGGTTGGGATTCCAATTGGTTCGGCGGTCGTAAATTCGAAGCCAAACTCGTAGAAGACGATAAAATCCGCAAATACCTCAACGCGCGTTTGGTCAAGGCCGGTATTTCCAAAATCCAGATCGAGCGCACGCTCAAATTGGTGACCATTACTATTTTTACGGCGAAACCCGGTGTCATCATCGGCAAGGCCGGTCAGGAAGTGGACAAACTGAAGGAAGAGTTGAAGAAACTTACCCAGAAGGAAATCCAGATCAACATTTCGGAAGTAAAACGTCCGGAACTGGATGCCGTTATCGTGGCTTCCTCGATTGCGCGTCAGCTCGAAGGCCGTGTTTCCTACCGCAAGGCCATCAAGATGGCCATTACCTCGGCCATGAGAATGGGTGCCGAAGGTATCAAGATTCAGATTTCCGGTCGTTTGGGCGGTGCCGAAATGGCGCGTACCGAACACTTCAAGGAAGGCCGCACGCCGCTCCACACGCTCCGCGCCGACATCGACTATGCGTTGAACGAAGCGCATACGACCTATGGCCGTTTGGGCATCAAGGTTTGGATTTGCCGCGGCATCATCTACGGTAAACGCGATTTGACGAGCAACTTCGGTGCAGCCGCTTCCAACGGTAAGGATTTCGGCGGCCGTGGCAACGCGTCCAACCGTCCGATGGGTGGCAGAAGAAAAAAACAATAAGAGCGTAAGCGTTAGTTCAACATTTTAATACGATACAGAAATGTTACAACCAAAGAAAACCAAGTTCAGGAAACAGCAGAAAGGGAAAATCAAAGGCAACACCAAACGGGGTGCCGAAATCGCTTTCGGTTCTTTCGCGTTGAAAGCGTTGGAGCCGGCGCTGTTGACCGGACGTCAGATAGAAGCCGCCCGTCAAGCCATGACCCGTTATATGAAACGTGAGGGTCAGTTGTGGATCCGCATTTTCCCCGACAAGCCTATTACCAAAAAGCCGAACGAAGTACGTATGGGTAAAGGTAAAGGTGCGCCGGAATACTTCGTGGCGCGCATCGCCCCCGGTCGTATCCTGTTCGAAGCCGACGGGGTTTCGGAAGAAATCGCGAAGGAAGCCTTGCGTTTGGCGGCTCAAAAACTGCCGATCGCGGTGAAATTTATCGTTAGAAGAGATTACGTACCCGAATAACAAGCGTTTAGCCATGAAGACTGAATTAGTAGTAAAAGAATTGTCCATACCCGAGCTCAAGGAACGCTTGGATGTGGAAAAAGCGGAACTGAACAGAATGAAATTGAATCATGCTATTTCGCCTGTTGAGAATCCCAACTTGATAAAGAAACACAAAAGAACCATTGCCCGCATTCTCACGGAACTGCGTCGTAGGGAAATGGCTGTATAACGCTTAAGAAACCGACAAGATGGAAAGAAACTTAAGAAAAGAGAGAATAGGTGTTGTGGTAAGCAACAAAATGCAGAAAACCATTACCGTTTTGGTTGAACGCAAGACCAAGCACCCTATCTATGGTAAATTCGTAAAGAAATCTACCAAGTTTACGGCTCACGACGAAAAGAACGAGTGCAATGAAGGCGATACCGTTCGCATCATGGAAACCCGGCCGTTGAGCAAGAACAAATGTTGGAGATTAGTTGAAATCATTGAAAGAGCTAAATAATTATGATACAGCAAGAAACAAGGCTTAGTGTTGCCGACAACAGCGGTGCCAAATCCGTGCTCTGCATTCGTGTACTCGGCGGCACCAAAAGAAGATATGCCAGCGTGGGCGATAAGATTATCGTTTCCATCAAAGACGCCCTTCCTTCCGGTAACGTCAAGAAAGGTACCGTGTCCAAGGCTGTGGTCGTGAGAACAACGAAAGAAGTTCGTCGCGCGGATGGCTCTTACATCCGGTTCGACGACAACGCCGTCGTTCTGCTTACCGCGAACGAGGAAATGCGCGGAACCCGTATCTTCGGCCCCGTAGCCCGCGAATTGAGAGAAAAACAATTTATGAAGATTGTTTCACTGGCACCTGAAGTGCTTTAAAATTTTATACGCATGAAATTACACATCAAAAAAGGAGACACGGTTAAGGTGTTGGCCGGTGACGATAAGGGCAAGCAAGGTAAGGTCCTGCTCGTGGACACCGAAAAACAACGCGCCACCGTCGAGGGGGTGAACTTTGTTTCCAAGCACACGAAGCCCAATGCCAAGAATCCGCAAGGCGGCATCATCAAGAAAGAGGCGTCGCTGCATATTTCCAACCTCATGGTCGTGGACAGCAAGGGTACGGCTTCGAGAATCGGGCGGAAATTGGATGAAAAGACACAAAAATCAGTTCGTTATTCTAAAAAATCAGGGGAGGTAATTAAATAATGGATTATTCGCCTAGACTTAAAGAAAAGTATCAGAAAGAGATCATACCGGCTTTGACGAAGGAATTCCAATACAAGTCGGTTATGCAAGTACCCCGCCTGACGAAGATTTGTCTGAACCAGGGTTTGGGTGTGGCTATCGCCGACAAGAAACTCATCGACCTCGGTATCGAGGAGATGACGGCCATCAGCGGTCAGCGTGCCGTGGCGACGAAGTCGAAAAAGGATATTTCGAACTTCAAGGTGCGTAAAGGCATGCCGATCGGCGTTCGCGTTACGTTGCGCGGCGACAAGATGTATGAATTCCTCGACCGTTTGATTTCCGTCGCCATTCCCCGGATCCGCGACTTCCGCGGCATCTCCGACAAGGGGCTGGACGGCAAGGGTAACTTCTCTTTCGGTATCACCGAACAGATTATCTTCCCCGAAATCAACATCGACAAAGTAAGTAAGATTTGTGGTATGGACATCACGTTCGTAACGACGGCCAATTCCGACAAGGAAGCCTACGCGCTCCTGAAAGAATTCGGTATGCCCTTCCAAAAACACAACTAATAAGAGGACGCAATTATGGCAAAAGAATCAATGAAGGCCCGCGAGTTGAAAAGACAGCAACTTGTGGCGAAATATGCTCAGAAGCGCGCTGAATTAAAGAAAGCCGGAGACTACGAAGCGCTCCAGAGAATCCCGAAGAACGCTTCTCCCGTTCGTCTGCACAACCGTTGCAAACTGACCGGACGTCCCAAAGGCTATATGCGTACTTTCGGTATTTCCCGTATCAACTTCCGGGAAATGGCCCTGCAAGGCCTGATTCCGGGCGTAAAGAAAGCCAGTTGGTAAGCTATTCGTTTAAACCTAAAAAGAGAAAAGAAAATGGTTACAGATCCTATTGCAGATTTTCTAACACGGATTAGAAATGCCAATATGGCCAAGCATAAACTGTTGGAAGTTCCCTCCTCCAAAATGAAATTGGAAATCGCCCGCATTCTGTTTGAAAAGGGCTATATCGCCAACTTCAAATTGGAAGAAGGTGAAAAGCCGACGTTGAAAATCGCTTTGAAATATCACCCCGCCACGAAACTGCCGGCCATCCACTCGATTGTCCGCGTGAGCAAACCGGGTCTGCGTAAGTACGCCGATACCGAAAACCTGCCCCGCGTCATGAACGGCTTGGGCATCGCCATCCTCTCCACTTCCAAGGGCCTGATGACCGACAAGGAAGCGCGCAAGGAAAACGTAGGCGGTGAAGTTATTTGTTACATCAGCTAAATAAGATAAAACCATGTCAAGAATTGGTAAAGCTCCCATCAATATTCCGAACGGCGTAACGGTTACCGTAGCCGCGAACAACCTCGTGACGGTAAAGGGTCCCAAAGGCGAACTCTCCCGTCAGGTGGATCCGGACATCACGGTTCAGGTCGATACCGAAGCCAAACAGGTGCACGTACAGCGTCCCACCGACCAGAAGCGTCACCGTTCGCTCCACGGTCTCTACAGAGCCCTGTTGAACAACATGGTCGTAGGGGTTTCCGAAGGTTACAAGGTAACGTTGGAAATCGTCGGTGTAGGTTACAGAGCCACGGTCAACGGCCAACTGCTCGACTTGGCCTTGGGTTTCTCGCACAACCTTTTCCTCGAATTGCCGAAGGAAATCAAAGCCTCCGCTACGGCCGAAAAAGGTAAGAACCCCACGCTGACGCTCGAATCCCACGACAAGGAACTGCTGGGTATGGTCTGCGCCAAAATCCGTTCCTACCGCAAGCCCGAACCCTACAAAGGCAAAGGTATCAAGTTCGAAGGTGAAGTTCTGCGCAGAAAAGCCGGTAAGTCGGCCAGCAGCAAATAGTAGTGAATTTATAAACAGATTAGCAAGATGGCTATTACGAAATCATATAGAAGAGCACGCATCAAGATGCGTATTCGCAAAAAAGTATATGGCAGACAGGACATGCCGCGTTTGAGCGTATATCGTAGCAACAAGGATATCTACGCCCAGATCATCAACGATGCCGAAGGTAAGACTTTGGTCGCCGCGTCTTCGAGAGAGAAGGAATTTAGCGCAACCGGCAGCAAGAGCGAAAAGGCTCAGGCCGTTGGCAAGATGCTGGCCGAAAGGGCGCAAGCCGCCGGTATCAGCCGGGTTGTGTTCGACAGAAACGGTTATTTGTATCACGGACGTGTAAAATCTTTGGCCGATGCCGCCAGAGAAGCGGGTCTTAAATTCTAAGGAGAACGACAATGACAGACGCAAACGTAAAAAGAGTAAAATCGAGCGAAATCGAGTTTCAAGATAGATTGGTAAGCATCCAGCGCGTTACGAAAGTAACGAAGGGCGGTCGTACTTTCAGCTTTTCCGCCATCGTGGTGGTAGGTAACGGCAATGGCGTTATCGGCTACGGTTTGGGTAAGGCGAAGGAAGTTCAGGCGGCCATCCAGAAAGGCGTGGACGATGCCAAGAAGAACCTGATCAAGGTGCCCGTTTTGAAAGGTACCCTGCCGCACGAACAGTATGGCAAGTACAGCGGCGCCAAAGTTTTCCTCAAGCCGGCCTCGCCCGGTACCGGTGTTATCGCCGGTGGTGCCATGCGTGCCGTATTGGAAAGCGTCGGCGTAAAAGACGTATTGGCCAAATCCAAAGGCTCCTCGAACCCGCACTCCGTGGTTAAGGCCACGATCGACGCGCTGATGCAGATGAGGGATCCCTACACGGTCGCTCAGCTGAGAGGCATTGAATTGGATAAAGTGTTTAACGGCTAATCGGGCCACAAAGAGTAGTAAAGACAATGAAAAAGGTTAAGTTAACGCAAATAAAGAGCGGTATCGACCGGCCTCTCCGTCAGAAAAGAACGTTGGAAGCCTTGAAATTGGGCCGCATAGGCAAGACCGCCGTTGTGGAATGCACGCCTCAGATCGAAGGCATGATTGCCAAGATCAGCCATTTGGTAAGCATTGAAGAAGCTTAATAACTAATCGAGAAAAACAACAAGAGATATGAACTTATCGAGTTTAGCACCTGCCAAGGGTTCCGTTAAGACAAACAAGCGTTTGGGCCGCGGTTACGGCTCCGGTCACGGCAAGACGGCCGGCAGAGGTCATAAAGGCGCTCAGTCCCGTTCCGGTTACAGCCGCAAGATCGGCTTCGAAGGCGGTCAGATGCCTCTTTATCGGCGTGTGCCCAAATTTGGCTTCAAGAATATCAACCGTGTGGAATACACGGCCGTAAACTTAGATACGTTGGAGAAACTGGCTACCGAACACCAGATCAAACAGATTGACCCGACGGTTCTCGCCGCCCACGGCCTGGTCGGCAAGAAAGATTTGGTCAAGGTGTTGGGACGCGGCGAACTCAAGAGCGCTTTGGAAGTGAAAGCCCACGCTTTCTCCGAAAAGGCCAAGGCCGCCGTTGAAGCCTGCGGGGGCTCCATCACGACGATCGCTTAAAGTTTACAAAGAACAACACCATGAAAAGATTCATTGAAACGATAAAGAATATCTTCAAGATAGAGGAACTGCGCAAACGCATCCTCTATACATTGGGGATTATCGTCATTTATCGTATCGGCTCCTTTATCGTATTGCCGGGCATTGACCCGACACAGTTGGCGAATTTGCAGAGCCAGACGAGCGACGGGTTGCTGGGCCTGTTGAACATGTTCTCCGGCGGCGCGTTCTCGAACGCCTCCGTATTCGCGCTGGGTATCATGCCGTACATCTCGGCCTCCATCATCATCCAGTTGTTCGGGATGGCTATCCCCTACTTCCAGAAGTTGCAGAAGGAAGGCGAAAGCGGCCGGCGTAAGATGAATCAGATTACACGCGTTCTGACGATTGCCGTTACGGCCTTACAGGCGCCTGCCTATCTGACCAACCTGACGACGCAATTGCCCGCCGAAGCGTTCATTCCGTTCAACGGTGCCAACCCCGGGGTATTCTTCTGGGTTTCGTCCTGCATCCTGTTGACGGCCGGCACGCTGTTCGTCATGTGGTTGGGCGAACGCATCACCGACAACGGTATCGGCAACGGTATCTCGCTCATCATCATGATCGGTATCATCGCCCGTCTGCCCTTCGCTCTGTTCGGGGAATTCGTTTCCCGGCTCGAACAGCAAGGCGGCGGTTTGGTCGTATTCTTATTGGAACTCGTCGTCCTGATTGTGGTTATCCTGCTGTGCATCCTGCTCGTTCAGGGCACGCGCAGAATCCCCGTTCAATACGCGAAGCGCATCGTCGGCAACAAACAATACGGTGGTGTTCGCCAGTATCTGCCGTTGAAGGTCAATGCGGCCGGCGTTATGCCGATTATCTTCGCGCAGGCGATTATGTTCATCCCGGTCACGATTGCAGGTTTTGCCTCGCCCGAATCGGTCAACTCCGGTTTTTGGCGCGTGTTCATGGACTTCAACAGTTTTTGGTATAACTTCGTCTTCGCGCTCATGATCATCGTGTTTACGTATTTCTATACGGCCATCACGATGAACTCGCAGCAGATTGCCGAAGACCTGAAGAAAAACGGCGGTTTCATCCCCGGCATCAAGCCCGGCAAGCGGACGGCGGAATTCATCGACGATGTGATTTCGCGCATCACGCTGCCCGGCTCCATCTTCCTGGCATTGGTGGCCATTTTGCCGGCCATCGTGCGGATGTTCGGCGTCAGCACGCAGTTCGCCCAATTCTACGGCGGTACCTCGCTGTTGATTTTGGTGGGCGTTGTGCTCGATACGTTACAGCAGATTGAAAGCCACCTTTTGATGCGTCACTACGACGGTTTGACCAAGTCGGGCCGCATCAAGGGCCGGATGGGCGGCGCTTACGGCGTAGCCTGATAAAAGTCGTAAAATGATACGCACCTACTCGCCTGAAGAGATAGAAAAAATCAGGGAAAGTTCATTGCTGGTAGGCAAGACGCTGGCGGAAGTCGCCAAAGTCATCGCCCCCGGCGTTAAAACAATGGAATTGGAACGCGTGGCCGACGCTTATATCCGGTCGGTCGGCGGTGTTCCCGGCTTCAAGGGCTACGAAGGTTTCCCCTTTGCGCTCTGCATCTCGGTCAACGAGATGGTCGTACACGGTTATCCGAGTGAGTACGAACTGAAGGAGGGCGACATCGTTTCGGTGGACTGCGGCGTTTACAAGAACGGCTTTCACGGCGACTCCGCCTATACGTTCGCCGTGGGCGAAGTATCGGAACCGGTACGCCGCCTGATGGAAGACACGAAAGCGTCGCTCTACGAGGGCATCAAACAGGCCGTGGCCGGCAACCGTACCGGCGACATCGGCTGGGCGATACAGCAGTACACAGAATCGCGGGGCTACGGCGTGGTTCGCGAACTTTGCGGACACGGCGTGGGTGAAAAGCTGCACGACAAGCCGGACGTGCCCAACTTCGGACACCGCGGTTGCGGCACCAAACTGAAAGCCAACAGCGTTATCGCGATAGAACCGATGATTACGCTCGGCAAACGCCACATCGGCCTGCAATCCAACGGTTGGGGAATCTACACGTTGGACGGCCAACCGGCGGCGCACTACGAACACGACGTTCTGATTACGAAAGAGGGACCCGATATTTTATCGAGTTTCGATGAAATTGAAGCAGTATTAAACAGTAAACACTAAACTATGGCCAAACAGGCATCCATACAACAAGATGGTACGGTGATCGAATCGCTCGGCAATGCCATGTTCCGCGTGGAATTGGAAAACGGGCACACGGTCATCGCCCATATCTCCGGCAAGATGAGAATGCACTACATCAAGATTCTGCCGGGCGATCGGGTTCAATTGGAGATGTCGCCATACGATTTGAGCAAAGCCAGAATTGTTTTTAGACACAAATAACCAACTTAAGTCATGAAAGTAAGACCGTCTGTTAAAAAGAGATCGCCCGAATGCAAGATTGTAAGAAGAAAGGGACGCATCTACATTATTAACAAGAAAAACCCGAAGCTTAAACAAAGACAAGGTTAAGCCGCGGACTGGATTAGTAATTTTATAAACAATAGGATATGGCAAGAATTGCAGGTATAGACCTACCGAACAACAAAAGAGGCGAAATCGGCCTGACTTATATCTACGGTATCGGCAGAAGCACGGCACGCAAGATTTTGGTCGCTACCGGTATCGACTTCAACAAGAAGGTACAGGATTGGAACGATGACGAATTGGGCAAAATCCGTACGTATATCGGCGACGAGCTGAAGGTGGAGGGTGCGCTCCGTTCCGAAGTGCAGACCAATATCAAACGTTTGATGGATATAGGTTGCTACCGTGGTATCCGCCATCGTCTGGGTCTGCCGTTGCGGGGTCAGAGCACGAAGAACAACGCGCGTACGAGAAAAGGCAAGAAAAAGACGGTTGCCAACAAGAAGAAAGCGCCCAAGGGCTAAGATTAGCGCCGGGGCTTCCCTGGCCTGTCCCTTACGGGCGGCTTGAGGAACGCGCCGCGTGAGTCAACTGATTTTTGAAACATATAAGAACAGCGAATAGATATGGCAAAAACTGCTAAAGCAACAAAGAAGAAGATCGTCAAGGTGGAAGCCACGGGAAAGGCCTTTATTTTTGCGTCTTTCAACAACGTGATTGTTACCCTTACCAATAATGCGGGTCAGGTTATTTCCTGGTCGTCTTCCGGCAAGATGGGTTTCAGAGGTTCGAAGAAGAACACGCCCTACGCCGCCCAGATGGCCGCGACCGATTGCGCCAAAGTGGCTTACGACTTGGGGCTTCGCAAGGTAAAAGCCTTTGTCAAGGGACCGGGCTCCGGCCGTGAGTCGGCCATCCGCACGATCCATGGCGCCGGCATCGAGGTAACCGAAATCATGGACGTTACGCCCCTGCCCCACAACGGTTGCCGTCCGCCCAAAAGAAGAAGAGTATAGTTTACAGGCCTTGTTTAAATTTAAGTAAAATCATTTTCAGTTATGGCAAGATATATCGGCCCTAAATCAAAAATAGCAAGAAAGTTCCAGGAACCCATCTTCGGTGCGGACAAGGTTCTGGAGAGAAAGAACTATGCGCCGGGTCAGCACGGTCCCAACAAACGCCGCGGCAAACAGTCGGAATACGGCATTCAGTTGCAGGAAAAGCAGAAGGCCAAATATACTTACGGCATTCTGGAAAAACAGTTCCGTAAGATTTTCCACCAGGCCGCCAGCAAGACCGGTATTACCGGTGAGGTATTGCTGCAGCTTATCGAATCGCGTTTGGACAACACCGTTTACCGTTTGGGCATCGCCCCGACGCGCAGCGCGGCCCGTCAGCTGGTCAGCCACCGCCACATCTGCGTCAACGGCGAAGTCGTGAACATTCCCTCCTATCAACTCAAACCGGGCGATATGGTGGAAGTACGCGAACGCTCCAAATCGTTGGAGGTCATTACCGATTCGTTGGCCGGCAGAACCAATAGCTACAACTGGTTGGAATGGGACGGCGCCGCGATGCGCGGTAAGTTCCTGAACTACCCCGAAAGAGAGAACATTCCCGAAACGATTAAGGAACAACTCATCGTCGAGTTGTACTCCAAGTAATCGTAAACCGTGACGTTCTCCAATAATTAGCAAAACCTAAATAGAAAATTAAATGGCCATTTTAGCTTTTCAAAAACCGGACAGAGTCAACGTTGTCAGCTTGGATGACAAGAAGGGGGTTTTTGAGTTTCGTCCGTTGGAACCGGGCTATGGGATTACGATCGGCAACGCTTTGCGCCGTATCCTGATTTCCTCCTTAGAGGGCTTTGCCATCACGTCCGTACGGATTGAAGGCGTCCAGCACGAATTCGCCACGATCAAAGGCGTGGTGGAAGACGTCATCAACATGGTGCTGAACTTCAAACAGGTTCGGTTCAAACAACAGATTCCCGACGTGGACAACGAAAAGATTCACGTTGTCATTTCGAATCAAAGCGTATTCAAGGCCGGTCATCTGAATAATTTCCTGAACGGGTTTCAGGTATTGAACCCCGACCTCGAAATCTGCCATATGGAACCCAGCGTCAAACTGACGATGGATCTGACGATTCAGAAAGGCCGCGGTTATGTGCCCGCCGACGAGAACAAGAACGCTTCCGACCCCGTGGGTACGATTGCCATTGACTCCATCCACACGCCCATCAAAAATGTGGAATACGAGACCGACAACTACCGCGTGGAACAGAAGACCGACTACGAGAAACTGGTGTTGGCGATAACGACCGACGGCTCCATTTCGCCCAAAGACGCGTTGAAAGAAGCGGCCAAGATTCTGATTTACCATTTCATGCTGTTCTCCGACGAAAAGATTCAGTTTGAAGAGGGACATGAAGAGACTTCCGAACCGTTGGATGAGGGCGACTTGCATCTGCGCCAGTTGCTCAAGACCAAATTATCCGATTTGGAACTGTCTGTCCGCGCGCTGAACTGCCTCAAATCGGCGGAAGTGGAGACCTTGGGCGACCTGGTGGCTTTCCATAAAGCGGATCTGCTCAAATTCAGAAACTTCGGCAAGAAGTCGCTGACGGAGCTCGAAGCCTTGGTTAAAGACAAGAAACTGGAGTTCGGCATGAACGTACAGAAATATAAATTAGACAAAGATTAAGGACTAAGATAAGGAAACTTACAGCTATGAGACACGGAAAGAAATTCAACAAGCTCAGCAGAACGCACATGCACAGACGTCAGATGTTGGCCAACATGGCGTCGTCGCTGATTTTACATAAGAGAATCAAAACCACTTTGGCCAAGGCGAAAGCGTTGCGCGTTTACGTGGAACCGCTTTTGACGAAATCCAAAGACGATACGACGGCTTCGCGCCGCACGGTGTTCAGCTACCTGCAGAACAAAGAGGCGGTAACGGAATTGTTCCGCGAAGTTTCGCCCAAGATTGCCCAGCGTCCCGGCGGCTATACGCGTATCCTCAAACTCGGTTTCCGTTTGGGCGATAACGCCGAGATGGCCCTCATCGAACTTGTGGATTACAACGAAGCCATGTTGAGCGCCAAGAAAGACACGGGCAAGGCCAAAACGCGCCGTGCCGGCGCCCGCAAGAAAACCGAAGCCAAACCGGCCGAGGCCGCCGCACCCGCTGCGAAAACGACGGAAGCCCCTGCGGAAGTAAAAGAAGGTGAAAATGCCTAACAGCCTTATCGGCTGATGATTCGGGGCTGCTCCAATTGATTGGGACAGCCCTTTTTTTTATAAAAGACTTAACTTATATTTACGTTTGATTTAGTATTGTAAAAACAGAAAAGAAATGAGCACAATTGCAAACATTTATGCCCGTCAGATTTTGGATTCCCGGGGCAATCCGACTGTAGAAGTAGATGTCATCACAACGGCCGGCGCGTTCGGCCGCGCGGCGGTGCCTTCGGGCGCCTCCACCGGGGTTCACGAAGCCGTGGAACTCCGTGACGGCGACAAGAATATGTTTGGCGGCAAAGGCGTTTTACAGGCGGTTAAGAATATCAACCAAGTGTTGAACGAAGAACTGAGAGGCATGGAAGTGACGGACCAGTTGGCCATCGACGCACGGATGGTGGAACTGGACGGCACGCCCAACAAGGGCAAATTGGGGGCGAACGCGATTTTAGGGGTATCCCTCGCCTGCGCCCGCGCGGCCGCACAGGAAACGGGTCAGGAACTGTTCCGCTATGTGGGTGGCGTTAACGCCTGCACGTTGCCGATTCCGATGATGAACATCCTCAACGGCGGCAGCCACGCCGACAGCAACGTGGACTTCCAGGAGTTCATGATCATGCCGGTGGGTGCCCCCTCTTTCAGCGAAGCGTTCCGTTGGGGTGCCGAAATCTTCCATTCGCTCAAGAACGTACTCAAGAAACAAAACCTCAGCACGGGCGTAGGCGACGAAGGCGGTTTTGCGCCCGACCTCAAATCGAACGAAGACGCCATCAAGGTGATTTTGGAAGCCATCGAGAAAGCCGGCTACCGTCCGGGGGAAGATATCTTCATTGCGTTGGATCCGGCCTCTTCCGAATTCTATCTGCCGGAAGAAAAGGTTTATCACCTGCACAAATCGACGGGTGAGAAACTGACGGCCGACCAGATGGTGGACTTTTGGGCCGACTGGGTAAAACGCTACCCGATTGTGTCGATTGAAGACGGTATGGCCGAAGACGATTGGGACGGCTGGAAGAAACTGACCGACCGCATCGGCGACCGTTGCCAACTCGTGGGCGATGACCTGTTCGTGACGAACTCGGCGCGTTTGCAGATGGGTATCGACCGCGGTGTGGCCAACTCCATCCTCGTGAAAGTGAACCAGATCGGTTCTCTGTCCGAAACGATCGACGCCGTCAACAAGGCTTATCGCCACAGCTATACGGCCATCATGAGCCACCGCTCGGGCGAGACCGAAGACACGACGATCGCCGACCTGGCCGTAGCCTTGAACACGGGGCTTATCAAGACCGGTTCGGCCTGCCGCAGCGAACGCATCGCCAAGTACAACCAATTGCTCCGTATCGAAGAAAGCCTGGGCGATACCGCCTACTATCTCGGTACCGACTTCAAGTACTTCCGTAAGAAATAAACGCGGTCGTCTTGTATAACGAACGGGCCGGCGGCTTTCGTCGGTCCGTTTTCTTATTATCGACTATAACGAAAAACTGAAACCATGAGACCGCTTTTTCAACCGATACGCATTCCGCTTGTCGGCAAGCGTTTCCCGGCCTTTCTGCTCGCGGAGCTTTTCCTGCTTTTGACCGCCGGGCCTGGTTTCGGAGCCGCGACAGCGGATGAACCAACTGCGGTTGCGGCCACGGCGGCCGCCAAACCGCTCAAATCCAACCGTCCTAAAGTAGGCCTCGTGCTCAGCGGTGGCGGTGCCAAGGGCATCGCCCATGTGGGCATCCTCAAAATCATAGAGGAACTCGGCATTCCGGTGGATTATATCACGGGCACGAGTATGGGCTCCATTATCGGCGGCCTTTATGCCTATGGCTATTCCGCAGCCGAACTGGACTCCATCCTGCGCACGGCCGACTGGGATGTGCTGCTTTCGGACAAGGCCATCCGCTCGGACATATACCTAACCGAGAAACGGACGGCCGACCAATATGTCATTACCTTGCCGTTCAGTCAGAAATCCTCGCTGTTGCCCATCGGCATCCTCAAGGGGCAGCATATCAACAACCTGTTTTATACGCTGACGGCCAACACTTACGCCCTCACCAGCTTTGACGAACTCCAGATTCCGTTCCGCTGTATCGCCACCGACGTGCTGTCGGGTCAGGCCGTCGTACTCAAAGACGGCAACCTGGCCGAAGCCATGCGCGCCAGCATGGCCATTCCCGGCGTATTCAACCCGGTGGAAAAAGACTCGATGATCCTTGTGGACGGCGGGCTCGTCGATAACTTTCCGGTGGAAGAAGTCCTCAAGATGGGTGCCGATATCGTTATCGGGGTGGATGTCGGCTTTCAATACAAGGGTAAAGACAAACTGAAAAACATGGCCAACGTCTTGGAAATGTCGCTGTTCATGCACACCAAGACGAAAATATCCAAAAACAAGGAGCGTTGCCGCATCCTCGTTTCGCCGGATTTGACCGGTTACAGCACCGCCAGCTTCGGCGCCACCGACTCGCTTTTGGCTCGCGGTGAAGCCGCCGCACGCGCCCACTACGATGAATTCAAGGTACTGGCCGATGAATTGGCCGCCTACGAACCCGGGCATCAAAAAATCAACCGTTATCCGCACTTGCCGCTGGAAAATATCTATGTTTCCGAAATCCATTTCGAAGGCCTGTCCAAATTCAGCCCGCAATTCGCCAACCAATTCCTGCAAGTGGACCACAATTCGTGGGTCAAGCATGAAGACATTGTACGCGGCGTGGAACGGCTGTATGGCTCCATGGTGTTCGACAACGTCAGCTACACGCTCCTGCCCGACTCCAACAACCGGGCCCAAGCGGTATTGAAGATTTCCGTCGATGAAAAGCCGACCAATGCGTTCCGCCTCGGCTTCCGCTACGACAACCAACGCTCGGCCGCCCTGTTGGCCGGCCTGCTGTTCCGGGACTTGGGTTTTCCCAACTCCCGCCTGAGCATTGACGGCGAACTTTCGCGCATTCCGAGCGTCAAGGCCGATTTCCTCTTCACCCCCAAATGGAAAAAAGACACGGATTACGCTTTTTGGCGGCCCAGCATCGGCGCTTCCTATCAGTTCTATTTCGTCAACCGCGAATATCTGTACCACGATTGGAGCGACCCCAACACACCGACCAGTGAATTTTCCTCCCAAGGCCATCGCATCTGCCTCTACGCGCAATTGAACTGGCGACGCAGCATTTTAGGCGGCGGTGCCCGTTTGAACTACCATAACTTTAAGGAGAAATTCGCCTCCGAAACAGACTTCGGACAGCGGAACTTCTTCTATGTCATGCCCTATCTGTTTTTTCTGCACGATAGTTACGACCAACTCTTTTTTCCGCAACACGGCCTCAAGGCCGATATCGAGGTTTCCTATCCCATCGGGTTGGGGATTTCCTCGCCTTACGCCCAACGCTTCCTGACGGCACGCGCCTACCTCGACTTCGCGTTTTCGCCCACACGTTGGTTTTCGATTTACCCCGGGCTGGCCTTGGGGACCACCTTGCTGAAAACGACCGCCACCATTCCGACGCCCTATATGTTCTACCAAGGCGGCTTGACCGGTCTGCGCAACGGAATCCAACAGACCGACTTCGCGGGCTTGTTGCCGTTCCAAAGCGAGGGGCAGCATTTTTGGAACGTACACCTAAACCTGCAGGCCGAAATTCTGAAAAACCTGTATGTCTCCCTGCGCGGCTATACGGGCATGTCGATCTACGACATCCGCGATATCACCCATTTGGACGAATTTATCTACGGTGGAGCGGCGGGCCTGAGTTACAACACGCCCATCGGCCCCATCGGCGTGCATTTCCAAACGTCCAATATCCATCCGTTCAATATCTGGCTAAATATCCTTTACTGGTTATGACATATATATCATGTTTCGGTCTGACACAAGCCTGAACCGGCACAGACCGAAAGGTTCCGGTTTCCGCCAATGGGGAAAACGGGTTTGCCTTTGCCTGACCCTGTGTACCGGTTGTTTGATGTTTCCTTGGCGGATACAGGCACAGACCGCCGCCTCTGTCCGTGTTCACGGTATTGTGCGCGACGCCGACAACGGCGAGGCTTTGCCGCAGGCCGCCCTCTGGATACCGGCCTTGCAGAGCGGTACGGTCACGGATGCCCAAGGCAAATTCGACTGCCGCATTCCCGCCGGTACTTACGTTCTCGAAGTGCGCTTTTTAGGCTATGAAACGCGCCATGACACGCTGCGCCTCAACCGCGACCGTGCGCTGACGTTCGACCTCCACAGCACGGCCCGTCAGCTGAGCGGCGTTGAAATCAAAAGCCGCCAGAGCCAACAGTTGCGCAACAACATTGTCGGCATGGAGCAACTCAGCATGGCCTCCATCAAAAAGTTGCCCACACTTTTGGGCGAGGCCGACCTGCTCAAATCGGTACAGTTCCTGCCCGGCATCATCATGACGTCGGAAGGCAGTTCGGGCTTCAGTGTCAGGGGCGGGTCACCCGACCAGAATTTCATTCTGCTCGATCACGCGCCGATTTACAATCCGTCGCACGCGCTCGGCTTCTTTTCGATTTTCAACAACGACGTCATCGAGGGCGCGACGGTCTATAAGGGTGACATGCCCATGCAATTCGGCGGCCGGCTGTCGTCGGTCATTGACGCCACGATGCGCGAAGGTGACTACCGCCGTTACCATATCACGGGCGGCATCGGGTTGCTGTTGACGCGCCTAACCGTAGAAGGCCCCATCGTGAACGACCGGCTCTCGTTTTTGGTTTCCGGCCGCCGGACCTATTTCGACGCTTTCCTGCCGCTGTTCGACATAGACGGCGTAAAGCTGTATTTCTACGACGCCAACGCCAAACTCTCGTTCCGAAGCCGCAACCGCAAAGACAAACTGACGCTTTCGGGCTACATGGGGCGCGACGTGGCCG
Source organism: bacterium (assembly GCA_014802725.1). GTDB lineage: Bacteria > Bacteroidota > Bacteroidia > Bacteroidales > P3 > CAMXAS01. The sequence goes on from JAAVBS010000006.1 coordinate 138,754, forward strand.
GCATGAACATCATGCACGCCATCGCCGACTACGGCAACAAAGCCCTTGACCTGAGCTGGCACCATTTTTTCTCCGACGATTTCGTCATGACCGTCTCGGGCATCGTCAGCGACTACCGCTATAAAATGGGCCTGGCGTCCGAAATGTTCACACTGGATTGGGACGCGCATACGACCGACTACGGCGGACAGGTGGATTTCCTCTATACGCTCGGCAAGCATACGCTCCGCTTCGGCCTATCATCCACCTACCACATTTACGACCCCGGCGACGTGAACGTCAATATGCTCGAAAGCATGGGTTTCATTGACTCGAACGTAAATTGGAGCTACGAACAGGAACGCTTCCATGCATTGGAAAACGCGCTTTATATCGGCAACGAACAGGCCATAGGCGACCACATCCTGCTGAAATACGGTCTGCGCCTGAGTTCGTTCAGCAATATCGGCGCCGACTCCGTTTACTACTTCAGCGGCGACGGTTATTACCGCGAAGGGGGCGTGAGCGAGGCGCGTTATTATCCCAAAGGGAAATTCTACCACACCTACTGGGGCATCGAGCCGCGCGTGGGCCTGAGTTGGCTGATCGACAGCACGATGAGCCTCAAGCTGAACTATGCCCGCACGATGCAATACACCCAGATGGCGCAGAACTCCACGTCGGGCAATCCGCTGGACGTTTGGTTTCCGGCCAATCCGACCTTGTTGCCTCAAATCGCCGATCAGGGCGCACTCAGTTTTGAAAAGCATTTCAAAGACGGCGAATGGGAAACCTCCATCGAATTTTACTACCGCTACCTGCAGAACGTCGTCGATTTCAAGGACCATGCCGAGGTGCTGGGCAACCGCTATCTCTACGGCGAGGTACGTTCCGGCACGGGACAGGCCTACGGCATGGAAGTGTCGCTCAAACGCACGCGCGGCATCGTGAACGGTTCGCTCAGCTATACGCTCTCCAAATCGACGCGCCGCATAGCGGGTGTGAACCGCGGCGAGACCTACCCCTCGCCTTACGACCGGCCGCACGCACTGACCGTTTTGCTGAACATAGAGCCGCACCCGCGCCACAGCATCAACCTCAACTGGGTATTCTATTCCGGTCTGCCGACGAATTTTCCGCACGGTAAGGCCGTGATTGACGGCGAATGGGTGCCGATTTACGGCGACCGCAACTGCGACCGCATGCCCGACTACCACCGCTTGGACATCGGCTACACGTTCCGCGCCAAACCCGACCCGAACCGCCGCTTTACCTGGGACCTTTCGGTGGGCTGTTACAATGTATATGCGCGCAAGAACCCGTGGACGATCAGTTTCAAACAAGACGAAGAAAACCCCGGCCGTTCGTATGCGGAGATGATATACCTGTTCTCGGCGGTGCCTTCCATAACCTTTAATTTCAGATGGTAACGATGCGTAAGATACGGAAGATAACATACGGCATGGCTTTGCTGACAGGCCTCGCATTGGGCATGACGGCCTGCACGGACGAAATCGACATCGACCTCAAGGGTGGCGACGCGCCGATACTGGTGGTGGACGCCCGCCTGACGACCGACACGATACGACATACCGTTTTGCTGAGCCGCAGTTCGGATTACTATGACCCGACTACCGCGGATCTGGCCGTGAGCGGCGCAACAGTATATATAACCGACGGCGAGCGCCGTTTCGACTTTGCCGAAGATCCGGCCGCACCCGGCGTTTACCGCAGCTTGGACACCTTTGCCGGACGGATGGGCGTGCACTACGAACTCTTTATCCAAAACGTGGACGCGGACCGTGACGGGCAGACGGAATCCTATACGGCCGAAAGCACGATGCCGTTCGCGAACGCCATTGACTCGATCCAAGCCGTTTACGGCCCCGCCTTGCCGCCGGCCATCGTACCGGATCCGGGGCGCATGGGCTGGAACATCTTACTCTATGCCCAGGACCCGCCTCAAAAAGATTACTATCTAACGACGGTGAGCGTGAACGGCGTGACACCCTATCCCCAACTGACCGAGATGACGCGCCTGTCGGACGACTTTATCCAAGGGCTTTACATCAACGGGGTGCAGATTTATTTTTTCGCCGACAACGGGGATATGCCGCTCTCGCCCGGTGATTCCGTCTGCGTCGAGATATGGGGGGCGACGCACGGCTTCGACGAATATATCTCGGACTTACAAGATGCCCTCGCACCCGCCATGCCGATGTTCGGCGGCGCGCCCGCCAACGCGCGCGGCAACCTGTCGGGCGGTGCCTTCGGCTTCTTTGCCACCTATACGGTGAGCCGCGCCGGCGTCGTCTTGAAATAAACCGTTTTTTTTGCTATCTTTGTTAGTTTATTGACAGGATAGTTTAAGAACGGATGCGATTTCGCGATATCATAGGACAGAAGCCGCTCATAGAGCGTCTAATCGCTTCGGCGCAAGCCGGGCGCATCGCGCACGCGCAGTTGTTTTCCGGCCCGGAGGGCAATCAGAAGTTGCCGTTGGCGTTGGCCTACGCCCAATTCCTGAACTGCCGGCACAAGGTGACGGCGGCCGAAGCCGACTTGGGCGGCCTTTCGGCCGATTCCTGCGGGCAATGCCCGTCTTGCGTCAAGTTTGAACGGCTGGCGCATCCCGACCTGCATTTCTTTTTTCCGAACAACATCGGCGAATTGGTCAAGAAAGACGCCCAAAGCACCGATTACCTGCCGCTCTGGCGCGAATTCGGCCTCAAAAACCGCATGGAATTCAGCCTCAACGACTGGATTGAAGCCATGAACATCGGGCAACGGCAAGCCATCATCAACATCCGCGACTGCCATACGCTCATCGAACAGCTCGCGCTCAAAAGCTGCGAGGCGGACTACCGCGTCGTGGTGCTGTGGATGGCCGAAAAAATCAGCGACACGATTTCCTCCACGCTGCTCAAGACGCTGGAAGAACCCGAACCGCAGACGCTGTTCCTGCTCGTTTCCGAAAACCCCGACCAGATTTCGGCCACGATCCTCTCGCGCACGCAAATCGTACAAGTGCCCGCGCTGAGTACCGAAGACCTGTGTAGCGGCCTGGTGACGCACTACGGGCTGACGGAGGCCGAAGCGCAACCGCTGGCCGAAGCCGCGCACGGTAACCTCTGCCGCGCGTTGGCCGATTGGCGCGGACACGAGGGCGAAGAACAGCACGAGGCCTATTTTACGCGCTGGATGCGCGCCTGCTACAAGGCCGACGTGCCCGACCTGCTGGATTTGAGCGAACAATTGGCACGCTTAGGGCGTGAACCGCTGCGGCTGTTCCTGCGCTTTTCGCTGGAAAAGATACGGCTATGCCTGCTGTGCCACGAAGGCTGCGGCATCATGGCGCAACTGCCGGCCGACCAACAGGCCTTTATCCGCAACTTCTCCCCTTTCATCACGGCCGGAAACGCGCCGAACTACTACCGCATCATCAACGACGCCATTTATTTTGTGGCGCGGAACGCAAATATAGCCAACCTCATGACGGACGCCTCCCTGCAGATATGCCGGTTGATGGCCGCTGAAAAAAAGAAGAAAAATGCCTGAATATACCGAAAGCGAGAATTTCAGACCCGAAACCGAAGCGGAAGCGGTGGAACCCGAAGTGTTCCTACGCAAGACCGTTGAGGAAAACATCTACAACAGCCGGGGCTGCGCCCATGCACCCTCCTTGCAGGACACGCCCTGCGACCGCAGCCGCCAGATGAGTTGCTGCGCGCAGATGCACGCCTACAACTGGACCGATACGCTCGGCAACCTGCCTTCGCCCGACCCGTTCGATTTGGTGGAAGTACGGTTCAAGAACACGCACAAAGACTTTTTCCGTTTGCCGACCGATATGAACGAGACCTATGAATGCGGCGACATCGTGGCCGTGGAAGGCAACTCGGGGCACGACATCGGCATCATCTGCCTGCGCGGCGAGCTGGCCCGCATGCAGGCCAAGAACAAAGGCATCGACCCGCTTTCGCCGCAAATCAAGAAGGTTTATCGCAAGGCCAGGCCTAACGACATCGACAAATGGCTGGAGACCATCCGCATCGAGAAGGAGACGCAACGGCGCGCCCGCGTCATTGCGGCCGAACTCGGCCTGGACATGAAAATCAACAATGTGGAATATCAGGGTGATTTCACGAAAGCCATCTTCTACTACACGGCCGACGACCGCGTGGATTTCCGGCAGCTCATCAAACTCTACGCCGAGGAATTTAAGGTGCGCATCGAGATGAAACAAATCGGGGCGCGGCAGGAAGCCGGCAACATAGGCGGCATCGGCTCGTGCGGGCGCGAACTCTGCTGCGTGACCTTCCTGCACAACTTTACGTCGGTGAGCACGCACGCCGCCCGCGTGCAACAGGTTTCGCTCAATCCGCAGAAACTGGCCGGCCAATGCAGCAAACTAAAATGCTGCCTCAACTACGAATACGAGACGTATATCGACTTGCAGAAGAGCATGCCCGACGCCCGCACGCCGATTATAACCGAAAAGGGCAAGGCCAAATGCATCAAAACGGATATCCTGAACCACAAGATGACTTACGTGTATGAGGATGAGCCGAACCGCTACATCAACGTGGATGCGGAAGAGGCCGCCCGGTTGATTGAAGCCAACCGCCGCGGCGAGACGCCGGCCGACCTGAAGAGCAGCCAGACGGAAGTGGAGCTGACTCCGGAGGAGGTACAATTCTCGAACGTGGTGGGGCAAGACGACCTGACACGCTTTGACAAACCGAACAAGGGCAACCGTTCGAACCGCAAGAAACGGAACGGCGGCTCGCCGCGGAACGAGAAAGCCGGCAAACCCGTGCCGGTTCAGAGCAAACCCGTGCCGGTGAACAAACCGGCCGAAAACAAGCCGAAACAGGAGAAGCGCGCGCCAAAACCCATCGGCAAACCTATTTTAAAACCCAAAACGCCCGGCGATGCAAACGCACAATAACCTCATGCGCTGCCTGACGGTGGGGACGCTCGGCCTCGGACTGGCCCTCCTGGCCGTGGCTTGCGGCCGCGACACCGTATTGAGCCGTAGCCAAGCCCTGCCCGAAGCCGGTTGGGCCCGCAAGCACGCGATTCCTTTTGAATTCGAGATACAGGATACGGCGCGCGCCTACCGTTTGGATTTTTCCGTGCGTCACGATCAGGAATACCCGTTCATGAACGCGTTTTTCTTAATATATACCACCTTCCCCGACCGAACCGTTGCGATAGACACGCTTGAATGTATTTTGGCCGACTACCGCGGCAAATGGACGGGGCATGGCGCAGGCCGTTACAAATCGGCCGATTTCGTTGTCAAACCCGAACTGTATTTTCCGATGGCCGGCCGCTACCGCATGGAAGTGAAGCAAGCGTTGCGCATGGACACGGTCAAACATATCAGCCATATAGGCTTACATATACACGCCAACTAACATGAAAAAGACGCTTTGGCTCATCTTCGGCGGATGTATCCTTTTCGTCGTATTGTTTTTTGTCGGGCTTTCGTACGGATTGTTCGGCTTCATGCCCTCGTTCGAAGACCTCGAAAACCCGGAAAGCAACCTGGCTTCGGAAATCATTTCTTCCGACCAACAGATTTTAGGCACTTACTTTATCGAGAACCGCACGAACGTGGACTACTCCGAACTGTCGCCCTACCTCGTGGACGCGCTTATCGCCACGGAGGACGTGCGTTTTTACCGGCACAGCGGTGTGGACCTCAAATCGCTGTTCCGCGTGGCCGGCAAAACGATTATCGGCGGTAACCGCAACAGCGGCGGCGGCAGTACGATAACGCAACAGCTGGCCAAAAACCTTTTTCCGCGCAAGCAACTCAACAAGCTGTCGTTGGCCGTCCGCAAACTCAAGGAATGGGTCATCGCGGTCAAACTGGAACGCAACTATACGAAAGAGGAAATCATCGCAATGTATTTCAACACCGTGGAATTCGGAAACAACTCTTTCGGCATCCGCACGGCCGCCCAAACCTACTTTGGCAAAGACCCGATCGATTTGACGCTCGAAGAATCGGCCATGCTCGTGGGCATGCTCAAGGCCACGACGCTTTACAACCCCGTGCGCAATCCCGAAAACGCGACCACACGCCGCAACGTGGTGATGCACCAAATGCTCAAAGCCGACCTCATCCCGCAAGCGGTTTACGATTCCTGCAAGTTGCTTCCCCTCGATATGTCGAACTTCTCGCAACAGGACCATCAATACGGCCTTGCGACTTATTTCCGCGAATACCTGCGCCAACAGATGCTGACTTGGTGCGCCAATCACCGCAAACCCGACGGAAAGCCTTACAACCTTTATAAAGACGGGCTCAAAATCCACACGACCATCAACGCCCGTATGCAGGCCTATGCCGAAGAAGCCGTGGCCGAATGGTTGGGCGGCGAACTGCAACCCGACTTTTACGCGCATCTGAAAGGCAAGCCGAACGCGCCCTTCGTCAACGTGACGAAAGCCGAAGTGCAACGGTTTATGACCAATGCCATGCGGCTGTCCGACCGCTACCGCAACCTCAAGAAAGAAGGGGCCACCGATGAGGAAATCATGGCGAACTTTAAGACCAAGACCAAAATGAAGGTCTTTTCGTGGCAGGGTGAAATCGACACGGTGATGAGCCCTTGGGATTCGCTGTGGTACCACAAGTGGTTTTTGCATTGCGGCCTGATGTCGGTTGAACCGCAAACCGGTTACGTACGCGCCTACGTAGGCGGTATCAACTACAAATATTTCCAATACGACAACGTTTCGCAAGGCGAACGTCAGGTAGGTTCCACTTTCAAACCGTTTGTATATACACTTGCCATGCAGGAGGGTGAATTCGCGCCCTGCACGCAGGTGCCGAACGTACCCGTCTGCATCTCGCAACCCGGACAGGACGATTGGTGTCCCAAGAACTCCGGACATGAACGGGAAGGCGAAATGGTAAGCCTGCGTTGGGCCTTGGCGCATTCGGTCAACTTCGTGACCGCCTTCCTCATCAAGCGGTTCCCGCCGGAGGCCGTCATCGCGCTGGCCCGCAAGATGGGCGTTACGGCCCCGATGGAAGCCGTGCCCTCCATCTGCCTCGGTACGATGGATATTTCCGTCAAGGAAATGACGGCGGCCATGGCGACTTACGCCAACAAGGGCATCCACTGCGACCCGATGTTCATCACGCGCATAGAAGACAAACACGGTGTCATTTTGGAAGAATTTTCGCCGGTGCAGCAGGAAGCCATGGACGAACAGACGGCCTATCTGATGATAGACCTGATGAAAGGCGTGGTGGAAGAAGGCAGCGGCATACGGCTTCGTTTCAAGTACGGCCTGACCCAACCCATTGCCGGCAAGACCGGCACGACGCAGAACCATTCGGACGCCTGGTTTATGGGCATTACCCCCACGTTGACCACTGGCGTTTGGGTGGGCGGCGAATTACGGTCGATTCACTTTACGAGCATGACCTACGGTCAGGGGGCGCGTGCCGCCCTGCCGATTTGGGGTCTTTATATGCAGAAAATCTATGCCGACTCCACGTTGAACTTCCCGCAGGACGACTTTGAAAAGCCGGACTATCTGTCGGTGGATATCTACTGCAAGCAGGACAAGACACATCAGGACGAAGACGCGGAAAACGATGTGGAAGAGTCGCCTGAGATGTAATCCCTAAGACTGAGATTCAAGGGAATAACTAATCCCGAATCCCGGAAATAACGCAGCAGATTAACCTTTATGACGCTCCGTTAGGCTTGGTAATAGACGCGCTTGACACGCGGCGAAATCCCCGTCAACACCTCATACGGAATTGTCTGCAACGCATCGGCCATATGCGTCACAGGCCACTCTTTGCCGAACAAGATGACCTCGTCGCCCTCGGCGGCCTCGATACCGGTCAAATCCAGCATACACATATCCATACAGATGTTGCCGATAATCGGGGCGGTTTTGCCGTGTATCCACACCTGGCCCACCCCCCGGCTGAGCCGCCGGTTCAGGCCGTCGGCATAACCGACGCACAGCACGCCTATCCGCATGGGCCGTTCGGCGATGAACCGCCGCCCGTAGCCGACGGCCTCGCCGGCCCCAATCGTGCGGATTTGGGCGATCGTGGTCTTGAACGTGCTGACGGTTTCCAAGCGTCCCTCCATTTCGGCCGTGACGCCAACGCCGTAAAGGCCGATGCCGAGCCGCACCATGTCGTATTGGTATTCGGGAAAACGGCAGATTCCGGCCGTGTTGAGCGCGTGACGCAACACTTCCCCGCCATAGGGCAAGCGGGATTTAAGATAGCCACTCATGCGGTCGAAGCGTTGCAACTGCGCCAATGTATATTCATCCATAGACGGGTCGTCGGCCGTGGCCAGGTGCGTAAAGATGGAACGCACGCGCAGACGCGGTTCTTCGGACAGACAAGCCGACAGCCGCTCCAAATCGGCCTCTTCGAAGCCCAGTCGGTGCATGCCCGTGTCCAATTTGATATGGATGGCCACCGTATCGGTGATGGCCGGCAGCTGCCGCAACTGCTCGCGCAGCAAATCCAGCATACGGAAGCTATATATCTCCGGCTCCAACCGGTATTGCAAGACGGAGGCCAAGCCCTCTGGCTCGGCGTTCACGACCATAATCGGCATACGGATACCCTGCTCGCGCAGGCTGATGCCCTCATCGGCATAGGCCACGGTAATATAGTCGCTGTGATGGAACGCCAACGCATTGGCCACTTCGTAAGAACCGCTGCCATAAGAAAACGCCTTGGCCATAATCATGACCTTGGTCTGCGGTTTGAGACGGGAACGGAAGAAATTGAGGTTGTGGATCATAGCTTCCAAATCAATTTCCATAACCGTTTCGTGCACCTTTTTCTGCAGACGCCGCACGATGCGTTCGAACGCAAAGCGGCGCGCGCCTTTAATCAGAATGACCTCGTTGTGCCAAACCGTGGGGTCAAACGCCTGCATAAATGTCTCGGTATCGGGATAGAAGGCCGTTTCCAAGCCCTCAATGGCAAACAGGGCCTCATGCCGCATGAGTTGCGGCCCGATGCCGACCAAAGCGTCTATCTTATGGCGGCGCAGCAAATCGGCCACGGTACCGTAGAGTTGTTCTTCCGGCAGGCCGCTTTGCAGGATGTCGGACAGGATGATACGCGTACGCCGTCCCTGTGCCTGATGCAACAGGTAGTCCACGGCCAGGCCGAACGCATCGTAATCGGAATTGTAGGCGTCGTTGATAAGATAGTTGCGGTTGATGCCCTCTTTCAGTTCCATGCGCATCTCCACGGGCGCGAGTTGCGCCATACGCGCGGCGATGTCCGCCGGTGCCACGCCGTAATCGAGCAGGAACAACCAACAGTGCATAACGTTTTCCAACGAGGCGGCATCGGTAAACGGCACCTCGATTTGCTGCGGTGCCCCGTTGTATAAAGCCGTCAGCCGCGTGCAACGGCGGCCGCCGCGCACGACTTCCGCCCGCCCGTCCAGCTGCAGGACGATGCCATCCGCAGCCCCCGCCTCGCCTTCGGGCAGTTTGGCCGACCATGCCAGGCGGTGCACGGATTGCAAGGCCGCATCCGCTGCTATCTTACCGGCTATCAGCGGGTCGTCGGCACAATATATAAGTTTTTCCGCCCCGTGGAACAGTTGCAGCTTTTCGGCGGCCTTTTGGCCGTTATCGCTGAAATTGGCCGCGTGCGCCGCCCCCACGTTCGTGAGGATGCCCACGGTGGGCCGTATCATGCGCGCGAGTGCGGCCATTTCGCCGGGTTGGGAAATGCCGGCCTCGAAAACGCCGAGGCCGTGCCAAGGCTGCAACTCCCACAACGAGAGCGGCACGCCGATTTGGGAATTATAACTCTTGGGACTTTTGGCCACGCAGACATCGGGCGCCAATAACGCGGAGAGCCATTCCTTGACCACCGTCTTACCGTTGCTGCCCGTAATGCCCACCACCGGCACGTTAAACTGCCGGCGGTAAGCGGCCGCCAACCGCTGCAAGGCGGCCAAGGTGTCGTCCGCCAACAGGAAAACGGCCTCCGGATAACGCTCGGCCGCCGCCTCGGGCAAAGCCGACACCAAGAAAGCGCGGACGCCCTTGCCGTAGAGTTCCGCCACATAACGATGGCCGTCGTTCTTGGCCGTCTTCAACGCCACGAACAGACAGACGTCGGCCCGCCGCAGATAGCGGGAATCGGTCAACAATTCTTCGATTATCCGCCCGTCCGCCGGCACGGCGGGCACCTGTGCGTAACGTGCCACCTGCGCTAAACTCAGTCCCATGGCGTGATTGCTATTCGGTGGTTTTCTGCAACGGATTTTCCGTCAACCTTGCGTACAAAGCCCGCGCGCGGCAGATATCCACGGTTTCGCAGAGGGCGCGCGCCGTACAGCGTATGGCCGTTTCAAGCGGTGTCTGCCCGGGCGTGTAGATGGGTTCCATATGTACGAACGGCAAACCGGCCGTATAGGCGCACAGGCGGTCGGTGCCGAAATGTTGCTGTATGCGGTCGGATTGTTCTTTGTAAGGACAAAGAACGGCATGGAAAGCGTCGCCGGTGGTTTCGCGCACCTCGGTAAAGAAACGTTTCAGGTTATAGGGGCCGAACACCGGCATGCCTTTTTCCTGCAACCCGGCCGTCAACGGCTGCAAGACCGTCTTGTCGGCCTCGCTCAATTCCGTCGCCTCCAAATCGGGCTGTGTCGAAAGCAACGCGATACGCGGTACCGTGATATTGAAATCCCGCTGCAACGCGCGGTACAGGATTTCTATCCGTTCCTTGACCTTGTCGGCCGACAGGCGTTCCGACAGACGGTCCATCTGCAGCGACGTCATGAATGTGACCCGCCATTTTTCCAACAGCCACAACCTGAACGGCCGGCTGCCACCGAAGCGGGAGGCCAGCCAAAGCGGCGTATTCTTATAGTCGGGCAACTCCGTCCGCACGGCTTCCGCATCCACCGGCAACGTGACGAGCGCCTTCAACTCATCCGACTTTAAATGCGCCAACGCCTGCGACAAGGCGGCTGCCGGCTTGTCTTCCGTTTCCCAAAGCATCGGCCGTTTGCCCTTCAAGTCGGCCCATTGCGTTGCGCCGGCGAATGTCGTTTCGTGCAAGCCCATCGCCTTGGTCCGTTGCCCCATCGCGGCAAGCGAAGCGTAACCGAACGGAAAAGCCGTTTCCAAAAAGAACGGTTCCGAGAGTATCCGGGCTAAAATCTGATAACTGTATTCATCGGCATTTCCATGCGTCATACCGATTTTGATGCGTTCTTCCTTTTCCAAAACCTTTGTCTTTAGGTTATTTTTGACTCCACAATTCAAGGAAACGTCCGATCCAACGGACGCCCATGCCCGTCGCGCCTTTCCGCCACGCGCTTTCATCCTTGTCGTAATAGGCCACGCCGGCCACATCCAAATGCAAGAACGGTGTCTTGCCGGCGAAATGCCCGACGAACTTGGCGGCCGTAATCATGCCGGCCGTCCCGCTGCCGCAGTTTTTAAGTTCGGCCACGGCCGACTCCAATTCCTTATCGTATTCCGGCCACATCGGGAACAGGCAATAACGTTCCTGCACGTCTTCGGAGGCCCGGTCCAGACAGCGCGCCATATCCTCCGGCCAACGTTCCCGCATGGCCACGATGCCTTTCGTGCCGATGGCGCGCGAAGCCGCCCCCGTGAGCGTGGCCATGGAGATAATGGCGGCCGGCGCGTAGTGCTTGTGCGCATAGGCCGTCGCATCGGCGAGCAACAAACGGCCCTCGGCATCGGTATTGACGATTTCAACCGAGGTCTCGCCGCCGATACGGATGATGTCGCCCGGTACGAGCGCGTTGCCGTTGAGCCGGTTGTCGGTGGCCGGCACCAAGGCCACGATATAGAGCGGCAAGGCCTGCTTGGCCGCCATTGCCAAAATGCCGGCCGCCATCGCGCCGCCCGCCATGTCGGTCTTCATGTCGTCCATATAGTTGCCGGTCTTGATGTTCATGCCGCCGGCATCGAATACAACCCCCTTGCCCACCAACACCACGGGCTCGGCGTTGCGCGCGTTGTCGGGTTTGTAGATGAATTCGGCGAAGGCCGGCTCATCCACGCTGCCACGGTTTACGCCCAATAGGCCGCCCATGCCGGCTTTTTCCATGTCCTTGCGCGTCCACAGCTTGGCCGTTACGCCGAGCGGTTTAAGGTGCGAAGCCATCTCCCGCGCGAAGGCGGCGGCGTTCAAGACCGAAACCGGTTGTTCCACAAGCGACTTTACCCAGTTGACTTCGGCCGCCCGTTCCCGCAAGGCCGTCAGGTCGGCGGCCGTCACCCCGTCGGCCTCCACGGCCGTCAGTTCCGGCGCGGCTTTCCGCTCCGCCTTATACGTATCGAACACATAGAGGTTTAACAGAAAACTCTCCGCCAACGCCCGCACGGCCTCCGCGTCCCGCCATTCCAAATCGGTCAGCACCCAGCGGCTGCCCGCTATCGCGCGCGCCTTGTCGGCCCAACGGCGGCCCCAACTGCGAATCCGCAGGAGATAGTCCGTCGCGGTCTCGTCCGCGCCCCGCTCCGGCAGCCACAGATAGGCGTGCGGTTCCGGTAGATGGAAGTCCGTCCAACTGCCTTTCGGCTGGTCGGCGGCCATCCGCTTGACATAGAGTTGCTCGGCATCCGCCGGATTTTTCCGCGTGCCTTTGAGCAAAAACAGCCGATATACCTTATTGTTCTTCATGTTCTATCATTTTCAAGGCCTCCAGCGTTTGCGTGGCGGCCGTTCCGTGATGCAACTGAAAGCGCGGGCAATCTTCGTGACGGCCGCCCGGCGGCACCGTGCAATGGCCGCAGTCGTGTTGCTGTCCGTCACCGAAATCGATATCCGACATCGCGCAACGGTGCAGAAAGCGGCCGTCTTTCTTGAAAAGAATCCGCACCGACAAGGCCAACACGGCCAAGCCCATCACCGCAATGGCGCCGAGGAGCAGCGTCCAGTTCATGCTTCTTTCTCTTTCAACGCGTTGCGAATGGCCTGTTCCAGTTCCTCGCTCAGTTCCGGGTTATCCTGCAAGAGTTGCTTAACGGCATCACGGCCTTGCCCCAACTTGGTATCGCCGTAGCTGAACCACGAACCGCTCTTTTTGATGATGTTCATGTCGGTGGCCATGTCGATGATTTCACCCGAACGCGAAACGCCCTGTCCGTAAATCAAATCGAATTCCACGGTCTTGAAAGGAGGCGCCACCTTGTTCTTGACGATTTTTACCTTGACGCGGTTGCCGACCACATTGTCGCCCTCTTTAATTTGGGAAATACGGCGGATATCGATACGGACGGACGCATAGAACTTGAGCGCGTTACCGCCCGTCGTCGTTTCGGGATTGCCGAACATGACGCCGATTTTCTCGCGCAACTGGTTGATGAAGATGCAGCAGCACCCCGTTTTGCTGATAATGGAGGTCAGTTTCCGCAAGGCCTGCGACATCAGACGCGCGTGCAAGCCCATCTTGCTGTCGCCCATCTCGCCCTCTATTTCGCTACGCGGCGTAAGGGCCGCCACCGAGTCGATGACCATGATGTCCACGGCGCCGGAACGGATCAGGTTTTCCGCAATGGCCAAGGCCTGTTCGCCGTCGTCGGGCTGGGAGATGAACAGGTCGTCCACATTGACGCCCAACTTCTGCGCATAAACGGGGTCGAACGCGTGTTCGGCATCGATAAAGGCCGCGATACCACCTTTTTTCTGCGCTTCGGCGATGGCGTGGATGGCCAAGGTGGTTTTACCGGAAGACTCCGGGCCATAGATTTCGATGATACGGCCCTTTGGCAGGCCGCCGATGCCCAAGGCCATGTCCACGCCGATGGAACCCGTCGAAATGGTTTCGACTTCCTCTACCGGCTGGTCGCTCATCTTCATGATGGCCCCCTTGCCGTACGACTTTTCTATTTTGTCCAACGTCAGTTGCAAAGCCTTGAGTTTTTCGGCTCTCTGCTCGTTCTGTTCCATGTTTTCTTCTTTCTTTGCCATATTGATAAAGTGTTTATGTTTCCGATTCGAGTACAAAGATAACCCTTTTCCCCCCGTTCCGCCAAGCGGAAATTCTTAAAAAAAATCAAAATTCCAGGGCCTCGTTCAAGAAAGCGTTAAACGGATATAACATACGGGTGTATTTCACAATTTCGTCGATGTAGGACAGTTGACCGACGATCCGGTCCGGCAGCGGTTTCATCAGAAAATAATGCCGGTACTTGAGCCATTCGATATCGGGAAAATCCTTGTCGAAACCCTTGGGCGGCATCTTCATCTTGGCCTCTTGGTCCAATTCGCCGAATGTTTTGACGATGGCGGGATCCAACACGATTTTTTTGAAATCCGCACTCCGGAAATAGATATGCTGACGGATTTTACGCATTGACTCCGGCTGCAAGCCATACACGCCCGCCCCCACGGCGCAATGCCCCGGCTCTATATGCAGGTAATAGCCGGAAAACTCGCCGTGCGCACCGCCCTTGCAGATAAAAATGCCGATATAACGCTTGTAGGGTGTTTTGTCGGGCGAAAAGCGCGTGTCGCGATAGATGCGGTACATACAGCGTTTGCCCGTCAGCCCCGTCAGTTCGGGGTCAAACCGGCTCATGCGCGCGATACAGGCATCCGTCATGGCCTCCAAATGCTTTCTCAGTTGGTCGTAGCGCGGCTTGTGCGCCGCAAACCACTCGCGGTTGTTGTTTTCGCGCAGTTCTTTGATAAACGGCAGGATGTCGGCCTGCAAGGCCGGATCGAGACCGGGCTGTGTTTCTGCAGTCGTTTTCTTCATCGCTTGAGGCTTTTAATTTTTCTTACGGATAATCATCAAACCGTCCCGCATCCGCAGCGGCAGGTTCTCCACATCGGGGTCGGCCTGCACAAGGTCGTTGAAATGCCGCAGGGCCTGCGTGTCTTTGTCGCGGCAGCTTTCGTCCCACACCTTGCCGTTCCACAGAATGTTGTCGGCCAGCAGCCAGCCGCCCGGCCGCAACAGCGTTTTGAGCATAGGGTAATAGTCGTCGTAGCGCGCCTTGTCGGCATCGAGGAATATCAAGTCGAAAGCGCTCCCCTCGTCGGCCAAACGCGCCAAATGCGCCTCGGCCTCGCCCCACAGCACGTGGATGCGGTGGGCATAGGGCGACTCGGCGATATACTTCCGCAGCAGCTCTTCGGCAAGCGGGTCATGCTCTATCGTAAAGACTTCGCCGCCCTCCGCCAACCCGGCCGCGAGGCAGAGCGTGCCGTAGCCCGTAAACGCGCCCACCTCCAATATGCGGGTAGGCCGCAGCATCCGGCTGACCATCTCTAAAAAACGGCCCTGGTAGGCCCCCGACAGCATGCGCGGCGACAGCATGCGGACATGGGTTTCCCTGTCAAGCCGCGCCAGCAACGGGTCGGGCGGCGTGGTATGCGCGGCGAGATAGGCAGCGGCGCGCGAGTCATCCGGGAGTTCGAATTCTTCCATAGGTCGTTCGTTCGTCAGGCCATCAGCAGCCGCAGCCACTCTTCCACGGCCACATGGGCGAAATAGTCCTGCAACGGGAGCGTTGACAAACGTTCCCGCAACGCGGCCTCCGTCAACGGACAGCCAATCATCGCGCTTTCAAACGCCGCCGTGTCTTTCGTAAAGAAATAATCGCCAAACACTTTCAAATCCGCAATACGCCCCTCTTCCACTTGGCAATGGACTTCTATATTGCCACCCTTTTCGGTGTGCAAGCCGCGGCGGTAGCCATAGGCCGGCGACAAGCCGTAATTCCATTCGTAAGTACCGTACTTCCGCTCGACCAAGCCATTGACGGCCGCTTCCTCCCCGGCCGTGAACGGCCGCAGAACGGCCTGTGGGAACATACGCTGCACATGGGTTTCGATGGTGCGGATGAAATCCTCTACCGAAACCGGTTCGGAGAGATGCTCGCTGATATTCGTGATGCGGCTCCGCACCGACTGCACGGCCTTGCCCTCGAACTTAATCGGATTGACTTTGAGACAGGGGCTCATATCGGCGATATTGCTGCTGAAGAGCAACGTGCCGTGATGCAGGATGCGGTCTTGCCACACCCCGTTGGCATTGCCGCTGAATTTGCGCCCGTCGATGGTCAGGTCGTTGCGCCCCTCGAAACGCGCCGCCACGCCCATGCCCTGCAATACGTCGAGTATCGGCTGCGTAAATTCGTGGAAATCGGGCATCCGTTCCCCCCGCGCGTTGCGCGTACTGCGCACAAACGTAAAACAGATATTGCCCAAGTCGTGGAATACGGCGCCCCCGCCCGTCATGCGGCGGATAACCGGAATATGGTGCCGTTCCACATAGTCGCGGTCAATTTCGGCCAGCGTATTCTGGTGCCGTCCCACGATAACGGCCGGCTCGTTGCGCCAAAGTGCGAAACAATCCTCCCGCAAATGTTTGAGCATGAACTCCTCGGCCGCGATGTTGAAATAGGGGGCGGTTTGGGGGCGCTTTATAATCAGCATATCGGTACTTTTTATTATGACGGCGGATGACGACGGCGCAAACAAAAAAGCGGCCTACGTTATCCGTAAACCGCTTTGAACTGTGACTCCGGAAGGATTCAAACCTTCAACCGCCTGATCCGTAGTCAGGTACTCTATTCAGTTGAGCTACGGAGCCATTCCTTTTCTTTCCAAAAGGAGTGCAAAAATACATCTTTTTTCGATATTCTGCAACCCCCTGCCAAAAATTTCTTAGGGTTCACAGACCACCCGCAAGCCCACGACATCCCGTTTGATGTCGGAAAGATTGGCAAAGCGCCGCGACACACGGCAGGAGTTCTGTTTGAAACGCCAACTGCCGCCCCGTTTTACGCGGAAAGCACCGGTTTCCGGCCCTTTCGGGTTATGCGTGGGGGAAACGCTGTAATAATTCGGTGAATACCAATCCGAACACCATTCCCATACGTTGCCGCTCATATCGTAGAGCCCCAAACCGTTCGGTTTTTTCTGCCCCACCGGATGCACGACACCGTCGCTGTTGAGAAACCGCCACGCTACTTTCTTACTGTCGTTGTCGCCACTGTATTTCGTGCCGTCCTTATGCTGACCGCCACGCGCCGCATATTCCCACTCCGCTTCGGTCGGCAGACGGTAAGTCCGCCCCGTAACCGCACTCAGCCGCTGACAGAACAATTCGGCCCGTTCCCAACTTACATAATAAGTAGGATAATTCGCACCCACGCCGTCGATGGTATTCGACGAGTCTTCCACCACCAGGCGCGCGAACTCCGCGCCCATCAGCATCATCCACTGCCACTGCGTTATCTCGTACTTGCCGATAAAAAAGTCATCCAACGTAACCGTATGTACCGGAAATTCATCGGCATAGGCATCGTTGCCCTGTTCCGGCGTTGCACCCATCTCGAAAGAACCGCCCTTTACATATACCATGTGCAGGTTCAATCCAAACGCATTCTCCACATAATCGACGGTATCGAGCGGCATGATTTCCGATTGGCCGTTCCCTTCTTCTTCCGTTTCGAAATCAAACACCGGTTCGGACATCGGCCATGCCTGCAAAAGCGAAATACCCAATCCCCAAACGGCCAAAAGCCATCCGAAATTCCAATGCTTGATTTTTACTTTCACTTGATTTACAATAACATGTCAATAATCACCCTATAATAAATAGGTATCGTGCTCGCTTTTAAAGTTCGTAAAGGTATAACTTTTATAGAAAAAATACAAAAACTTTTTCTTCAGGGCGTATCGTTTTTTTTCGTATATTTGAATAGTAGCATCTAAAAACAACTCTATAAACTAAAAATCAAATCATTATGAAAATTTACAATGCTCAGGACATTCGCAACATCGCCCTGCTCGGCGGTGCCAAATCCGGCAAGACCACGCTGGCGGAAGCCATGGCCTTTGAGGGCAAAACCATCTCCCGCATGGGGGCCGTAGATGACAAGAATACCGCGTCCGACTACCGTGACATCGAAACCGAAAAACAGATTTCCGTTACGGCCAGCCTGCTTTACGCCGAATTCAACAACCGTAAAATCAACATCCTCGATACGCCCGGCACACCCGACTTTATCGGCGAGCCCATCGGGGCCTTGCACGCGGTGGAAGCGGGCGTGGTGCTCGTAAACGCCACCTCGGGTATCGAAGTGGGCACCGAAATCATCTGGCGGCGCGCGGCCAAACTGGAAACCCCCATCCTGTTCGCCGTCAACCAACTCGACCACGAAAAGGCCAATTTTGAAGACACCGTCCGCCAACTGAAAGAGAGTTTCGGCAAGAAGGTCACGGTGGTGCAATATCCCGTGGCCACGGGCGCGCAGTTTGACGCCGTGGTGGACTTGGTGTTGCAGAAACTCATCACATTCCCCAAAGACGGTTCTCCGGCCGTGCTGTCGGACATTCCCGACAGCGAACGTCCGCGCGCCGATGAAATGTATAAACTGCTCGTGGAGGCCTCCGCACAGGGTGCCGACGACCTCATGGAAAAATATTTCGAAACCAACGACCTGACGATAGACGAAATGCGGCGCGGCATCAAGTTGGGCTTGGGCAACCGCAGCGTCTTTCCCGTCATGTGCGTTTCGGCCAAGCAGAACAAGGGCGTGGCGCGTCTGCTCGAATTTATCGGCTACAACGTGATTCCGCCTACCGAAGGCCGCGGCCTGACGACCAAAGACGGCGCCCCGTTTATCTGCGATCCGGCCAAACCGCTGACGGCCTTTATCTTCAAGACGGCCAAAGAAGCGCATATCGGCGATATCGCGTTCCTTAAAGTCATGAGCGGCGAAATAGCCGAGGGCATGGATATCGTCAACACGTGCACGGGCAACAAAGAGCGCGTCTCCCAGTTGATGACGGCCGTGGGCAAAAACCGTGTAAAGGTGGACAAGGCCATGGCCGGCGACATCGTACTGACGATGAAACTCAAAGACGCCAAATTCAACCAGACGCTGGCCGCCCCGTCCGAAAGCACGGTCTTTGCGGACATCGTCTATCCCGAACCGATTTTTACAACGGCCATCAAGGCGGTCAACGCGACGGAAGACGAGAAGTTGGGCACGGCGCTGAACGAAATGCACCAGGCCGACCCGACCCTGCGCGTGGACTATTCGCGCGAACTGAAACAATTGCTGTTGAGCGGCCAGGGTGAATACCATATCTCCATCGCCAAATGGCTGTTGGACAACCAGTATAAAATAGCCACCGAATTCATCACGCCCAAGATTCCCTACCGCGAGACGATTACCAAGACGGCCGAGGCCATGTACCGCCACAAGAAACAATCGGGCGGCGCGGGTCAGTTTGCCGAAGTGTCGCTCTTTATCGAACCTTACGAGGAGGGCATGACCCCGCAGACCAAATACCCCATCCGCGGCACGGAGACCGTGGAACTGCCGTGGGGCGGCCGCCTCGTGTTCAACAACTGCATCGTGGGCGGCGCCATCGACGCCCGCTTTATGCCGGCCATCCTCAAAGGCGTGATGGAAAAGATGGAGGAAGGCCCGCTGACGGGTTCCTACGCGCGCGACATCGTGGTCAACGTGTTCGACGGCAAGATGCACCCCGTGGACTCCAACGAAATGGCGTTTAAACTGGCGGGACGCAACGCGTTCAAAGAGGCGTTCAAGAATGCCGGCCCCAAGATTTTGGAACCGGTTTACGATACGGACGTCAACGTACCCACCGACCGCATGGGCGACGTAATGACCGACCTTCAGGGTCGCCGTGCCATGGTGATGGGTATGGAGAGCGACGGCGCCTATCAGACGATTTTGGCCAAGGTTCCGCTGGCCGAGACGAACCGCTACGCCACCACGCTGTCATCGCTTACGTCGGGCCGCGCCGCCTACGGCATGAAGTTTGCCGAATACGCACCGGTGCCCGCCGACCTGCAGGCGGAACTGCTCCAAGCCTACGAAGCCTCGGCGGCTCAGGACGAGGAATAAACTACGGACGGCGGTTTTTACCCCGGACGAGTTCGTCCATGTCGAACGACACCGACAGCAACTGCTGGTTCGCGATTTGGGGCGAGTCGGTAAAGAACAATAGCACGTGCGCGCCGACCGATAGCCAACGGTACTTGTAAATGTAACCGATGGCCAACTGGTCGTACAGAGGGGAAAGATAAAACGGGTCGCCGAAATAGAGTTCGCCGCCATAGTCGGCATAGTATTGCATTTGCGGCTGGCCGTAATAGAACGTATTGCGCAGATACAGACCCTTCCAGTCCAGATTTACGGTCGTTTCAAAACCGAGACCGGCCTTGAGGCCGTAATCGTCGCCCACCCGCTTTTGGTCGGCATCGCCCACCAGGCCCGCCGTGAGGTAGATGGACTTGAACACCGACTGCAGCACGGCGAAATCGTAGCCCACGCGGAAGTCGTATTGCATACGGTCATAGACTTTGCAATCGACAAACAGGTCCCAGTCGCCGCGATGGTGGTACGAAAACTGTCCGTCAAGGAAAAAGCCGCCGAAACGCTTGGCGCCGCTCACACGGAACACGAAACCGTCGCGCCGCCGGCTGACATCGGCCAAATACCAGTCTATCAAGGCTTCCACATAGCCCGTCTCGGTGGTATATTGGCCGAGGAAACCATGCATCGTATTGCTGAACGTGCGGAAAGCGGTGGTGTAATGAAACAAACGGCTCGGCTTAAGGAGGTCGCGCGAGAAGAGACCGGCGGCCACCATAAAACGGTCGTCTTTGTATTGATAGTAAATCCGCGGGTCGATTTTATCCAAAAACTGACCGGAGCCATAGCGCGTATAGAGGAACACGCCGCCCATCAACGCATGGTTTCCGTACTGCACGCCGACCATGGGCGTGAGCGTGGTGCCCACAATGGTGCGTGTTGGCAGATAATCCCAACTGTCTTCCAAATTGTCCAGCATCGTGCGGAAGGCCACGGCATAGCGGAACTGCGGCCGGACGGTATCGGCCGCGGCGGCGCGTGCCGCGGAAAGGCCGCTGACTACTATATATATCAACAGCAAGGCTAACGGACGGAAAAAGTTGTTCCTATTCATAAAAATTCATTTAAACAAAATAAAACGGGAAAGTCGGGGTGACAGGATTCGAACCTGCGACAACCTGCTCCCAAAGCAGGTGCGCTACCGGACTGCGCTACACCCCGAGCGAACCGCAAATGTACGCTTTTCCCCGAAAAGCCGCAAACACAGCGGTTCCGTCACGTTAAAGCCACCGCCTAGGCGAACAAGGCCGACACGTCGGAGAGCACCTTGTCGGCCGTCACATCCAGCGGGAATACGATGGAGGGCTTCAGATACCAAAGTTGTTTGTCTTTGGCAAAGCGTTTTTCGCCGCCGCCCGTGATATTGAGCATGACCGTGGCGTCGGCGGGCACCGTGCCGGCCTTGACGGCGGCCTGGAGCGACGAGACGGCCACGCCCGCGGCCGAATAGATATCCACGCCTTCGGTTTCTTCAAACAGACGCTGGGCGGCCGTCAGTTCCCCGTTCGTAACCGCCAATACGTCGCCGCGCGTGTCTTTGAGCG
Organism: bacterium; assembly: GCA_014802725.1. Classification (GTDB taxonomy): domain Bacteria; phylum Bacteroidota; class Bacteroidia; order Bacteroidales; family P3; genus CAMXAS01. The sequence goes on from JAAVBS010000006.1 coordinate 160,221, forward strand.
CGTCGTAAAGGCCGCCGGCGATGCCGTAGGGCGGCTGCCGGTTGGAGAGCACCTTGGCCAAAATGGTTTCGGCGTCGCGGCGCGCCTGGTTGTCGTCGTAGGGCAACAACGCGCGCGAGTCGGCCTGCCAGGCCTTGTACATAGGCAGGAACGGCGTATTCTGCGACACCATGAGCCGCATCTTGTGCGTGCCGAAACGGCCGTCGGCAATCAGACGCTGGTTGGCCTCCCAAGCCGCGATGGCGCCCGTGCCGCTGCCCACGGCTTGGAAATAGAAGTCCGGAATACGGCCGATGTGTTCAACGGCCGACAGCACCGTGGTGCCCATGCCGTCGCGCCGCGCGATGTTCTTGGCACCGCCCTCGGCCAAAAAGCGGGGCGAAGACAGCACCATGTTGCTGATGCGGATGGCGTCGAAATAGTCGCCGCCCTTTTGCGCCGCAATGAGTTTGACACAGTCGTTGAGCGGTTTTTCAAACCACAATGCGCCGAGATTGTCTTCCGGCACGCTCAACAGCAACGGGATGCGGTTTTCGGAACAAACCTTGGCGAACGCCCGCGCCGTATTACCGGCCGAAGCCACAACCAAAACCCGGTCGTTGTCCGCGCCCAATCGGCCGCAAACCGAATAGGCCTCGGTTTCCTTGAACGCGCAAGTGCTCATCTGCGCGCCGATTTCGGGGAAATAACCGCTGAACGTGATATAGAGATTATGCAAACCCAAAGCCCGCGCCAAACCTTCGCTCCGGTACGTGACCGGCGCGCAAGAGCCCTGCAGCATCCGCCGCACGGGCAACCAGTCGGCAAAACGATACAGGCCGTATTCCTTGCCCTTGGGCGAGAACTGTTTTTGCGCGTATTCGGCACGTATCAAGGCAGGCTTGTCGGCCTGCGGGTCATCGATCATCCAACCGGTATCGTCAAACAGACGGTTCGTGGCCACATTCCGCAACCGATAGGCGGTCGCTTTCAATTCTTCCATATTCCTTGAATATTAACCGGACTGCCCCTAAGGGGACACGCCCTAAAATCAATACAAATTTAGCCTTTTTTGCGGACATAGGCCAAAATTTCTTAAATTTACAGCGTTTTTACCCCTAAACATTAATGGATTAAGACGATGAAAATGATGTTTTCCTCAAAAACAGGCGGGGCGGCCGCCTTGGCCATCGCGTTGTGGTCAATACTGAGCCTATGCACCGCCTGCGACAAGGATGTCCGCCAATTCAAGGGCGCGTATTCGAGTAAGACCAGCGGCAGCCTGGTGTTGCGCAAGGCCATATCCGCCGAACAGGATTCGTTGCTTTTGCCCGACACGCTGACCGTTTCGCTATCGCCCGAATCGGGGCAGATGCGCATTTCCGAAATCAAAGACGATCAAGACGGCTACAACCTGCTGGTAAGCGTCAATCTGCTGGGCGGCGACGCGCTCTCGTTCCGCGCCAAAGCCGACGGCGACGACATCACGTTGGAAACGACCCCGCACGAACGCTACCTTCAGGCCAATATATCCGGCAACCTCAAAATGACCTTGGGCGTGACCACGGGCGGCAGCGGCCGGATTTACGACGATGTTATCGTATTTGCGCTGGATTATCAGGGCGGCGGCCATTACCTCAATGTACCTTATGTGATTATAGACAGCCATGTGGATTGCATAGCGACGTCCAACGAATGATTCAGTCCAACGCACGATAGAGGATTTCCCCATGAAGAAACTTTTGACATACGGTTGGTTCGGCCTGCTTTTAGCCGGCTTCTCCGCCTGCACGGAACAACCCGCCCTGAAATTCAAGCATAAACCCCAACCGCCGCAGCCGATTCCGGTTTGCGTGTTGACGGCCGAACCCACCGCGGTGGTGCGTCAGACCGCCTACGTGGGCAACGTGGAACCGGCAAAATCGGCCGTCCTGACGGCTCCCTACCCCGGCACGCTCAAAAACGTCCGCGTTCGGGAGGGCGAGCGCGTGAAGGCGGAACAGACCTTGGCCGAAACCTTCTCGCAAAGCGTGGACAGCCGTTACGACGCAGCCGTCGCCACGCTCAAACGCGCCCGTGACACTTACCGGCGCGCCGCGCAGGTACACAAGACCGGCAGCATTTCGGACGCCAAAATGGTGGAGGCCGAAACCGCGTTGCATCAGGCCGAAGCCTTGGAAAAAGCGGCGACCCAAGCCCGTCAGGACGGCCGGAACAAAGCGCCCTTCGACGGCGTGGTGGATGAAATCATGGCCGACGACGGTGTGGAATTGACGTTGGGGCAACCCATCATGCGCATACTCGACCTGTCGGACGTGGAAATCCGTTTTCCCGTGCCCGAAAAGGAAATCGGCCGCTGGCGGACCGGCGACAGCGTATATATAGTAGTCCCCGCGCTCGACGACCGCCTTTTTCAAGCCTGCGTGGCCACGACGGGACTGTCCGCTTCCGCCGTTTCGCATACCTACATTTGCACGGCCAATCTGCCCGACTCGGCCGCCATCCTTAAACCGGGCATGGTCTGCAAGGTTTATGACCGCCGTTTGTCCGACAGCGGCTTTGTTATACCGGCCGAACTCGTGGAACGCGACGCGCAAGGCACCTATGTGTGGATAGTGGAGAACGGCCGCGCCCGCAAACGCGCCGTGCGGATTTCCGGGTTTTCCGGCAACGGCGTCCTGATTCGGGAAGGCCTGCGGACGGGCGACAACGTCATTACCGATGGCCGGCAGAAAATAAGCGAGGGTTCAATTGTGGAAATAAAAGCCTTATGAAAGAAAAACAAGGTTTTATCCTCCAGATGATTCTCCACAAGAAGATTGTCTATCTGCTGCTGGCCTGTTTGATAGGCGTAGGGTGCGTGGGCTTGTTCCTCATGAACAAGGACGAATTCCCGACATTCGAAATCAAACAGGGGTTGATTGTGGGCGTGTATCCCGGCGCAAACGCCGAAGAAGTGGAGCAACAACTGACCGGGCCTTTGGAAGACCTGCTGTTTGCATTTTCGGAAATAGACCGCGAGCATACGTACGCCTATTCCCAAAACGGAATCTGCTACATTTACACCGACCTCACGGTGCCGGCCGACCGCAAGAACGAAGTATGGTCGAAAATCAAACTGAAACTGAACGAAAGCAAAATGTCGCTGCCGCCGGGCGTATTGGCCGTCCGCGTGCTGGATGATTTCAGCGCGGTTTCGGCCCTGTTGATTACGCTGGAGGCCACCGACAAGAGCTACCGCGAGATGAGCCGCTATGCCGAAGATCTTTCGCAACGGCTGAAAACGATTCCGGAGGTGGCCAAAGTAGCGGTTTTAGGGGAACAGACCGAAGAAATTGCGCTGACCGTGGATATGGAACGGCTTTCGGCCTACGGCATCAACCCGGCGAGCCTGCTGTGGCAATACCGAACCAACAGCCTGCAACTGCCCGCCGGCTCGATAGACAACGCCACGATTCAAGCGCCCCTGCATTTCGAAAACCGCCTGGCCTCCGAACAGGCCGTGGCCGACCACCTGCTTTTTGCCACGCCCGACGGACACGCCATCCGCATGGGCGACATCGCCGATGTGGAACGCCGCTACAAAGCCCCGTCATCCATTGTCAAATACAACGGCCATACCGCGCTCGTGCTTTCGGTGGAGATGCGGCCCGACAACAACATCGTGGCCTTTGGCGAAGAGGTGGACGCCGTTTTGACGGCATTCCAACAGACGTTGCCGGAAAGCGTGCAGATGAACCGCATTACCGACCAGCCTAAAGTGGTGCGGAACTCGGTGTTTTCGTTCCTGCGCGACCTTGTGATTTCCATGCTGGTGGTCATCGTGGTCATGTTAATGCTGTTTCCCATCCGATCGGCCCTCATCGCCAGTTCGGGCGTGCCCATCTGCATTGCCGTAACGCTGGCGTTCATGTATCTCTGCGGCATTGACCTCAACACGGTGACGTTGGCCGCGCTCATCGTGGTCTTGGGCATGATTGTAGATGACGCCATCATTACGATGGACGGTTACATCAACCATTTAGGGAAACTGAACGCGGAAGCCAACGGTTCCGGTTGGACGGCCGCACAGCTGCGCGACCGGCGCATCCATGCGGCCGAAGCGAGCGCGCGCGAACTGTTTATGCCGCAATTCATGGCCACGGCGGCCATCTGCGCGATGTTTTTCCCTATCAAGGGGCTCATCAGCGGCTATCTCGGCGAATTCGTCTCGCTGTTTCCGTATGTCATCACCATTGCGCTCATGACGTCGCTGGCCTATGCGATGTGCGTGGTGCCGGCTTTGGAAGTGCGGTTTATCCACAGCGTAACGGGTGACCCGACGCGCCCCGCCAAGGGCGTGGCGGCCATACAGAAACGCTTTTTCGACGGGCTGCAAACCATTTACGACCGCGCGGAGGCCCGGTGTTTCCGCCACCCGCGCGCGACGCTGCTCACGGGCGTGGGCTCCATCGCCGTGGCCGTGCTGCTGTTTACGCGGCTCAACGTGCAGATGATGCCGATGGCGGCCCGCGACTACTTTGCCGTGGAAATCAAGTTGGAGGGGGCCGCCGATCTCGATGAGACCGAAGCGGTGGCCGATGCGATGACGCAGCTGTTGCTGGATGACCGCCGCGTGGCATCGGTCACCGCTTTCATCGGCACTGGCGCGCCGCGTTTCAACGCCACCTACGAGCCGATGCTGCCGGGCAAAAACATGGCGCAACTGGTGGTTAACACACGCTCGACCAAGGCCACGGAACAACTGCTTAACGAATTGGAAAGCCACTATGAATTCGCGTTCCCGAACGCGCGGTTGCGGTTCAAGCAGATGGACTATCAGGCCGTCAAAGCGCCCGTGGCCGTGGAATTAAAAGGCGACCGGCTCGAAACGCTATTGCCCGCGGCCCAAACGGTGCAACGCCACATGGCCGGTATGCACGAAACCTTGCAATGGGTACACGCCGACTACGACGGCTACCAACCGGTTATAGAAGTGACGTTGCAGGAGGAGGAAGCGGCGCGCCTGGGCGTAAACAACAGCCTGGTGTCGCTGTCGCTGGCCGGATTGGCGGGCGGACAGACGCTGACAACGGTTTGGGAAGACGGGGACGGGATTCCCGTGACGCTTTACAGCCGTGCCTGGCACGACAGCGCGGACTACAGCGTGTTGGAGAACCAGATGGTGCCGACCGCCGTCCCCGGCCTCTCGGTGCCGCTCCGGCAGGTGGGGCGCATTTACCCCGACTGGAACGTGACAAGCCGTCCGCACAAGGCCGGCAGGGCGTCGGTCACGGTGCTGGCCGATATGAAACAAGGCTGTAGCCAGCCCGTGGCCATGGCCGAACTCCAGCGTTTCGTAACGGATTCCGTCTTGCCGCTACTGCCGCCGGACGCCACGGTGGAATACGGCGGGCTGTCGGCCGTCAACAAGACCGTGATTCCCGAAATCCTGCTGTCGTTCATCTGCGCCGTGGCCGTATTGTTCTTTTTCATGCTGTTCCACTTCAAGAAGATCTCGTTGGCCGCGCTAACACTGACACTCAGCCTATTGTGCATGTTCGGCGCGTTTTTCGGGCTTTGGATTTTCAACCTCGACTTCGGGCTGACCGCCGTATTGGGGCTCATCAGCCTGGTGGGCATCATTGTCCGCAACGGCATCATCATGTTCGAATACGCCGACGAATTGCAGATGCAACACGGCCTGAGCGCGAAAGAGGCGGCTATCGAAGCCGGCAAACGCCGGATGCGGCCCATATTCCTGACCTCCTGCACGACGGCATTGGGCGTTTTGCCGATGATTATCAGCGGCGATGCGCTCTGGCGGCCGATGGGCGTGGTGATTTGCTTCGGCACGATGCTGTCGATTGCGTTGATTGTGCTGATTATGCCGGTTTCCTACTGGCAGATTTTCAACCTTGGCTCACGGTCTAAAAACGCCCGGGGAACCATCTCTGACTTTTTGAGAAATAAGACCGCGGCCTTGCTCATAGGCGGGTTGACGCTCGGCGGCATTGGCTTCGGCAACTGCCTGCAGGCGCAGAACGCCGCCGGCACGGCTTCGGCCGCCGCCGACACGCTTTACCTGTCGTTGGAAGACTGTCTGGAGCGGGCGCGGACGCAAGACCTGCGCATCCGCAATGCCGAATTGGACCAACGGGCCGCCCTGGCGCAGAAACGCGAGGCCCTGGCCGCCTACTTCCCCAACGTGTCGGTACAGGCGTTCGGCTTCGGCGCGTTGAACCCGCTGCTGGACATCGGCATCACCGACATTTTGGGCACGTCCGCGCCCGCTTACCAAATTCAGCAACTGGTGGGGGAATGGGCATCCAGCCTGGGCCTCAACAGCCACTACGAGGCCTTGGAGCACGGCTATACGGCCACGGTCTCGGCCGTGCAACCGCTGTTTGCGGGCGGCCGCATCGTAAACGGCAACCGGCTGGCGCAAGTGGGCGTAGCGGCCGCCGACCTTAAGAAAAGCCTGACGGTGCGCGAAACGGTCGAAGCCATCGAACGCGAATACTGGCAGGTGGTGTCGCTGCAAGAAAAGCGCGAGACGTTGCGCCAGGCGTTGACGTTCCTGAACAACCTGCACAAAGACGTGGCCTCGGCCCGCGCGGCCGGCCTCGCCACCCAAACCGACCTGTTGCAGGTGGAGTTGAAACGGAACGAATTGACCTCAAAGGAAATCGAACTCAACAACGGCCTGCTGTTGGCCAAGATGAACCTCTGCAACCAAATCGGCCTGGGTGTCCGCTTCGAAGACCTCGACCGCCTGTTTTTCTCCGACCTGCTGAACGAGATCGCGCCCCCCGAAACCGTTTACCAAGACGAAGAAAGCGTGCTGGCGCAACAGGAGGAGATGCAGCTGCTGAACCTTTCGGTAGAGGCCAAACGCTTGGAAAAGAAAATCGCCACGGGCGAGGCCCTGCCCGCCATCGGCGTGGGCGCGGCCTACGGCTACGGCAACCTGCTCCATCAAGGCGAATGGAACGGCGTATTGTATGTTTCGGCCAAGATTCCGCTGTCGGACTGGGGCGGTCAGGCGCGCAAAATCCAACGCTACGGCTACGAGTTGCAAAAGACCGAGAACGAAAAGGATTTTTTAGCCGAACAGTTGCTGTTGCAGTTGCGCAAACTCCGATTCGACCTCAACACGGCTTGGGAACAGATGCAGCTGGCGCGGGAAGCCGAACGCACGGCCAAGGCGGGCATGGAACAGACGCAGGCGCACTACCGCGCGGGGCTGGCGGCCCTGTCGGAACTGTTACAGGCGCAGTTGGCGCTGCGGGAGAGTACCGACCGGCTGACCGACCAAAAAATTGCGTACAAAAACGCGTTGCAGGCCTATCTAAGCCGTATGCAACAGGCCGAGCAACCAACGGAAACGGCCGCACCTATGAATGGTAAATCAACGGAAAAGGCGGCCGGGGATACAGCCGTCCCGAAGTCCAAAGCCAAAGCCCGCAAATCTACTTCAACCGCCGCGGAAGAGACGCCGCGCCCAGAATAGCGCCGTTTTTGCCCAACAGGCCGGAGTATTCGATTTGGACGGTGCCTTTGTAGGAGTATAGCAGATGCGCGTCGAACGAGCGCAACGCGGGTTGCAACAAACAGTCGCCGGCACCGACGGCCACGCCGCCGTAGAGGAAGATATGCGAGGGTGCCGTACAGAGCGCGAGATTGGCCAAGCCCCAGCCGAGCATTTCGCCCGCCTTTTGGAAGGCTTCGATGGCCACCGCGTCGCCCTGTTTGGATAAGCCGCACAGGTCTTGGTAGTTATCCGTTTCCGGTTGCCGCTGATATTTAAGACATAATTCGTTATAGGTCAACACGATGCCGGAGGCCGTCACATAGCGTTCCAGGCAGCCGTTGCGCCCGCAGCCGCAAGGCCGCCCGTCGGGCACCATCGTCATGTGGCCGACCTCGCCCGCCATGCCGTTGGCACCGTTGACAAGGCAACCGTTTGCGACGAAGCCGCTGCCCAAGCCCGTGCCCAACGTAATGACGACAAAATCCTTCAGGCCCGCGCCCTTGCCGTAATACAGCTCGCCCACGGCGGCCGCGTCGGCGTCGTTGGCCAAGGCCACCGGTATATCGGGGAAATACTGCTTGAACAAATCGACCATCGGCACGATGCCCTTGAACGGCAGGTTGGCCGCCTCCACCACCACGCCCAAGTCGCTCCGGCCGTTGGGACAGCCAATGCCGATACCCTCCAGCGGTTGCCGGCTCTGCTTGGTCATGCGCAGAATCGACTCCGCGATGGCCAGCACCAAATCGGGCGCCGAGTAGAACTTGCCCGTCTTGATGCCTTCCCGGTCCAACAGTTCACCCTGTTCCGACACCAAGCCGACCTCGACATTGGTGCCGCCTATATCCACACCGCAAAACATAATCTCAACGCTTTAAAATCCACCGCAAAGATAAGGGTTTTGACGGCGTCACGCAATATCGGGTTCCTAACCAAACAGAATCAATCGTGCGCCGGACCCGCAAGCGGCAGGTCTTGATTTTGACCTGCCGCTTGCGCCGGCCTCCTTAGCTTAACCTTCGGTTGATTTCCGGCGGCGCCTCGGCATAGCTCAAGCACGCTTGGCTCTGCCCTCGGCTTGCACGGAACTTAAGCCGGATGGGATGCCCCTTTTAACCTAACGCTCACAGACAACGCGGAAGCCCAGATTGACGCCCCGGTAGACGGGCGTGAGGTTGCTCCGATTCGACACGCGGCAGTACTGCGCGTCGCGGTTCCAGCCGCCCCCGCGGAACACGCGGTTAGACCCACTGGACGGCCCCTGCGGATTAACGGACGGCGAACTACTATAGTAGTTCGAACCATACCAACCCGAGCACCATTCATAAACGTTGCCGCTCATATCATACAAGCCCAAGGCATTCGGCAACTTCGTACCCACCGGATGCGTCTTACTACTGCTGTTGCTTGTGTACCATGCGACATCGCCTATATTGTCGCTACCCGCGTATTTCGTGCCGTCCACCTGTTGACCGCCCCGCGCCGCGTATTCCCATTCCGCCTCCGTCGGCAAGCGGTACGTTTTGCCCGTCATTTGGCTCAACTTCTCGCAGAATGAAACCGCATCATTCCAACTCACATTTTCCACAGGCAAATCATCGCCTTTGAAATATGATGGTTCCGTGCCCATCACCGCAGCCCACTGCGCCTGCGTCACCTCATACGCGCCGATAAAAAAAACATCCAACGTCACACTGTGAACCGGCTTCTCGTCATCTTCAACATCATCGCCCTGCTCTTCCGTCGCGCCCATCATAAACGTGCCGCCTTGCACGGCCACCATCCGCAACGACATGCCGAACGCCGTCTCCTCGTAATCCGAACCGACCGAAACGTTAACATCTTCGGTTTCCTGCTCATTCGGTTTATCGCAGCCCGTCCATAAGGCAAACGACAGGCACAAGAGCAAGCCCATGCCCATGTAAATCAGTTTCTTCATATTGTTTATTGTTTTTGATTCCAATATTTCACGATAAACCATATATACCAAACAGACAAACCACTGCCTGTCCGACACAAGCCGCTAAGGTAATATATATATCGCGAAACACAAAGTTTTCCAACCACTTTTTTCAAAAAGTTTTCAACAAAACGAAGGGAAGTATCTGAAAGGCGGTTTTTGGCTACCTTTTCGGTGGCGGGACTTGTGGGATGGCGCCCGACGAGCTGCCGCAGGCGTGCGAGGAGGACTTCGCGCCGCGGGGCAACTTTGCGCTCCGCGCGCTTAGCGGTCGTTTCTTTTGGTAAAACCTTTTCTTTTCGACAAAAGAAAAGGTTTTAAGAGGAAGCGGCGCCGCAGGTGCCGCAATAAAGCACCGGAGATGCAATCTCCACAAAGCCGTCCGATGCGCCGCGAAGCCGCCAACACCAAGGGCTACAGAACTTTTTTTCATATAAAAGCCGAGGTCGAACGTATATTAATAAACGGAAGCATCCTTCAATGCTCGTCATAAAGGATACGAAAAATTTTTGATATGAAAGACGATTTGTTTTACATGCTGGCGCTAACGTTTGTGCCGGGCCTGGGCCTGAAGCGCCAACACGAGGTACTGAAACGCTTTGAATCGGCCAAGGATTTCTTTGAGGCGGCCATGCGCCAACGCCAGCTCATTCCGGGTTCGGACAACGCCCTGACGCAGGCGCAACGGCGGGCCGAAGCCGAATTGGAAACCGCCTCCCGCCACGGCTGGCACGTCTGCCTTTTCGGTTCGCCGGACTACCCGCCCCTGCTGCGCGATTGTCCCGACGCGCCGCTCTTGCTGTTCGTGCGGAGCCAACAGCCGCCTTCCTCGCCCGACCATGCGCTCAAACGGCCGGCCTTGGGCATTGTGGGTACGCGCAACGCAAGCCTTTACGGCCTATCCCAAACCGACCGGCTGCTTTCCGAACTACAGGCCGACCCCATCTGCACGGTAAGCGGCCTGGCGTTGGGCATCGACACGCAGGTGCACCGCAGCAGTTTGGACTACGGCCTACCGACGGTTGCCGTTGTAGGGCACGGGTTGGAACAGATCTATCCGACGGCCAACGAGCGTTTGGCGCAGGAAATCATTGACCAGGGCGGCGCCGTCATCACCGAGATGCCGTCTGGCACGCAGATTATAGGCGGCCTGTTTCCCCGCCGCAACCGCATCATTGCGGGGCTCTCGCAGGCCGTGGTCGTGGCGGAAGCCTCCATCAAGGGCGGCGCGCTGATTACCGCCCGCATCGCGCACTCCTACAACCGCAACCTGTTCGCGTTTCCCGGCAGAAACGACATGCCCTACTCTAAAGGCTGCAATTTCCTTATCAAAACGCAAATGGCGCAACTTTTGGAAACGGCTGGCGACCTGCGGGCGGAAACCGCCTGGACCTGGGGCGAGCCGGCCAAGCCCAAGGCCGCCAAGCCGACGCCGCAAACGAGCGCGCCGCCCGCCCATCTCAACGACCTCCAGCGCGCCCTGCTTAAAATCATTCAACGCGAGAACCTCGCCGACATCGAACTGCTGGCCGCCGAAACCGGCCGCCCGCTGCCCGATCTGTTGAACGACCTGCTGGCGTTGGAACTCGCCGGCTGCATCCGCACGGTGCCGGGCAACCGCTACGAAGCCGTTTAAGGCCGCCGATACCCAAAACCGGGGATATCGCGTTTGAAACTTGTTATTGCAGAGCCCGTGTATTATTTTTGCATACCTTAAATGTATGCCCATGGAAAAAAAACGCATCGCATTGGTTTGCGGCGGTTTCTCTAAGGAAAACGTCATTTCGGTACGAAGCGCGGCCACGATTGCCGAGCACCTCAAACCGGAACACTTCGAAACCTGCCGCATCGTCATTGACCCCGACCGTTGGTATTACGCCGCGGCGGACGGCCGGACTTACGACATCGACAAAAACGACTTCAGCCTCCACCTGCCCGCCGGCAAGGTGACGTTCGACCTCGCGCTCATCATCATTCACGGTGACCCGGGCGAGAACGGCCGTCTGCAAGGCTATTTCGATATGCTGCACCTGCCCTATACCACCTGCAACGCCTGCACGTCGGCACTGACGTTCAACAAGGCCTACTGCAACGCCATCCTTGCGCACAACGGCATCCGCGTAGCCCCCTCGCTCCACCTGTTCCGCGAAACCTGTCTGACACCGGCGCAGCGGGAAGCGGCCATACGGCAGATTACCGAAAAAATCGGTTTTCCGTGCTTCATCAAGCCCAACGCCGGCGGCAGCAGCATCGGCATGAGCAAGGTGAACGAAGCCGGCCAACTGCCCGAAGCCTTGGACAAGGCGTTTGCCGAAGACTCGGAGGTGCTGGCCGAAGCNTTTGTAAAGGGCAACGAATACTCGTGCGGCCTTATGCGTCACGACGGCCAACTGCAGGTGTTCCCGCTGACGCAGATTGTNCCCGANACGGAATTTTTCGACTACGAAGCCAAATACCANGGNAAGTCCAAGGAAATAACGCCNGCGCCGGCCGCNCCCGAACTCGTGGCGGCCATCGGCGAAATAGCCAAGAACGTCTATCGCATCCTGCATTGCGCGGGCGTTGTGCGCTGCGACTTCATCGTGGAGGAAAAGACGGGCGACATCTATTTTCTGGAGGTGAATACCACGCCCGGNCAGTCGGCCCAAAGCATCGTGCCGCAACAAGTGCAGCACATGGGCTGGACGCTCGACCGTTTTTATGAAACCTTAATACGCGAAACCTTATGTTTACAGGCATAATCGAACGCACGGCCAAAGTGGCGGACATTGTCCGCGAGGGCAGCAACTTCCATTTTTGGATGGAAAGCCCGATTGCCAAAGAATTGAAGATAGACCAAAGCATGGCGCACGACGGCGTCTGCCTGACGGTGGTGAAGATAGAGCCGGGGCGCGACCGCTATATGGTCACGGCCATGGAGGAGACGATGCAGCGCAGCAACCTGCGCACGTGGCAGGTGGGNACCGAAGTCAACCTGGAACGTTCCATGCCGATGGACGGCCGCTTTGACGGCCATATCGTCCAAGGNCACGTGGANCAGACCGCCGTCTGCGAGAAAGTGGAGACGTTGGACGGCAGCTGGCGGTTCTATTTCAAATACGAAGTCAAGGAACACTTTACGGTGGAAAAAGGTTCGGTCTGCATCAACGGCGTNAGCCTGACGGTGGTGGACTCCAAGCCCGGCCTGCTGTCGGTGGCCATCATCCCCTATACCTACGAATTTACGAACTTCCACCAAATCAAGGCGGGCAGTATCGTCAACTTAGAATTCGACATTTTAGGCAAATACATCACGCGGCTGTTTGAACAATACCGCCAACTTTAGGCTAAGGCCCCATTGACCCGTCCACGACATGACCGCCTCTATCCTCTTGGCCTCCGGTTTCCTGCTGTTGCTCGCGGCCCTGTATATCCTGTCCGAACCTGCGGCTCCCCTGCGTTTTTTCTATTCGCCGGCGGCCGCCGTGTTTTCGACGGCGGGCTTNNTNNTNGCGGTCTTGGGNNTGGGNTTGAACCTGTGGNNNCCACAATCGGNNGTNTTCATCAGCCTGTTCCTGTTTTTNCTGCTGACGTTGGGCTTGAAATGCCTGCACGCCGTNGCNCACGGCGGCCGCCCGTGNGGCNCCACCGTCATCCANTTCGGCCTGTTCCTGTTCGCCTTCAGTTTGGCGTTCGGCGGCCTNCGGATGGAGCGTTACCGCCTGTTGGCGCANCCGAATATCCCCGANNNGCGGGCCNTGGACCTCAAGAGCGGNCAAGTGTGCCGCNTGCCGATAGCGGTCGANCTNCAGTCGTTCGACATCCGCTACCACGAAATCTCCGACCTTAACCGCTTGGANCAGGCCGTGCCGCGCCAATACATCGCACGCGTCAAGGTGCACGATTATACGGTTGACCCGCCCCGCGTGCGCGAAGACAGCATTTTGGTGAACCGGCCGCTCCGGGTTGCCGGATTTCACATATACAACACGTCGTTCGACCCCTACGGACANGGCTATGTAACGTTCCTGCTCGTCAAGGATCCNTGGCGCGGCGCAACCTACGCCGGCATCGTGCTCTGCNTGGCCGGCGGCCTGCTGTTGTTCATTCAAAAATCCCGCAAACGCTTACNACATGATGAGTTGGCCTAACTTCGGACTATTCGCCCTGCCGGCCCTCCTCGCCTGGATAGCCGGCACCGCCTGCATGTTCGGGANGACCNGGATGGGTAAGCGGGCGGCCGACCTNCTTTATGCCGGCGGCCTGTTGATACTCGCCGTCTTTATCGCCGGATTTTGGCTGAACCTCGAACGGCCACCGTTCCGCACAATGGGTGAGACGCGGCTTTGGTACGCGTTCTTTCTGCCGCTATGCGGCTTTTTGGTCTATAAACGCTACCGCTATGCGTTTGTGCCGGCCTTTTCAACGCTGTTGGCCACCGTCTTTATCGCGATGAACCTGTTCAAGCCCGAAATCCATGACAAGACGCTGATGCCGGCCTTGCAGAGCGCGTGGTTCAGCCCGCACGTCATTATNTATATCTTTGCCTATGCGCTTTTGGGCGTGTCGTTCCTGCTGGCCTGCTACCGGCTCATCCGACAGCGGCGGGCCGCGGCCGAAACGCTCGCCGTGGAAGACAACCTGACGCGCATCGGCTGGATATGCCTGAGNATCGGGATGTTTTTCGGCGCCATTTGGGCCAAACAGGCNTGGGGACATTTCTGGACCTGGGATCCGAAAGAGACCTGGGCGGCCGCGACCTTTCTGTGCTACGGCCTCTACCTGCACCTGCGCCTCGCGTTTCCCAAGGCGGAGACCTGGGCGCAAGCCGCGCAAATCATCGGCTTCCTATTGTTGCAGATGTGCTGGTACGGCCTCAATCTCTTCCCCGCCCTCGGGCAGAGCAGCATGCATATATACAGTTGAGGATTTTTCGGTATTACCGGAGTTCGACCGTAATACCCGGTTCCTGATCCAACGCGCGGATGGCTTCGACCACCGCTTTCGGCACGGCGATTTCCAAACGGCAGACTTCCGCCATCTGCGGCTGTTGCGGCGATACCTGCACCTCTTTGAGCCGCCGCATCACAAGGCTCAACTTATCGTAGCCGCAGGCTATAGACAGGGGCACAAGCACGGGGCGACACACCAAGGCGGCGGCCTGCAGGGCCTCGGCCGCCGCCGTCTTATAGGCTTTGGTCAGGCCGCCCGTTCCCAGCTTGATGCCGCCGAAATAACGCACCACGGCCACCATCGTGAACGTCAGGTCCAAGGCCTGGATCTGCCCGTGAATCGGGCGGCCGGCCGTGCCTGAGGGTTCGCCGTCGTCGTTGAGCCGGAACTCCTCCTTACGGTAGCCCAACACATAGGCGTAGGTATGATGCCGTGCGTCGTAGAACTGTTTTTTCAACGCTTCCATGCGCTGCTTGACCTCCGCCACGTCGGCCACCGGATAGGCGAAGGCGAGGAAACGGCTGCCCTTTTCCTTATACAGCCCTTCCGACGCGCTTTCGATGGTCGTATAGGTATCGGGGATTTCGGCAAGCGGCGCGAACGTACTCATAGACGGGAATTTTTGCCCGCGGCCGGCCGCAGATAATAATGAATGCGCTGCGCAACGGGATAGGCCGTCGTGGCGGGATAAACGAGGTCGGGACGGTAGGCCTGCAGACCGTCCGGCAAGGCCGGGGCGGCATAGCCGGTTTCCATGCGGCGGGCGCTCTCAAACACGCGGACCTCATCGTAACAGCCGGCCGCCATCAACTGTTGCAGCAGCCGTGCGCCGCCCTCCACCACCACCGACGCGATGCCGGCCTCCGCCAAGCGTGTCAAGATGAAACGCCAGGGCGAAGCCTGCTCCGCCTCGGGCACGGGTACGAGCGTTACGCGCGCCTGCAAGTCGGCATACGCGCCCGCCGCCAAAGCGGCCGTCGTNAACAANANNGTGGGTTGCGAACCGTNGAAAAAATGCAGCGTCNTGCGGCAGGCCGCCACGGAAATCCATCGCCACGCGCATCGGCGGGCGGCCATAATANANGCGNGGATCCANNCGCGGGTTGTCGGTCAGCAACGTGTGCGCCCCCACCCATATCGCGTCTTCCTGNGCGCGCAACTTGTGGTTTTCGACCTGCATCCGCGCGTCCGTCACGGCGCACGGGCTTTGGCCGCCCGCCGGCGCGATGAAGCCGTCGGCNGTCTGCGCCCACTTCAAAATGACATAAGGCCGCCGNCCGCTAATATAT
Source organism: bacterium (assembly GCA_014802725.1). Classification (GTDB taxonomy): domain Bacteria; phylum Bacteroidota; class Bacteroidia; order Bacteroidales; family P3; genus CAMXAS01. Next base: position 175,894 of record JAAVBS010000006.1, read on the forward strand.
ACCATAAACCGGCGGTTCAGGAAACGGGCCTCGTCGGCCAAAACNCCGGTAATAACGTCTATGCCCTTTTCGCGCAAGAGGGCGATGCCGCGCCCGCTNACCGCCGGGTTGGGGTCTTCGCAGGCCACGACCACACGCTTGAAGCCGCTNTCGGCCACCTTGACGGCGCAGGGCGGCGTCTTGCCGTAATGCGAACACGGCTCTAAACTGACATACAGCGTCGATTCCGGAAATAAATGAGAAAGCCCGCGGGCGCGGGCGTTTTCGATGGCCTCCACTTCCGCGTGGGGGCCGCCATACCGTCGGTGATAACCCTCGGCGATAATCCGACCGTCGTGCACNATCAAGCACCCCACCATCGGGTTGGGACTCACGGCACCGCGGCCGTTTTCCGCCACGGCCAAACAACGGCGCATATAGGCTATATGCGCCGCCGTCTCCTGATGTTCCCCGCCGGTCTTCATCGCTCTGCCGTCGGCATCAACCGCATTTGGAATAGCCGCAAGCCGTACAGAGCAAGCAACCTTCCTTATATATCAAGCCTTTCTCGCCGCATTGCGGNCAGGTGCTGGCTTCGGCAATCGTNCCGTCGGGNATATAGCGTTTGAGTGCGCGAATGACCCCGTTTTTCCAAGTATTGATTTCGTCCGACAGCTTCAGGCCGCTGATGAGTTTGATCGTCATCGTAACCGGGCCGCCCTGACGCAGGATGCCGGAAATCAGTTTGGCATAGTTCCAATAGTTGGCGTCGAACGTACGCGACAAGCCCTGCCAGTAAACCTTNTAGCCGTCTTTATCCAAAAACTCGAAGTCGTAGCGGGCGGGNACGTCTTCCTTCTCTTTTTCGCGCACCACCCAGCCTTTTTGCACATCGGCCGGAATCATGAAGCCGTCGGCGCGACCCGTAAAGATTTCGTAGGGACGGCCTTCGTACAGCCCCACGACCGCAATCCATTTCTCGCTGTCGTTCATAAAACGCACGATGTCGGCTTCCAAGCGTTTGGGACGCGCNGGCGGCTGCCCCCATTCGTGGTGTTCTTCGNNCTGCTGTTTCTCTTTCTTGGCTTTCTTGTTGGACACCAACACGCCGGTACGCGAACCGTCGCGGTAAATCGTCATACCCTTGCAGCCCACTTCCCAAGCCGTCTGGTAAATCTTGCTGACGAGTTCCTCTTTCGTGCTTTCCGGTACGTTGACCGTCACGCTGATGGAGTGATCGACCCATTTCTGAACCGCGCCCTGCAACTTGACCTTGCTGACCCAGTCGATGTCGTTGGTCGTACTCTTATAGTAGGGCGACTTCTTGATGATTTCGCCCAGCTGCTTGTCGTCGTAATCCTTAACGGCGGCCACATCGTAGCCGTTTACCTGCAGCCAGTCTTCGAATTTGGGGTGGAACACCACGTATTCTTCGAACGAATCGCCGTTTTCGTCCACCAGGGCCACCTTGACGCCCTTGTCATTGGGATTTACCTTGCGGCGGCGACGGTAGGACACCATAAAGACCGGCTCGATACCGGACGTGGTCTGCGTGCAGATGCTGACACTGCCCGTGGGGGCGATCGTCAACAGCGCGATGTTGCGGCGACCGTGTTTCATCATGCGTTCGTAGAGCGCGGGATCGGCTTCCTTGAGGCGACCGATGAACGGATTGCGCGATTCCTTGTCGGCNTNGTANATGCTGAACGCACCGCGTTCCTCGGCCATCGTCACGCTTGACGAATAGGCCGCCAACGCCAAGGCCTTGTGTACTTCCACCGAGAACGAAATCGCCTCGTCGCTGCCGTAACGCAAGCCCATGGCCGCCAGCATATCGCCCTCGGCCGTGATGCCCAAGCCCGTGCGGCGACCGGCCGAACTCTTGGTGCGGATTTTCTGCCACAGTTCCTTTTCCGTCCGCTTCACGTCTTCGCCTTCGGGGTCTTCGTCTATCTTCTGCAGGATCTTTTCAACATTTTCCAGTTCCATGTCAATGATATCGTCCATGAAACGCTGCGCCACCGTAACGTGCTGACGGAACAGGTCGAAATCGAACGTCGCCTGCGGCGTGAACGGGTTTTTGACATAGCTGTAGAGATTGACGGCCAACAGACGGCAGCTGTCGTAGGGACAGAGCGGAATTTCGCCGCAGGGGTTCGTCGAAACCGTGCGGAAGCCTTGATCCGCATAGCAGTCGGGCACCGACTCGCGCAGGATCGTATCCCAGAACAACACGCCGGGTTCGGCGCTCTTCCACGCGTTGTGGATGATTTTGTTCCAGAGTTTGCGCGCGTCCACTTCCTTGCTGTAAAGCGGCGTTTTGGCGTCAATCGGATATTGCTGCACGAACGGTTTGTTTTCCACGACCGCCCGCATGAATTCATCGGAAATCTTGACCGAAACGTTGGCACCCGTTACCTTGCCCTCTTCCATCTTGGCGTCGATGAAACGCTCGGAATCCGGATGCTTGATGCTGATGCTCAGCATCAACGCGCCGCGGCGGCCGTCCTGCGCCACCTCGCGCGTGGAATTGGAGTAGCGTTCCATAAACGGCACGATACCCGTAGAGGTAAGCGCGCTGTTCTTGACCGGNCTGCCCGTGGGACGGATATGCGAAAGGTCGTGCCCCACGCCGCCGCGGCGCTTCATGAGCTGAACCTGCTCCTCGTCTATCTTCATGATGCCGCCGTAGGAGTCGGCGTTGCCCTCGTTGCCCACGACAAAGCAGTTCGACAGCGACGCGATTTGGAAGCGGTTGCCGATGCCGGCCATCGGGCTCCCCTGCGGGATGATGTAACGGAAATCGCGGATCAACTCGAAAATCTCCGCTTCCGGCACCGGATTCGGATATTTCTTTTCGATACGGCTCAGTTCGCGTGCAATGCGATGGTGCATGTCGTCGGGCGTCAATTCATAAATGTTGCCCACGCTGTCCTTGAGCGCATACTTGTTCATCCATACGTTGGCCGCCAACGCATCGCCTTTGAAATAACGCGTGGCCGCCGCCAGAATTTCTTCCGTCTGATAAGCTTTCATCTCTTTGGGGTCTTGAGCCGGAGTTGCCGGTGCCGTATCACCGGCCGCCCGATAATCCTGTTGTTCTATCGTTACCTGTTGTCTTTTTGCCTGTATCCGTTGATAATGGTCGGGCGTCGCCACCGTGTCTGCCACCGTTTGNTCTTCGGATGCGTTTTTGGACATCCCTCCGTTTTCCATCGAAAACAAATCGAAATTCATCGCGTTCGCTTATTGTAATTGTTTTTAAATCAAGGCTTACACCCATAAACCATCGTAAAGGCAAAATTAGGGCATTTTTACTATGAAAACCGCGCCCGACGGGGTTAATTTATACACATTTTTTGTTGAAAATTTGCACTTTCTTAGAGCGGCTTGCCTTTCCCGTGCATTTACCATTTTATAAACAATCTGTTCATAAATTTTTATTGGAGAATTGAAGAATTGTATTTAACAAAGCGGTAACTTTGTTGATATGGAAAATTCCTCCGTCATCGATTTACTGCTCAAACACAAGAGCATCCGTAAATACACGGCCGATCCCATTCCCGAGCCGGTATTGAACAAGGTTCTGGAGGCGGGAACCCGGGCGGCGACAACCGGCAATATGCAATTATACAGCGTTATCGTAACGAAAGATCCGGAACGGAAACGCGCCTTGGCCCCCTTGCATTTCAACCAGCCGATGATTACGGAAGCGCCCGCCGTACTGACCTTCACGGCCGACGTGAACCGGTTTCAGCAATGGTGCGAACAGCGGGAAGCCGGCCGCGCCTACGACAACCTGCTTTGGTACGTCTGCGCCGCGATCGACTGCATGCTGATGGCGCAGAACACGGTTGTCGCGGCCGAAGCCATGGGGCTGGGCACCTGCTTTCTCGGCACGACGCTTTACACGGCCAAGGAACAGTGCGCGTTTTTCGACCTGCCCGCCGGCGTTATGCCGTTGACCACGCTCACGCTCGGCTATCCGGCCGAGCAACCGGAAGCGACCGACCGTCTGCCGTTGACAGGCATCGTGCATTCGGAACGCTACCGTGCCTACACGCCGGACGCCATCGACGGGATTTACGGCCCCAAGGAAGCGCTACCGCAGACGCAACGCCTGCTGGCCGAAAACGGCCTGCCGAATCTGGCGCAGATTTTTACGCAACGCCGCTACCCGTTGGCCGACAACCTCAAATTTTCGGAGCACTATTTGGAACTGCTTAAAACCCAAGGGTTCCTGAACGGAAAATAAATCACTTATATAATACCTTATTATAATATGGAAAGCCAAGCTTTAGTTGAAACCCATTTCAATTTTCCCGGACAGAAAAGCCATTACGTGGGNAAGGTCCGCGACGTCTATAATATCGACAACCGCCATTTGGTCATGNTGGTGAGCGACCGCATCTCGGCCTTTGACGTGGTGTTGCCCAAGGGCATCCCGTTCAAGGGACAGGTGCTGAACCAAATCGCTTCCTATTTNCTGGATGCCACGGCCGACATTCTGCCGAACTGGAAAATCGCGACGCCCGACCCGATGGTGACGGTGGGTAAATTCTGCCAGCCGTTCAAGGTGGAAATGGTNATCCGCGGCTATCTCTCCGGCCACGCCTGGCGCGAATACAAAGAGGGNAAACGCACGCTCTGCGGCGAACCGCTGCCCGACGGCCTCAAGGAAAACGACCGCCTGCCGCGTCCCATCATCACGCCGACGACAAAAGCCGACGAAGGGCACGACGAAGACATCTCCAAGGCCGACATCCTGAAAGCCGGCCTCGTTTCGGCCGAAGACTACGCCGAACTGGAAAAATACACCTACGCGCTGTTTGAACGCGGCACGCAGATGGCNCGCGAAAAAGGCCTGATCCTCGTNGANACNAAATACGAATTCGGCAAATGCGACGGNAAAATCCACCTNATNGACGAAATCCANACNCCCGACTCCTCGCGCTATTTCTATGCGGAAGGCTACGAACAACGGCAGGCCGCCGGCGAGAAACAACGCCAGCTGTCCAAGGAATTCGTACGGGAATGGCTGATTGAAAACGGCTTCCAAGGCCGAGAGGGGGAACGCATCCCCGATATGACGCCCGACCGCGTGCAACAGATTTCGGAACGCTACATTGAACTCTACGAAAACATCACGGGTCAACACTTCGAAAAGAGCGACACGAGCCGTTTGATGGAACGTGTGGAGAAGAACGTGACGGCCTGTCTGCAATCGCTCTAATCCGGCGACACTCCCATGCACCGGCGGATTTTACGGCTGGCGGTACCGAATATCATCAGCAATATCACGATACCGCTGCTCGGCGCGGTTGATTTGGCCATGATGGGCCGCTTGGACGGCTTGGTCTTTGCCGGAGCCGTTTCGCTGGGTGCCATGATTTTCAATTTCATGTATTGGGCCATGGGCTTCCTGCGCATGGGCACGGCCGGCTTCACGGCCCAAGCCTACGGGGCGCGCGATGAAGCCGAACAGGGACGCATCCTCGGCCGCGGCCTCGTTTTGGCGTTGGCCGGCGCGCTGGTGCTGTGGGGGCTGCAGGATGTCATTCTATCCGGCACCCATTGGTACATACAACCCGATGCGGCGCTGTGGGACGCCACGACCGGTTATTTCAAAATCCGGATTTGGGGCGCGCCGGCCGCCATNGCGGCGTTTGCGTTCAGCGGCTGGTTCATCGGCATGCAGAACACGCGCACGCCGATGTGGATTGCCATTGCCGTCAACGTGTTCAACATCCTGTTCAACTACCTGTTCGTTTTCGTCTTCGACCTCAAGGCCGCGGGCGTGGCCTACGGNACGTTGGCGGCGCAATACCTCGGCCTGGGTCTCAACCTGTATTGCCTCTGCCGTTTCTACCCTTCCGCGTTGCGCCGCCTGCGCGACCGCGCGCTATGGCACAGGGCGGCTTTCGGCCGTTTTATGAACGTGAACAAGGACGTNTTTCTGCGGACGCTGCTCNTCATCGCCGTATTCAGTTTCTTTACGGCCGAATCGGCGCGTTACGGCAATACGACCTTGGTCATGAACACGATTCTGTACGAATTCTTCATTTTCTTCTCGTATGCGATGGACGGGTTCGCGCACGCGGCCGAAGCCTTGGTGGGCCGCTATACGGGCGAAGGGCGGCCGCGGGAGAAAAACCGCTGTGTCCNCGCCATCTTCCTGTGGGGCNCCGGCCTNACCGTGCTGTTCACCGGCGTGTATGCAACGGCCTACGAACCCATCCTACACNTGTTTACGAAAGAAGCGGCGGTATGGCAGGCCGCCCGCCCCTATCTGCCCTGGGTCTTGGCGATGACCGCGGTCGGGTTTCCGGCCTTTCTGTGGGACGGCGTATATGCGGGCGGNCTGCGCACGCGCGCCATGCTCTACACGATGCTGACGGCCGCGGCCGCATACTTCGGGCTTTACTACGCCGCGCGCGGCGCGTGGGGCAACCATGCGCTTTGGGCCGCCCTCATCGTCTTTCTGCTGTGCCGCAGNCTGCTGATGACGCTGCTCTACCGGCCTGAAAAGACCGCCGNACCGACGGCCCGCGCATAAGTCACCGATAAATCGTATTTTTGCAACATGGAAAACGCAAACAACACCGGCCGTCTCTACGACCGGCACCGCCACCTGTTCAAACGCTATATCGCACAGGCCTCCGGATACCCGCCGTTTACGCTCGACGCCGCGCGCGCCGAGGGCGTTTATCTTTGGGATACCGACGGCAAACGCTATATCGATTTTATCTCCAGCATCTGCGTCAACAATGTCGGGCACCGGCACCCGGCCGTTATGCGGGCCTTGGAAGCGCAAATGCAGCGGTATCTGCACGTCATGGTCTATGGCGAGTTCATCCAGCAACCGCAACTGGAACTGGCCGAAGCGCTCTGCGCGGTGTTGCCGCCGCAGCTGCAGAAGGTATTTTTCCTCAACTCCGGCTCGGAAGCCGTGGAGGGAGCCGTCAAACTCGCGCGTTTGAAGAACCACCGCAGCGAAATCGTTTCGTTCGCGCATTCCTACCACGGCAGCACCACGGGCGCGATGAGCCTGCTGGGTGAAGAGGCCATCCGTGCCGTATTCAAGCCGTTGTTGCCCGAACACCGGCTGTTGCCGTACAACGACCCCGCGGCCCTGTCGCAGATTACGGACAAGACCTGCTGCGTGGTGGCCGAGGTCATCCAGTCGGGCGGCGGCGTTGTGGAGGCCGACGACGCTTTCCTGCAGGCGTTGCGCCGCCGTTGCGACGAGACGGGCGCGCTGTTGATATTCGACGAAATCCAAACCGGCTTTGGCCGGAGCGGCCAATGGTTCGCGTTTGAGAAAAGCGGCGCGGTGCCCGACGTGCTCTGCCTGGCCAAAGGCATGGGCGGCGGGATGCCGATCGGCGCGTTTGTGGCGAGCGAAGAACTCATGCAACTGCTCGACAACGAACATCCGCTTTTGGGCCATGCCTCCACGTTCGGCGGGCATCCGCTCTCGTGCGTGGCCGCGCTCGCCTCGCTGCGGGTCATCGCCGCCAACGACGTTCTGCCGCAGGTGCGGGTCAAGGAACAGCGCATCCGCGAACACATCGCCAAAATACCGGCGGTAGAGGAACTGCGCGGCCGCGGCCTTTACCTCGGCGCCAAACTCAAAGACGCCGACACCACCCAAAAGGTGGTGGAACGTTGCCTGCAAAACGGCCTCATCGTGTTTTGGCCGCTGTTCAACAAAGAGGTCGTGGACTTTACGCCGCCGCTCACGATTACGAACGATGAAATAGACGAAGCCATGGCCATTTTCCGCCGCTCGGTGGAAGAAGCCGGCGCCTGAGTCCACCCATAACCACGTACAGAACAATATATACAATGTCAACCGATACCACGCCCCGACCTACTTCCGACCGTTTATCGAAACGCCTGTACCGCCGCTTGTGCGAATACCTCAAACGCCAAATCGCGTTCTTCCGTTTCGAGGTATGGTTCGCCCCCTCGGCCGGTCAGCCGTTCTATAAGAAAGCCGCCCGCGAAATCTATAAGACCATTGCGGTTACGGTCAAGAAAACGGTCAAAGACGGCTGTCTGGACCAGTCTTCCGCATTGAGTTACTACACGGCTTTGGCCATCGTGCCCGTATTGGCCATGGTGTTCGGCTTCGCGGGCGGCTTTGGCTTCGAAAACGCCGTACTGACCGTATTCGCGCCCGTTTCTTCCTCCGAGATGCCGCTTTGGAACACGCTGTTCGAATTTGCGCAGAACTTTCTGCAAAAGACCAATTCCGGCCTCATCGGCGGCACCGGCCTCATCATCCTGCTTTGGATTATCCTCACGGTTTTGACGCGTATCGAATCCTCGCTCAACACGATTTGGGAAATCCGAAAAGGGCGGCCGTTCCTGCGCAAGGCCACCGACTACATCACGCTCATGATACTGACGCCCATGCTCATATACGTGGCCGTCAGCGCACGTTCCTATCTGGCCGACCACCTGACCGAACTCGTGGACATCAGCCTGTTCCAAAGCATCGTGCGGGCGGTCTTGGGCGCCACGCCTTTCCTCTCCACCGTGTTCCTCGTCTGCATGATTTACCTTATCCTGCCGAACCGCAAGATACCGGCCGGCCCCGTCCTGATTTCAAGCATCATCACCACCATCTGCTTCCGCGGCTTCCAAAGCCTCTATATCCACCTGCAACAATACATGACGGGCTACAACGTCGTTTACGGTAGTTTCGCGGCCCTGCCCTTATTCCTGATATGGCTGCGTTTCAGCTGGCTCATCCTGCTCGTGGGGGCGGAGTTGGGCTTCAGCATCTACCGCCGCAACCAGTATATATTCGAAACCGACTACCGCCATCTGAGCGAGTTCCGCAAGAAAATATACGCGTTGATGATGACGAGCCTGCTCATCCGCCAGTTTGAGGAAAAACGGGGCGGCATGGACATTGCCGAACTGGCGCAGAGAATCGGCGCCCCGCGGCCTTACCTCTACCGTATTGCGCGGGAACTGACCCAAACCGGTATTCTGAGTTGCATCTATTTGGATGACGACAGCTACACCGACAAGGCCCGCTACCAACCGGCCTTCGACACGCGCCTGTTGCGCGTGAGCGACGTGTTGACCGCCCTCGACCGCTACGACTACAACGATGAGTACCAACCCGAAAACTCGCAGATTTACGCGTTGTTCGACACCTATCTGAAAACGCTGAGCCGCCGCTTTGCCGCCTCCGACGCCGACGTTCTGGTACGCGATTTCAAATGGTAAAAAAAACGCCCCCGGAACGGTAGCGTTCCGAGGGCGCGGTTCGTCTTTAAAGACTGGGATATTCCCCTATCCTTAGCCTATTTTCGAAGCGACGATTTTCAAGATTTCCGCTTCACGGGCTTCGGCCCGCTTGGCGATGTCCGCCGCCTTAGCCAAAATGTCCTTCTTGAACGCTTCGTCCTTGAGGCTGGAAGCGTTGATCTGCACGTTCAGATGCGCACCCAAAACGGCGCTGCGGGCACAGAGCGCCCCCACGCCGGCATCGGTCACCGAGTTGGGGTTACCTATTTCGGCCATGGCCTGTACGATATCGAACGTCTTGAAGGCTTCCTCCATCGTGTGGAACGGCACCTCGGTGGCGTATTTCGTGGCTTCCTGGATGGCCGCGCTGCGCGCCGCCTTTTCCTCGTCGGTCTTTTTAGGCAGGCCGAAGGCATCCATAATCTTGTTGAACGCGTTGGTGTCTTCGTCCACCAGGTGCAAGAGCGCGTCTTTCATGGCCTGGCCCTTTTCGGCCCAAACGGAGAACTCTTCCCAACGTTCGTCCCAGCCGGCCTTGTGCGACGAGAGGTTGGCCACCATCGTGCCCAACGCGGCCGCCAAAGANCCCATGTAGGCCGAAATGGAGCCGCCGCCGGGCGCGGGCGACTCGCTCGCGGTTTCGTCGGCAAAGCCCGTGCACGTCAAATCGACGAGTTTCTTCGTCTTGTTGTCGGCTTCCAGCAGGTATTCGATGATTTTCTCTTCCGGATTGAACGGTTTGAGGTCGTCCAAGCCCATGGACTTGACGGCGATCTTGATGATTTCCGCCTCGCTGATACCCGCCGAACGCTGCTGTTTGGCCAGATAGAACTTACCGGCGTCGATGAGCGTTTTCTTGGGAATCAGACCGACGATTTCGGCGCCCGTTACACGCACGCCGCGCGCGGCCGCCTTGGCGAACACTTCTTCGTAAGCCACATGCACCGGCGTTTGCGAGATATTCGTGATGTTCATCGACACCTGCGCGATGCCGTATTCTTCGATGAACCAGCCGATGGCTTTCGTGCCTTTGAGCGTGCCGGGAATCATAATCGGCTTGCCGTTTTCGTCTTTGAGCGGTTTGCCCGTCACCTTGCCGCCTTCGCGGGCGGGACGGCCCTTTTCGCGGACGTCGAACGCAATGGCGTTGGCGCGGCGCGTGGAGGTGGTATTGAGGTTATAGTTGATGGCCACGAGGAAATCGCGCGCGCCGACGGCCGTAGCGCCGGAGAACGCGTTGAACTCGGCGGGGCCGAAATCGGGCTTGCCCTCGGCCGTGGCCAACTTTTCTTTCAGGCCTTCGTATTCGCCGGCACGGCAATAAGCCAGGTTGCGGCGTTTGGGGTCGAACGCGGCCGATTCGTAGCAATAGACCGAAATGCCGAGTTCCTCGCCGATACGTTTGGCCAAGCGGCGCGCGTATTCGACGGTTTCCTCCATCGTGATGTTGGCCACGGGTACGAGCGGGCATACGTCGGTGGCGCCGAAACGCGGGTGCGCGCCGTGGTGCTGACGCATATCGATGAGTTGACCGGCCTTCTTGACGGCCTGGAACGCCGCCTCGATGACTTCGTCCGGCGTGCCGACGAAGGTTACGACGGTACGGTTCGTAGCCGCCCCCGGATCCACGTCCAGCAACTTGACGCCGTCTATTTTCTCAATTTCGTCCGTAATCTGCTTGATGACGGACATGTCGCGCCCTTCGCTGAAGTTGGGCACGCATTCAATTAACTTTTTCATATCTCGAATTGTTTTTTTATCAATCGCATAAAGGTTTCGCCCCGTTGCTCGAAATTCTTGAAACGGTCGTAACTGGCGGCGGCCGGGCTCAACACGCAGGCCGTGCCGGAAGCGGTATGCGCCACGGCCCACGGCACGAGCGTTTCATAATCGTCGGTGCACAAGGCCTCGGCCGGCAGACGGTTGCAGGCGGCCAAAGCGGCCTGCACGCGACGTCCCGCCGCCCCCACAAAAATAACACTTTTTATCGGATTTGCGCACAGGTAATCCACGAGCGGCGCATAATCTATTTCGCGGTCAAACCCGCCGATTATCAGGCAGCTGACCCCCTGAACGAACGGCAAACGGTTGACGCTCTCCACGGCCGCGATGCAGGCCTGCGGAATCGTGGAAATGGAATCGTTGAAATAATGCGCGCCGCCGTAGCAGCCCACATATTGCAAACGGTGCGGCAAAGGTTGGAACGTGGCCACGCGCGGCAGCATCCGTTCGCAATGGCCGCCCGCCTGTACGGCCGCCAACAAGGCCGCCGCCAAATTGCGTTCGTTGTGTTCGCCTATGAGCGGGTGCGGNGCGGCAAAATCGAAGACGGGCGTACCGTCGGCTTTTTCCAGGCCTTGGGGGGTCCACAGCAGCCGGTCGATGACTTCGAAGCCGGGGCGGCCGCCATAGGCCGTGGCGGCTTTCGCCGCCGTGCCGAACACGGCGAGGCGCAAAGCCCCGTCGGTGCCGGTTTCCGGCACCGACGCGAAAGCCGCCCGCTCCGTAAGCCGGGCGTCTATCAAAGGGTCGTCACCGTTGACTATCAGACAACCGCCGCCTGCGATATGCAGTTTGGCGCGCTGGTAGGCCTCAAAATCCACATAGTGGTCGAGATGTTCTTCGTAAAGGTTGAGCAGGACGCCGACGGCGGGTGCCGTCCGCACCTGTTCCAACTGGTGGGACGAGAGTTCGCAGACCACGCGGTGCGCCGGCGTTAGTTGCGGCAGGATATCGAAAAACGGGATGCCCATATTGCCGGCCAGCAGACAGGGAAATTCGGCCTGCAACAGATGGTATATCAGATGGGAGACCGTGCTCTTGCCCTTGGTGCCCGTTACGCCGACACACTGCCGCCCGAAAAAGCGCAGGAACAGGTCGGCCTGTGAGGTCAAGGCCGGACTTTGCAGCAAACCGGGCCAATCTTTGAGGCAGACGCCCGGACTTTTGACAATGAGCGGAAAGGCGGACGCGGCCTCGATATAGCGGTGGCCCGTGGCGAAATCGACAGCCGGATCCCCTTGCCAAAGCGCGGACGTCCGCACCCCTTCGTTGCGGTCGCAGACCGTTATCGGCAGTTGCGGATAGAGCCGGCGCAACAGCCGGTAGCTGCTCTCGCCCTCGCGCCCGGCGCCCAACAGCGCCACCCGCCCCGCCGGTAGCACGACCGCATCGAAAAAACCGTGTAATGCCGAATCCTCCATACGCCGACGCAATCGATTATGCCTTGTCAAAGATACGGGCCGTTTGCAGATAGCGTTCCAAGCCTTCGAGAAATTCCGGCGGCAACGCGTGCGGCGCGTGCAAGCCGCACCATACCGCATCCGGCACCGGTTGCCGCGCCGCTTCCGACGCGAAATAGGCATCCAGCAGCGGATACGCGCCCGGCTCGGCCTCGGCCATCGGACGCAACCGTTGCAACGCCCAGTTGACCTCCGCCACGGTGCCGACGCATTCGAACGGCTTGACGGGCGTTTCGCCGTCCAACTCCCGCAACAGCGGCAGCATCGCGGCATCGGCCAAGAGGTTGCGGCCGAAAATACGCACCAGGTCGGCCTGCGGCAGAAAGGGCGAAAAGATGATGTAGGCGAACAGGCACTTGGCGCAATGCCCGCACCAGATGTCCCGCTTGCTGCCTACGTTGCAGCTCTTGAACACCGCATGATAGGCCTTGCAGTCGCTGAACACGCGCGCAATCGCCAGTTCGCTCAGCGGCCGCAGGAAACTGAAATAGTAAAACGAGGGCGAGACGTAGCGCGCCACATAGTTGCGGAAATCCGACTCAAATTCAAACGATTTGGAATACTGGTGGTTGACGCTGCTACCCGCCACCGTGCTTTCGTTCGCGCTGCTCTCGTTCGAGAGCGCGATGTAACGGCGGCCGCTCAAGGCCGCCACTAGCAAGGTGGCGAATGCCAGCAAGGCCGAAAACGGCGTATGGCCGTTGAGAAAGCCTTGGGCGTTGAGTTCGAGCAACAGCGGGTCGAGGCTGCGGTTAAGCACGGCGATGTCGTTTTCGGCCTTGCCGCCGGCCGCGCAGCAGGCCAGCGTGGCGCCGCGCGGATTGAGGATGAGCGGCAGGAGGCCGTCCGCCCCTTCCGCCCGCGTATGCGACAGNACTTCCCACGTNACGACCGAATCCTTGCCGCCGCCGACGGGCACGATGACGCGCGGCGCCAATGGCATTTCCACCGCGCCGCAAGCCGTGTCCGAAGCCGCCGTGGCCGTCCGTACCCTGATGGTCATGAAACCGGCCTGCGTCACTTCGTGCAGCCCGTTGAGATAGAAATATTCGCCCAAGCCGTTGAAATAAAGCTTTTGCCAAAACGCCACGGCGGCTTCGTCCAAACAGACGCCGTCCGGGCAACGGATTTCCACGACGGGCGAAGCCGTGGCCTTCCAATAACTGACCAATTCGGCCAGACCGAGTTGAAACAACAGATTGCGCCACAGGGCCGGCGGTACGTTTCCCGCCGCATAGAACGGCCGCTTCGGCACGCGCCATTCGGGTCGGAACACAAAGGCTTCCTTACCCCCGTCGTCGTAAACGACGAAGCGGTAGCGCACGTGGACGCTATAAACGGCGGCCTCCGCCTGCAACGGCAATTCCTCATACCCTTCGTAAACGAACAGAGGGTACTGCCGGCGGAGCCGTGCGTACAAATCCCGGTTGTCTTTCATGGCTAAGCCAACATGGCCTTGACCAAAGCCTGCGCGCTTTGAAAAATCTGTCCGATCCGAACGCCGTTCAGCATATAACACGGCGTTGTATATACTTTATTGACGGCATCCGCGCTGACCTGCGCCTCCTCCGTGGCTTCGTGCACGCCGCCCATGGCCATGATGTGCGCGGCCGTGCGCGGGTCTTTGCCAATCGTGAGTTTGACGCCCGGCAACAGATGCGCCAGGATGACGGGCGCGATGCACATCGCACCGATCGGTTTTCCGGCGGCGTGCATCGCCAGCACCGCCTGCCGTACCTCCGCGTCCACCGTCATGCGCTCACCGTCGGAAGCGTAGGTGGACAGGTTTTTGGCCGCGCCGAAACCGCCCGGCAGAATCAGGGCGTCGAATTCATCGGCACGGAAAGAAGACAGCGGTGCAATCTCCCCCCGGGCGATGCGCGCCGCCTCCACGAGCACGTTGCGTTGCTCGGCCATAGGTTCGCCGGTCAGATGGTTCATAACCACGGCCTGCGCCTTGTCGGGCGCGAAAATGGAATAAGAGGCGCCGAAGAGGTCAATCGCCAACAGCGCCATCATGCTCTCGCCTATCTCGCTGCCGTCGAACACGCCGCAACCCGATAGAATCACCGCTATCTTCTTCATATCCAAAATTGTGTTTTAGAAAGGACTACTCACTGTCTTTGAGGAAACGTTCCGCTTCCATCGCGGCCATGCAGCCGGTGCCGGCCGCCACGATGCCCTGACGGAAATGCAGGTCCTGAACGTCGCCGGCGGCGAATACGCCCGGTACGGACGTGCGCGTCGAACCCGGTTCGGTCTTGATGTAGCCGTTGGGGTGCAGTTCGAGCTGTCCCTTGAACAAGGCCGTATTAGGCGTATGGCCGATGGCGACGAAAAAGCCCGTGATGTCGATTTTCTTGTCTTCGCCCGTCTGCACGTTTTTCAGCAAAACGCCGGTCACACCGCTTTCATCGCCCAAAATCTCCTGCGTGACGTGATGCCATACCATTTCGATTTTCGGATTGCTCAACACACGTTCCTGCATAACCTTGGAGGCACGCAGTTCGTCGCGGCGCACAATCATATATACCTTATTGCAGAGATTGGTCAGGTAGCTGGCTTCTTCGGCCGCCGTATCGCCGCCGCCCACTACGGCCACATCCTGGTTCTTGTAGAAGAAACCGTCGCAAGTGGCGCAGGCCGAAACGCCCTGTCCGTTGAATTTCTTTTCGGATTCCAAACCGAGCCAGTTGGCCGAAGCGCCGGTGGCCACGATGACCGTTTCGGCCAAAATCTCGGTCTTGTTTTCGGTCACAACGCGGAACGGACGCTTGGAAAAGTCCACTTCCTCAATCGTGCCGGGACGGATGTCGGCGTTGAAACGCTTGGCCTGTTCGCGCAGGTCTTCCATGAGTTGGGGGCCGGAAACGCCTTTCGGGTAGCCGGGAAAGTTTTCCACTTCGGTCGTAATCGTCAACTGACCGCCGGGCTGGTAGCCCTCGTACAATACGGGTTTGAGGTCGGCGCGCGCCGCATAAATCGCGGCCGTGAAGCCCGCGGGGCCGGAGCCGATGATTAAGCATTTTACTGTTTCCATAGTATCTATTGGTTTTGATTTTCAACTAAATCTTGACGGGGAACGAGGCGGGCGACGCCTGGAATCCCGTTACCGGGATGCCCGCGAGTTCCAGCACGACATACAGCATCAAATACAGGCCGAACAGGAACAGCAACACGCCCACGATGCGGTTCACGACGCGCATCGTCCGAGCCGTCATATAAGGTTTGAGCCGATAGGCGATCAGGCTCTTGATTAAATCCGTCGTCAGCACGGTCAACAGGGCGCAGCCGAAAAACAGCACCACGTTCAGTTTGTGGATTTGGCCGTTTTCCGTATTCTGCCCCATGATGATGCCCACCCAAAAGAACCAGAACAGCCACGTGGCCGGATTGGCCATATTGGTGAGGAATCCGCGCAGAAAATCGACCCACCACGACGGNCCCTTGTATTCCTTTTTCAATTGGATTTCCTGCGACTTCTTCATAAAGGTCTCCGCATCCACGCGGATGCGGTAGGTATAGATGCCGTAGCCGACGAGTATCGCGCCGCCCACCAGGCCGATGATATGCTTGGCCGTGGGCAGTTCGAACAGTTTGGCCGCCCCGTAGAACGAGATGCACACCAACGCGGAATCGCTTAGGAAGATGCCGAACGCCAAACGCATGGCGGCCTTGAAACCGTTGCGCAGGCTGGTCTGCACCAGAGAGAAGAAGGCCGGCCCCAGCATGACCGCCAGGCCCAATCCCAACAACACCCCTTCCGCACACGTATGCCACATAATCTTACTTTCCGTTTTTCGTTTGACCCGCCCCGTCCGCGCCGATGCCCTCCGCCTCGAAGCGGAACGGCAACAGGCGTTCGACGCCCTCAAAAACCACAATCTTACGCCGGGCNCCCTGCAATATCACGCGGATAGGCTGTCCGTAGCGCCGCTCATATTCCATGAGCGACTCGCGGCAGGCCCCGCACGGGCTGACCGGATAGTGGGCAGACAAGCCGTCGGCCGATTGCGCGGCCACGGCCAAAGCCGCCACCGGTACCCCCGGATGGTTGGCACCGGCCGCAAACACGGCCACCCGCTCGGCGCAAAGTCCGGACGGAAACGCCGCGTTTTCCTGATTGCTGCCGCAAACGATTTCTCCGTTGGCCAAGCGCACGGCCGCNCCCACCTTGAAACCCGAATAAGGCGCATAGGCGTTTTCCACACAGCGGCGCGCCTGTTGCAGCAAAGCCGCGTCGGCCGCCGGCAACGCGCGTTCGTCGTCGTATTCCTCGTAGTCTATCGTGATGGCTTTGCGCATCTTATCTTCTTTCCTTAAAAAACGCCTGCAACAGGGCGCTGCTTTCCTGAGCCATGAGCCCGCCCTCACAGCGGGTCTTGGGATGCAACAGCGACGGCTCCACGCGCGTACAGCCGCGCTTAGGGTCGGCCGCGCCATAGACGATACGGCTGACCTGCGTCCAATAGGCGGCGCCGGCGCACATACAACACGGTTCGAGCGTTACGTACAGCGTGCAGTCGGTCAGGTACTTGCCGCCCAAATATTCGGCGGCGGCCGTAAACGCCTGCATTTCGGCATGCGCCGTGGCGTCGTGTAGCGTTTCGGTCAGGTTGTAGCCCTTGCCGATAATCCGGCCGTCGGCCACCACCACGGCCCCCACGGGCACTTCACCGGCTTCCAAAGCCCGCTGCGCCAGTTTAAACGCTTCCCGCATAAAACGGAGGTCGTCTTGTTCCGTCGTCTCTTGCATCGTTACGCCGTTTTACCCAACCTCCAAAGTTAAGCCAAAACCCCGATATAAACAAATTTTGACGATTTGAAATTATGGCGGACTTTTGTTACTTTTGCGAGTTTCCCGTTTTGGTTCGCCATGAAGAAAAAACACATCGCCTTTTCGCGGGTAGCCCACCGGCTCAACCTCGTATTCGTCTTCATTACGGCGATTCTGTTGGCCATTACGTTTTGGTACACGCAGGTCATGATTTCCAGAATACAGACGGAGGAACAGCTCAAAATCCGCAACTGGGCGGCCTCGTTGCAGCAACAGACCGAACTGATGGAATATACGCGCACGCTGTTCGCCAATCTGGAACTGGAAGAGCGCAAATACGCCATGATATGGTCGTACGCTTACGAACGTCTGCTTTCCACGAACACCTCGCCACGGGAATTCGATTTCTTTATCCGCATCATATCCGACAACCATTCCATTCCGTTTATGGTGGTGGACAAGCACGGTCACGTCATAGAAGCACACGGCGACCGGTTCGAGGTATCCGACAGCCTGACGGTGGAAACGCCGCGTTACGACGAATACACGCATTACGACCCTATTTCGGTGGCGGCCGAAACCGAACGCTATCTGTTCTACTATAAACCCTCAACCACGTTTATCCGGTTACACAACCTGTTGGAAGAACTGTCCCGTTCGTTCAGCATCACGGCGGCCGCGGAATTCATCTCGGCCCCCATCATCATTACCGACGAATCCCGCACGCGCATCATCCAATACGCCAACATAGACCCCAACCGGTTTTACAGCCGCAAGAGCATAGAACGACTGCTCGACCGCATGAGCCGGGCCAACCCGCCGATTGTGATCGACGGCTTGGAAGACACACGCGAAAAACTGTATATCTTCTACAACGCCTCGCCGCTCTTGAGGGGGCTGCGCTATCTGCCGGTCGTATTGTCGTTCGCGCTGTTCGCGCTACTTATCGGCATNGCGTTCCTGTTCAACCTCTCGCACCGCAACGAGCAAAACCAAGTGTGGTGGGGCATATCGAAAGAGACGGCGCACCAGTTGGGTACGCCGCTGTCTTCGCTGCTGGCCTGGATAGAATTTTGCAAACTGCAACCNGACGAGCCGCTNGANGCCGACACGCTCGCCGAAATGGAGAAAGACGTTTTGCGCCTGCAGATGATTGCGCAACGGTTTTCCCAAATCGGCTCCATACCGGAACTGAAGGCCGAGAACATCGTGCCGGTGATTTACCGCGCCATCGCCTACCTTAAAGTACGGACATCCAAACACATCCATTACCATATCACGCCGGCGGAAGACGAACCGGTTTACGCCTATCTCAACGCCGACCTGTTTGAATGGGTGATTGAAAACCTGTGCAAGAACGCCGTGAACGCCATCGGCGGCGGCGAGGGCGACATTTTTGTGGATATCCGCGCCGACCAGCCACAGGTATATATTGACATACGCGACACCGGCAAAGGCATGCCGCACAATATGTTTTCGTCTATCTTCGAGCCCGGTTTCACGACCAAGACGCGCGGCTGGGGGCTCGGCCTGACGCTGAGCAAACGCATCATCAAATCGTATCACAAAGGACGGATTTACGTCAAATCNTCGGTCGTGAACGAGGGCACAACGTTCCGCATCGTCCTCAACGCCGCGCAAGCACCTGAAAACGAGGCCAANGCATGAAAACNGCCGGGCTCTATA
Organism: bacterium; assembly: GCA_014802725.1. Classification (GTDB taxonomy): domain Bacteria; phylum Bacteroidota; class Bacteroidia; order Bacteroidales; family P3; genus CAMXAS01. Next base: position 194,845 of record JAAVBS010000006.1, read on the forward strand.
TCCATGTGCCTTTCTGTGAAGCGAAGTGTATCTACTGCGCTTTTTATTCNGTGGCCGACCCGACTTANCGGCACGCCTATGTTGACGCGGTGTTGCGGGAAGCGGCACAACGGCTTGCGGAAGCGGATACCCCTTGGCGCGAAGCGGTTTTCGACAGCCTGTATCTCGGCGGNGGCACGCCCTCGGTATTATCTATCGAAGACCNCGTCCGGNTGCTGGAAGGGCTGAACCGGCTGTTCCGCTGGAGCGCGTCGCCCGAAATCACGTTGGAACTCAATCCGGAGCACCGCGGCCTGATGGNCGGCCTCAAACGGCATACGCCCGTCAACCGGCTCAGCATAGGCATCCAATCGTTCCGCGATGACCGCCTGCGGTTTATGCGCCGCCGNCACAACGGCGACGAAGCGCGGGAGGCCATCGAAGCGGCGGCCGCCGCGGGCTTCAACAACCTCTCTATCGATTTGATTTACGGCTTGCCCGCTATGACACCCNACGAATGGGCGGCGCAATTAGATACGGCGGCCGCCTACCGACCCGCCCACCTCTCGGCCTACGCGCTGACCGTGGAGCCGGGCAGNCTGNTGGCCAAACAGGTGCAACNGGGCGACTGCCGCGTGCCNGANCAGGACGAGCTGGCCATGCAATACGGCTTGCTGATGGATTGGGCGGAACGGCAGGGCTATGAAGCCTACGAGGTNTCGAATTTAGCGTTGCCCGGCCATGAAGCCCGCCACAACAGCCGCTACTGGGATGTGCAAACGCCTTANTTNGGCTTGGGACCCGGCGCGCATTCGTTNTGCCGCCTGCCGTCCGCAGCCGTGACGGGCGATGTANCTTCGGCCGTCGCCGTGCGCCGCGCCAACCGTCCCGATGTACGCGCCTATGTCTCGGAAGCTTACGGCCCCGGCCTTTTTGAACAGGAACGGCTGAGCGAAACCGACCTCTACCACGAATACGTCATGACGGCGTTGCGCACGGCGGCCGGGCTCGACAAAGGCCATCTCGCCACCCTGCCCGCCAACCTGCGGCAAGCCTGCCTGCGGCACCTGCAACCGATGCTGTCCGAAGGCCTACTCGTGGAGAGCGGGACGGCCTACCGCCCCACCCCGGCCGCGCGCTATCGCGCCGACGGCCTCGCGCTTTCCTTTTTCTGAAATATTGTATATTTGCAAATTAAATCACATCATTATGAAAAAACTGAGCATTTTTGCGACTTCGCTTGCCGCCATGATTTTGTTGACCGCTTGCCCTAATAAGCCGAACGAACCTCAGCCGCTAACCTTAGCCGAAGCCATCGGCGAAGACTATACGGGCACCTTGACGGTTGAGGTGGAGCGTGTGGGGGTTGCCGAGCGCGACCGGCTCTCTTATACCGCCACCGGCGGCATTATGAGCTGGTACCTGGAAGGCGTCGACCCTGACCTCGCTTGCTCGATGTATTGGGAGGCGGCGTTGCCTGATGCGCCCGTCGAAATCGGCGTGGTTCGCACCTTCGTCGAGGGCGAGTTCCGCGAAGGTGTGATCCGATTCCCCTACCGTACGACCTACGCCTATCCTCTACAGACGCGCTGGGGCAAAGTGACCCTATACCCCAACTACTACGGGACATACCTTGACTATTGGGAGTTGCCGATTGACGCGGCTATAGAGCGAGACCGCTTGACGTTTACGTGGGCCGACACGGTCTCCGGATTCGAGGCGTCGGACGGCGGCACCTGTACGCTCATCCTCAACAGCACCGTACTCTTGTCGCGTTAGTTTAGGGTGGCCACAGCCGCGCTTTGCCGCCTTCCTCCTTTCCTTTTTCTGACAAAATGCGTATCTTCGCAAGCCCCGCTTTACCGGCGGCCGGCTTAAACTAAATCATGACACGAAGAATCATTGTCTTTTGCCTGCTGTGGATAGCCTCTTGGGGGGCGTGGGGCGTGGAGAACGCCGCCGCCCAAAACACCGGCAAAATATCGGGACGCACGCTGGACTCGGAAGACCGGAAGCCGCTGGAATTCGTCAACATCGCCGTCTTTTTGGCCGATGATGACAACCGGTTGGTGGGCGGCGGCATTACCGACGAACTCGGACGCTTCAACATAGACCGCCTCCCGCTCAACCAGCCGCTTTACGTCCGCGCCAGTTCGATGGGCTTTGAAGAATACAAGACGGCTACGTTTCAACTCTCGGCCGGCCGCCCGACGCGCAAACTTGACGATATTGCGATGAAGTCCACGGCCATCGCGCTCAACTCGGTGGAGATCAAGGGGCAGAAACGCATGATTGAATACGCCTTGGACAAGAAGGTGGTCAACGTGGAGCAATCGCTCGTAAGCGAAGGCGGTACCGCCACCGACGTTTTGCAAAACGTGCCCTCCGTAACGGTGGACGAAGAAGGGAACGTCTCGCTCAAAGGCAGCGACAACGTGACGATTCTCATCGACGGCCGTCCCGCCGTCTTGTCCGGCCTGGGACTGGATCAGATTTCGGCCGGGTCGATCGAAAGCATCGAAATCATCTCCAACCCGTCGGCCAAATACAATCCCGAAGGCATGGCCGGCATCCTCAACATCCGCACGAAAAAACACCTGAACCGCGATTTCAACGGCATCGTCAACGTTTCGACGGCCACGTCCAACCAGCACAGTGCGTCCACGAACCTCAGCTTCGGCTTGGGTAAGGTCACGCTCTTTACGTCGGCCGACCTCAACTTCCGCGAACGGCTCTCCGAGGGTTCGACCTCCACGCGCAGCCTCAAAGGCAATCCGCTGTTTCCCGACGACAATATGGAATGGGAAACGGGCGAGAGCAACGGCCGCCGCCGCGGATTGGGCGGACAGGTCAAGGTGGGCGCGGACTGGCGGATTTCCGATAAAGACCTGTTTACCGCCACACTCGGCGGCGGCCTTTGGTACAACAACCGCCGCAACGAGACGCCCGGCACGCGCACGGCCTCTTACTTCGACCCCACGGGCGACCTCCGTCGCGACGGCAAGGACGACCCGACCGACTACCACTGGTACGAGACGCTGGGCAACACGTCCGACGGCCAAGGCCGCTGGGCGCAGTTCAACACCGCCCTGTCCTACCGCCACCAGTTCGGGCACAAGGACCAGGAACTGACAGTTGACGCAACGCTCGACTACCACAATCCCGACAACCGGACGACGATGTACCGCACGATAACGGACGACCTCAACGGCGTGACGACCGAAAACGTGCAGACGACGCATTCCACGGGCGGCGGCCTGGATTTCGACGGGCAGATCAACTACGCGCATCCGTTCGGCGAGCGCTTCAAGTTGGAGGTCGGCTATCAGGGCAAGGTGCGCTACAACCGCAGCTTCGACCGCGAGGATTTCCGGCTCTATGCGTTTCAAGACACGTCCATCGATTTCAGCTATACCGAACAGAACCACGGCATCTACGCCAACTTCGGCGGCAAAATCAAGAACTTCAGCTTTCAAATCGGCGGGCGCATGGAAGTGGCGGCCATGGATGCGCAGACCGTTTCGGAGCGCAACGACACAACCTTCAACTACTTCATACCGCGTTTCTATCCGGCCGTGCACCTGGCCTACAAAATAGGCAAGTTACAGGAAATCCAGCTGAGTTATACGCGCCGCGTCAACCGGCCGCGCCCGTGGAACCTCAACCCGTTCGTCAACTACGACAATTATCCGTCCTCCATCTCGATGGGGAACCCCGACCTGGCCCCCGAGGACATCCACTCGGTGGAACTGAACTACTCGCTGTTCTACAAGGGCAGCTCGTTTTTCATAACGGTTTATTACCGCCGCGTGGAAGACGTCATCCGCCGCTACACCTACGAACGGGAGGACGGCGTACGCGTACAGACGTTCCTCAACTATACGAGCGGCACCAACTACGGCTTTGACATTTCTTACGAACAGCGCGTGTTTTCGTGGTGGCGGTTCAGCCTGAACGGCAGCCTGTATCAAAACATCACACGGGGCGCGGAGGATCCGTCGCTCAATTCGGAGGGGCTGAGCTATCAACTGCGCTTCAACACGACCTTTTCGCTCAAATACGACATCAACCTGCAGCTGTCGTGCCATTACCGGGGTCCCAACTACTTCGGACAGACCTATATGGCACCCAACTTCTCGGCCGAACTGGCCGCCCGCAAGGGCTTTTTCAAGAACCGCTTTACCGTGGGGCTACGCATCAGCGACCTGTGCCACACGATGCGGTTTGACAATACGGTAACCGGCAGCAATTTCGTGACGGAGAACCACCGCCGTCCCAAACGCTCTACGGCCGCCTTCCTGACGCTTTCGTACAAAATCAACCAAGGGCTCAAACGCAGCCAGCGGCCATCCGCCCGTCAATCGGACATGGACGGCGGCATGGAGGACATGTAATGAAAATTATCTGCATCGGGCAGAACTACCGTGCCCATATCGCCGAACTCCAACACGAGGTGCCGGAGCAACCGGTGTTCTTCTTCAAACCCGACACGGCCCTGCTGGTGCGCAACCGGCCGTTCTACCTGCCGGAATTCTCGCAGGAAATCCACTACGAGACCGAAGTTATCCTGCGCATCGGCAAGGTGGGTAAATACATCCCCGAAAAATATGCGAAAGATTTCTTCGACGCCGTGAGCCTCGGCTTTGACTTTACGGCCCGCGACCTGCAACGCCGCTGCGTGGAGAAAGGCCTGCCGTGGGAAATCAGCAAGAGTTTCGACCAGTCGGCCGCCATCGGCCGCTGGATTCCGAAAGCGGAACTGCCGCCCGTCTCCAACCTGCATTTCCACCTGAACCTGAACGGGAACAAGGTGCAGGACGGCTTTACGGGCGACATGCTGTTCGGCGTGCCGCGCCTGATTAGCTACGTATCGCAATTCATGACGCTGCACATGGGCGACATCCTGTTTACGGGCACGCCCGTCGGCGTGGGNCCCGTCCATATCGGCGACCGCCTCGAAGCCGTCCTCGAAGGANAGGACGTACTGCGNTGCGAGATAAAATAAAAANGAANNCGGNCAACTACCGAAAAAATATTCAGNANNNGGCCGCTTTCGCNTCANTNNTCAATTNNNNTTCGCTTAGTCCAAAGCGGCCACGCCGGGCAACACNTTGCCTTCCANGTATTCCAGCATCGCGCCACCGCCCGTGGANACATAGCTCAAATCCTTGGCCAAGCCCAACTGGTTGGCGGCCGCNACGGAATCNCCGCCGCCCACGGCCGAATAAGCGCCCTTCTTGGTGGCTTCGCCGATGGCCTTGCCNATCTGCAACGTACCGGCTTGGAAGTTCGGCATCTCGAACACGCCCAACGGGCCGTTCCACAGCACCGAAGCCGAACCGGCTATGACTTTTTCGAAGGCCGCGCGCGTTTCGGGGCCGATGTCCATACCTTCCCAACCGTCGGGAATGGCCATCGTGGGCACGCACTGACGGTTGGCCTCGTTCTTGAAGTCGTCGGCGCAAACCGTGTCTTTGGGCAGATAGAGTTTGACGCCCTTCTTCTCGCAGGCCGCCATAACCTCGCGCGCCACGTCCATCTTGTCGTCCTCGCAAAGCGAACGGCCGATCTTGCCGCCCATCGCCTTGANGAACGTATAGGCCATNCCNCCGCCGATAATCATGTTNTCNACCCGGTCTATCAGGTTCTGCAACACGTCGATTTTGCTCGACACCTTGGAGCCGCCGATAACGGCCGTAAACGGATGCGCGGCGTGGTGCAGCAGTTTTTCAAGGTTTTCCACCTCGTGCGCCAACAGCTTGCCCGCATACTTTTCGGTGGGGAAGAATTTGGCGATGACGGCCGTCGAAGCGTGGGCGCGGTGCGCCGTACCGAAGGCGTCGTTTACATAGGCGTCGCCCAAATCGGCCANATAGCGNGCAAAGGCTTCATCGCCTTTGGTTTCGGCCTTGGTGAAACGCAGGTTTTCCAACAGCAGCACGTCGCCGCCTTTCAAGCCGGAAGCGGCCTGCACGGTCTTTTCGGTAAATACGTCCTGGTTGAACTGCACGGGNCGACCCAACACCTCTTTCAGACGGGCGGCCACGGGCGCGAGGCTGTAGTCGGCCTCGAAACCGGTACCGGNCGGACGGCCGAGATGCGACATGAGAATCAAGGCCGCGCCTTGTTCCAAAAGGGCTTTCAACGTGGGCAGACTTTCCCGGATACGGGTTTCGTCCGTGATGCGGCCCGTTGCGTCGATGGGCACGTTGAAATCGCAACGTACCAATACTTTCTTGCCGTCGAAACGGCCTTGTTCTATTGTTTTCATAGGTTTTGATTTTTGATGCGTTCTATCATGTCTTCGGCCAAGGCCAACGCCTTTTGCTCCGTCGCNCTCTCCGCATATATACGAATAATGGGCTCGGTGTTCGACTTGCGCAGATGCACCCATTCCTTGCGCGCGGGGAAGCTGATTTTNAGGCCGTCTTCCTTGCAGATTTCCACGGNTTCCGACGNGCCTTGGAACTGCCGTTCCAAACCCGCCAGCAGGGCCGGGATGTCGGCGCCGGGCGTCAACTCCATCTTGTGTTTGGCNATCGTATAGTCGGGATAACGTTGTTTGAGTTCGCTCAGGCTGAGCCGCCCGCCCCGTGCGGCACGCAGGTGCGCCCAATGCGTCAGGAACAGGGCCACGCCCACCAATGCGTCNCGGCCGTAATGCAGGGGCGGATAGATNACGCCGCCGTTGCCCTCGCCGCCGATAACGGCCCCTTCGGCCTTCATCTTGGNCACAACGTGCACNTCGCCCACGGCCGANGCCGCGTAACGGCCGCCGTATTGCTCGGCCACATCGCGCAANGCACGCGAAGAAGACAGGTTGGAAACCGCCGCGCCCGACCGCAACGACAGGATATAGTCGGCCACCGTCACNAGCGTNTATTCCTCGCCGTACAGCACGCCGTCCTCGCACATGAACGCCANACGGTCCACGTCCGGATCGACCGCGATGCCCGCGTCCGCCTTGTGGNTGCGNACCGCCTCCGACAAACCGGTCAGGTGCGCGGCCAAGGGCTCGGGGTTATGCGCGAAACGGCCGTCGGCCTCNCCGTTGATGACCTCGACCTGCGCCACGCCCAAAGCCTTGAGCAGGGCCGGAATGGCCAGGCTGCCCGTCGAATTGACCGGATCGACGACCAATTTGAAGCCGGCCGCCTGGATGGCGGGCACGTCCACGTCCTTGAGCGCCACCACCTTGGCGATATGTTTTTCGATNGANGCCGCATCCCGCTCCATGCCGCCCAAATCCTCCACGGCCGCATATACGGTTTCGTCGAGATTCTCGGAACGGCGCACGACCTCGGCGCCCTCCTCGGCATTGAGGAACTCGCCCTCGGCGTTGAGCAATTTGAGCGCGTTCCACATCACGGGGTTATGGCTGGCCGTNAGCATGATGCCGCCGCAGGCCTGATGTTCGGTCACCGACAGTTCGATGGTCGGCGTCGTGGTCAGTCCCAAATCGACCACATCCACGCCCATGCCCATGAGCGTGCCGTTGACGAGCGACTGCACCATCGGCCCGGAGATACGGGCGTCGCGCCCCACCACCACCTTGAGCCGGCGGCCGGGGAAACGCTGTTGCAAAAAGGCCGCGTAAGCCGTNGTNAACTTNACGGCATCCAAGGGCGTGAGGTTGTCGCCCGTGCGGCCGCCGACCGTGCCGCGGATACCGGATACGGATTTTATGAGTGTCATCGCNATAGGCTATTTGGNNGTATGGATATGGTAAGCTTTCATCGTNTTCATGAGCAGGGCCGCGATGGTCATCGGGCCGACGCCGCCCGGAACCGGGGTTATGGCGCTGCATTTGGGCGAAACCGACGCGAAATCCACNTCGCCGACCAGTTTGAAGCCGCTGGCNTTCGTGCTGTCCGGAATCCGGTGCACGCCCACGTCTATGATCACCGCCCCGTCCTTGACCATTTCGGCCTTGACCATTTCGGGCTTGCCCACGGCCGCGATGAGGATGTCGGCCTGCGTGGTCATGGCCTTAAGGTCGGGCGTTTTGCTGTGGCAGACCGTGACCGTGGCGTTGGCATGGGCCGCGTTGCGCGACATGAGCAGGGCCATGGGCGTACCCACGATATGGCTGCGGCCGATAACGACGCAGTGTTTACCCGCCGTCTCGANNTCGGCGCGTTTCAACAGTTCCATGATGCCGCAGGGCGTGGCCGGCACGAACGTNTCCTGCCCCANCACGAGCTTACCCATGTTGCAGGGATGGAAGCCGTCTATGTCCTTTTCGGGCCGGATGGCCGCGATAACCTTGTTTTCGTCTATATGCTTGGGCAAGGGCAGCTGCACGATGAAGCCGTCCACATCGGGGTCGTTGTTCAGGAATTCCACGGCGGCCAACAAATCGGCCTCGCTGATGTTCTCCTCGTAACGATAGACCGAAGACGTCATGCCGACCAGGCGGCAGTTCTTCTCCTTGCTGGCGACATAGGTCTCGCTCGCGCCGTCGTGCCCCACGATAATGGCCGCCATATGGGGCGCCCGTTTGCCGGCGTCTATGAGCGCGGCCACTTCGGTCGCGATTTCTTTCTTGATGGTTTCGCTGATTGCTTTACCGTCTATGATTTTCATTTATGCTGGTTTTACGTCTAATATATACTTATCTGCCACGGAAATTAGGACGGGCGCCCGGTTTCATCTTGCTGACCGTCTTCATCACCTTCTTCGTGTCTTCCAACTGCTTGATGAGTTTGTTGACCTGCGCCAAATCGGTGCCGCTCCCGTCGGCAATCCGCTTGCGNCGCGGCGCGTTGAGNACCTGCGGGTTGGCGCGTTCGTAGGGCGTCATCGAACAAATCATGGCCTCCACGTATTTGAACGCGTCATCGTCGATATCCACATCCTTGATCATCTTGCCCATGCCGGGAATCATGCCCATCAAATCCTTGATGTTGCCCATCTTCTTGATCTGCTGTATCTGCTTGTAGAAATCGTCGAAATTGAAATCGTTGGTGCGGAATTTCTTCTGCAGGCGGCGCGCCTCCTCTTCGTCGAACTGCTCCTGCGCCTTTTCCACGAGCGAAACGATGTCGCCCATGCCCAAAATCCGGTCGGCCATACGCGAGGGATAGAACACGTCCAAGGCCTCCATCTTCTCGCCCACGCCCACGAACTTGACCGGCACCTGCACGGCCGCCCGTATCGTCAAGGCCGCACCGCCGCGCGTATCGCCATCCAACTTGGTCAAAATCACGCCCTCGTACTGCAAGCGGTCGTAAAACGCCTTGGCCGTATTGACGGCATCCTGCCCCGTCATCGCATCGACGACGAACAACGTTTCCTGCGGATGAACCGCCTCCTTGATGCGGCTGATTTCGTCCATCATCTCCTCGTCCACGGCCAAACGGCCGGCCGTATCGACAATCACGACCTGAAACGCGTTTTCCTTGGCGTAACGCACCGCGTGTTCGGCTATCTTGACGGGATTTTTCTCGTCCGGCTCGCTATACACCTCGGTGCCGATCTGCGCGCCCAGCGTCTTGAGCTGGTCGATGGCCGCCGGACGATAGACGTCGCAAGCCGTCAGCAAAACCTTTTTGCCTTTTTTCTGTTTGAGATACAGGGCCAGCTTGGCCGAATGCGTCGTTTTACCGGAACCTTGCAGACCCGCCATGAGGATGACCGTCGGCGTGGTTTTAAGGTTGAGTTCGGCTTCGGTGCCGCCCATCAGGGCCGTCATCTCGTCGTGGACGAGTTTGACCATCATCTGACCCGGCGAAACGGCCGTGAGCACGTTCATGCCCAAGGCCTTTTCCTTGACCGTATCCGTAAACTGCTTGGCTATCTTAAAACTGACGTCGGCATCCAAGAGCGCGCGGCGGACTTCCTTCAACGTCTCCGCCACGTTGATTTCGGTAATCCGGCCCTGCCCTTTGAGCACCTTGAATGCCCGGTCTAACTTATCCGAAAGATTTTCAAACATATAATAAAAATTTGTCTCCCCTTTCCGCAGTGCACAGAAAGGCGTGGTAAAGTTAATGAAAGTTGAGCGTAAAAACAAAAAGGGCGGCCTTGCGACCGCCCTCACCAAAAAACCGATTCGGCGTTACCGTCTTACGACCCGTTTTACCGAGACGCGGTCGCCGGACGATACTTTTATGATGTAAATACCACTCTTTTCAAGCGTTACAGTCTGTACACCCGCACCGATTTCCTTGCGGAGCACCCTACGGCCGTTCAGCGCGAACACTTCGAGCAATGCCGGTTCCGCCACTTCCACATAGACGGTCTCGGCCGTCGGGTTCGGGTAAACCGCCGTGAAGATGGCTTGCAGGTCGGCCTCGTTGGCCGTCGTGTCGGCCTTGACCGTTACTTTGCAGATAGCCGTAAAGCCACCGTCGGTCGTCGTAACCGTGATGTCGGCCTCGCCGGCCGCTACCGCCGTTACAAGTCCCGTTGCGCTGACCGTAGCCACCGCTTCGTTCGAGCTCGTCCACGCTACGGTTTTATCCGTTGCATCGGCCGGCGCTACCGTAGCCGTCAACTGCAAGGCTTCGCCGCCTACCGTCAGCTCGGCAGCCGTCTTGTCGAGCGTTACGCCCGTTACCGCTATCGTCGGGTCACCCGGCTCAGAAGCGGCCTTGACCGTTACTTTGCAGATAGCCGTAAAGCCGCCGTCGGTCGTCGTAACCGTGATGTCGGCCTCACCGGCCGCTACCGCCGTTACCAAACCGCTTTCACTGACCGTAGCCACCGCCGTGTTCGAACTCGTCCACGCTACGGTCTTATCCGTTGCATCGGCAGGCGCCACCGTAGCCGTCAACTGCAAGGCTTCGCCGCCTACCGTCAGTTCGGCGGCCGTCTTATCCAAGCTTACGCCCGTTACGGCTACCGGCGCAGCCTTGACCGTTAGTTTGCAGGTAGTGGTGAAATTGCCTTCTTCGGTCGTGACGGTAACCGTAGCTTCACCTACACCCAAAGCAGTCACCACGCCTGTTTCGCTCACGCTCGCCACTTCCGTATTGGAAGAAGCCCATGTGCAAGCTTTGTTCGTGGCGTTTTCGGGCAGCACGGTGGCAATCAAAGCAAGTTCGTCGCCTACCGTCAGTTCCTCGGTTTTCTTATCCAAGGTTACGCCCGTTGCCAACACGCGCACCGTTACCGCACAAGTGTCGGCGAAACCGCCGTCCACCGTCTTGACGATGATTTTGGCTTCACCGCCCGCCTTAGCCGTTACCGTACCCATAGCGCTGACGGTTGCCACGGCTTCGTCGGTGGATTCCCATGTAATGTCCTTTCTCGTAGCGGTATCGGGCAACACTTTGGCCGTCAACATTCTTCCCGAGCCCCCCAAGGTCAACGCAAGGGTCTTGTTGCTGATGACAACGCCCGTTACCGGGGTCACGACAAGATTGGAAACCAAGACCACGCAGGTATCGGCAAAGCCGCCGTCTTCGCTTTGGCCAATAATCAAAGCCTCGCCATTGCCCACAGGTTTTACCGAAGCCCCGTTATAGGTGGCGCTTACCGTTGCCACAGACTCGTCGGTAGAGAACCAAGTAAGGTTTTTATTGGATACAGCCGCCGGCGTGAACGCCACGGTCAACGACTTATTCTTGCCGTCCTCAATCCTGAGCGTATCCAAGTTGAGGCTGATGCCGGCCACATGCACGTCTTCCACCGTCACCACGCAGGTGTCGGCAAAATTGCCGTTCACGGTCCGCACAATCACCTTGGCCGTGCCAACGCCTTGCGGATATACCCAACCGTAGGGAGAGGTAACCGTGGCGACGGTTTCATCGGTGCTTTCGAAAGTTACCGTGTTGATGCTGGCGTTGGCGGGCGTTACCGTTGCGGTGAGTCTGGCGTTAGAGCCATTATACACCAAAGCCAGCGTGTTCTGATTGAGACTTACGCCCGTTACAGGAACTATATCCACCGTTACCGCTTGGCTTGCGGTGAAACTGCCTTCTTCGGTCGTGACGGTAATTGTGGCGTTGCCAGGCATCACCGCCGTTACCTTACCCGTTTCGCTTACCGTGGCAATCGTTTCATCGGAAGAAGTCCAGCTTACGTTTTTATTCGTGGCGTTTTGGGGAAGAACCGTCGCGGTCAGTTGCAGACCGTTTTTGCCTACGGTGGTACCCGTGGCGACGATATTCACGCCCGTTACGGCCACCGGCACCGCTTTCACTTGGCAGGTTTGGGTCAAACGCCTGTCTTTCGTGGATACCGTGATAACGGCTTCACCGGGAGCCACCGCCGTCACCACGCCCGTTTCGCTTACCGTGGCNATCGTTTCGTTAGAAGACGCCCACACCAAATCTTCCTGCGAGCCGGCAGGCGCTATGGTTATAGTCAGAGCCTCATCATCGCCCACATTCATTTCAATTTCGCTTTGAGCAAGCGTGATGCCTGTGAGCGGCGTATATACACTTACTTCGCAGGTATCGGTAAACGCGCCCTCTTCCATTTCCACCACGATATTGGCTTTTCCTGCCGCCAAACCTTTCACCACACCTAATGCATCGACAGTGGCCACCGCCGGGTTCGTGGAAACCCAGCTTAC
>JAAVBS010000007.1 GCA_014802725.1 bacterium
CGCGTGGAAATAGAAAACGGCCCCTCAGTATCCGGATGGGGGCTTTGTGTCGTTTTTCGAGTTAAGATATAATATATTTATTATGAATTAAATAATTACAAAAGTTATTTATTGTTAATAATATTTTGNAGAATGTTAATATCCTGTTGACCGAGATTTTTGGCNTCGGGGCTTGTTTTTANCCGNATATATATATTATATTAGNGGCTGAAAAANGCCTGAATTCAGGCCGAAAAAACTANTCAAACAACAAAAAATTAAAAAGTTATGAAAAAATTGACTTGGCTCTTATTGAGTTTGATGTTGTTCCTCGGTATGGGGACGGCATTTGCACAAGATGAAGCGGAGACGCCGGCCACGTTGCCGGCCTTGACGTTTACACCGGCTTCGGGTAGTACGGTGGCACCGGGTGATGATATTACATTCGATATTCCTACAGAATATCAAAATTATATGATATACCTTTTCTATACGACAGATGCCACGGCTTTTGCCGAAGCAACGACGTATGAAGGAAAGATGGCACTTGTAGGAGAGGTTACAGAGACGGACGATGAGGGAGACCCCACTTATACTGGACCAATTATGACGGCCGGGTATATGGGGGGCAACTGGATGATGCCGTGTATGATACCGAGCGATGTAGAGCAAGGTGCGCTTACGTTGCAAGCCTTTTGGGTTATGCAGGAAACAATGCAGGTTTCCGACATTATGACGATTACTTATACGGTAAAGGGCGAGGCCGAGGTTATTCCCGCTCCGACGCTCAACCCCAACGGCGGCGAGGTAGCAGCCGGTACGAGCGTAGAAGTTAAGACCGGGTTTGAGGATACCGATAATTCAGACGATTATTGGCTTTATTACGTTATCGACAACCCTGATTTCGATTTTTCTGAATATGAAACCGATGACGACCTCCCTACGTCTGTAAAAGAAATTTATGGCAACATCAAGATTAACGCCGCGATGACCATCACGGTGGCTACGGCGAAAGTAAAACAGACGATGGCCGGCAATATGCTTACTTGGTCTGAACCCGTTACGGCTACCTACACGATTAAGGAGGTTGAACCCGAGCCGGCGAACGATGTGCCGATGCCCGTGTTCTCCCCGAATGGCGGTACGGTAGTGTCCGGCACCAAGATTGTGTTGACCAACGGCACGGAAAACGACGACACGCCTAAGCCGATATACTACAATTTCAAGGCTGCGGGCAATGAAACCGCCTTTACGAGTCTTAAGACCAAATCGGCGTTGGATGCAGAGGTTAAGAAAAGCCCGGCATCATTGAGAAAGGTAAATACCTATCCGGAAGGCGGCATCGAACTAACCGCTGCAAAACCCATCAGCGCGGCTACGGCGGATATTGATGAAGACGGCAATATAACCTGGTCAACCATCGTTACCAAATCCTTTACGATTGGTTCGGCGGGTGATGTTTTGGAAGCGCCCACGTTCAACCCCGACGGCGGCGAAATAGGAATGGATGAGGGAATCGAGATTTCGACCACCACCGCGGGNGCCAGAGATTTATTACGATGTTANAAGCTCAACTTTTGNAAAGCTCAAAACAGAGGAAGAATTGGATGCAGAGGAAAGTTCCATGTTGTCTCGGTTCTCTCAGTATTCTAGCTCCATGAAGCCCTCGTTGGAGGAATTGGGCGGGACAACCCCGGGAGCCAAGGTNTCCNTTTCGGCGGCTGCGGTATTGATTGCCGCCGACGGCAGCCTTACGTGGTCTGAGGTCACGACGAGAGAGTTTACGGTAAAGGCCGAAGAAGGGCCGGNGGAAGAGGTGGCCATCCCGGTCATCACCCCGGGCAACGATCAGCCGGCGCATATGGGCGATAAGGTAACGATTACGTGCGCCACCGCAGGGGCTGAGATTTACTACACCACCAACGGTTCCGCACCTTTCAATATGGACAAAGACGGTTATCCCGTATCGGTTAAGGAAGGCGACACCGTGTTCAAATACACGGANCCTTTCGAACTGACGGAAGANATGTTGATTAAGCAAAACGCCGTTTGGGCNATTAAGATCCGCGCCGTGGCCGTCAAGGGNNNCGCGATATCGTCCAATGGCGGTAGCGCGGGCTATAACGTTTACCCCAACAATCCTACGTTCAGCGTTGAGGCCGGCGAAGTGGAAAAGGGTACGAAGGTGGAANTNANCTGCATTCCCAGTCAGGCCGTTATCTANTANACCGTTGACGGCACCACGCCCACGATGGAAAGCGGNCTTNTNTATNCGGAAGCCATCGAACTGACGGAAGACGTGACGGTCAAGGCNNTTGCGGTACTGGGTCANTATCAATCGTCTGTGGTCACGGCGGCCTATACGGTTNCGGANCCGGNGGTTGAACCGGTAGAGGCTCCGGTATTNAACCCGGCTGCCGGNGNNGTNNANAAAGGCACNAAGGTATCGATTGTCTGCGCCACCGAAGGTGCGGTTATCTATTACACGGTAGATGGCACGGAACCCACGGCCGAAAGCACCGAATACAAGNATGAAATCGNNATTACNNCNAACGACATGACGATCAAGGCCATCGCCGTCAAGGGCGAAGCCAAATCGGAAGTGGCCGAAGCGGCCTACACGATTTTCACGGCCAACGAAGACCTCGAACTGGCCGGCGTAACGGTTTACCCGAACCCGAGCAACGGCTTGTTCAACATCGATTTGCCGGTAGCGGCCACCATCGAGGTGTTCGCCTCCAACGGCGTATTGACGCAGCGCGTCAACGCGGCGGCGGGCGTGTTTACGCTCACCCTCGATCGCAGCGGCATCTACTTCCTCCGCATTGCGGGCGAAGGCCGCGCCACGGTTAAGCGCGTGGTAGTACGTTAGAAAAATTGTTTGATTTGGTTAAGATGTCGCGTTGACATCGAACAAGCCCCGATCGGGAAACCGGTCGGGGCTCTGTTTTATTCCGGGAGTCTCGGCGGTGCATCCAGTTCCACCTCTTTTAGGCCCTTGGCGTTGAGTGGCGATACCACTGCTCGGCCGAGTTTCTTTTCCAACTGCTCTTTGGCTACCTTGGCGATGCTCACGCCATGCCTGGCCTTATGCGGCACCTGTGCCGCCGCCTCTGCGTTACCTTTTCTTTCTCCGCAAAGAAAAGGTAACCGAAAAGAAGCTCCCGCTTACGTATTGTTGCCCTATGTCATTACAAGTCGCTCGCTAAAAAATTTAACTCGCAACTACGTTGCTCAGACAACAATTTTTTGACGCTCGCTCTTGTATGCCATTACGGGCAAAATACTATTGCGGTTTTAATTTCGCTTCGCTCATTTTTGTGCGCAGGCGGGACTCGTGGGCGGGCGCCCGACGAGCTGCGCGATAGCGCCTGCGAGGAGTGACTTAGCGCAGGGGCGCCGCTTAGAGCCCGCGCGGAGCGGTCGTTTCTTTTGGTAAAACCTTTTCTTTTCGACAAAAGAAAAGGTTTTAAGAACCGCGTGGCCGCCACCTGCGCCATCCACACTTTGAATGGCTCCGCCTTGGGCGATGGAATCGATTGGATGATACGGAAAAGTTGCTCGGTATCAGCCACATCCGTTAAACGCATCTTGCCGTCCGGTGCATGGAGTTTCAAACCGTTACAATTTGTAACGGTTTCATTACCCTCTGATTTTAAGCGTTTTTTTAATACACGCCAATAAACTTGTGGATTTGGACTCTCGGTCAGTACGGCCACCACGTCCACAATGGAGAAGTACCATTTCTCGTGCGCGTCATCCCAAATGGTGCGCACCTTCCGGTCTTCGAACAGTTCAAATTCCCTCAAAAAATCAGGCGTTCCGTTGAGTGGAGGAAAAAAAACAGTGCAAATTGTTGGGAAGGTGTTTGGAAATTTCAGAATAATAATGTACCTTAGTGGCTTGAATTCGTGCGAGCGCATGGATGCACCGCCGGACGAAAAAAAGAAACGACAACCAATTTTTTATCAATTAAATCAAACAATTATGAAAAAGTTGACATTAGCTCTATTGAGCTTGATGCTGTTCCTCGGTATGGGGACGGCATTCGCGGGGTATTTTGACACAGACCCCGGGATTACGCCATCCAGTGGCAGCGTTACCAAGGGGCAGGAGATTGTCTTTACGGTTCCGGACGATTTAGACTTGGAAGACTACAGTTTTCTTGCCATCCTCTATTCCTTTGACGAGGATTGTATGGGATTTTCGATTGATGCAACAACCCTTCAAGCTTTTTATGACGCTGCTGTTGGGCAAGGGACGAAGCCTATTAAAAATTACGAAGTCGTTATAGGTGTCATTGACGGTCAGGAGGTAAGGTGGACAAATTCGGTTACCGTGCCGACAGATGCTGAAACCCCGCTTTCTTTTATGGCGAGGATGTGCGCACTGAAGTTAAACGGTACGACCATTGATAGAAGTGAAGATATAGAAGCAACGTTTATCGTGGCCGGAGGGGGTGAGGTCGTTAAACCGGCCATGCCGACGTTCAGCCCCGCTTCGGGCGAAGTGGATCCGGGTACGAAGGTTGCCATTACGGCCGAAACCGAAGATATATGGTACGTCATAGATGGTTCGGATGAAGATTTGACAATGGCGGGCTATATGGCTGGTAAATGTCAAGCATACGACAACCCCATCGAGATCTACAAAGGACAGGCCATCAAAGCGGTAGCCGTAAAGATGGGTTCGTCTGGACCTTCTGACTTTTCCGATGTGGCCACGGCTACCTATACGGTTAAGGGCGGTGATGTAGAACGGACGGACATTCCCAAACTGACGCTCAGCCCGGCCGCCGTCACGGTACCCGCCGCCGGTCAGGCCGTTTTCTCCTGCACGGTGGATCCGCAGGAATACACCCATAAGAAAGGCCTCGTTGCCTATGTTTTCAACGGAAAGCCGGGTGATATCGCGAAATTGGAATATCAGGTAGGCGAAAAGGTCAACCCGAATGCTTGGATATCGTATCCCGAAAAGGATTGGAGTAATTTTGGTACAACTTATGTATCGATTATTCCCAATAATACCGACAACAAAGACAATAAATTGTTCTTGATTGAAAACGGCGCGCAAACCGTGCATTACCGTTTGACGCTCAAATTGAAAGAAGGCAATTCGACGGCTCCGGAGATGACGTTCGCCGCGGTTGCCGTCAGCGATTTTGGCCTGTGGTCGATAATGAATGCGGAAGACCCGCTGGCCAAGGCAGCCGTTACCTTTACGGTGGATGAAACCGCTAAACCGACGGTGGCGGTCAATCCGGTATTCGATCCGACGTCCGGCGAAATAGAGCCGAATACAACGGTAACCATCACGTCCGCTACGCCGGGCGTCCAAATTGCCTATGTGGCGGTTAATGACGGCGACGAAGACAAGACCATCGATTTGTCGGATGCCGGCAGTTATGCCGTGTATTCGGGGGGCTTGGAGATGAGAGAAACCAAGCCGGTTACGCTCAAGGCCCTGGCGTTCCGCCGCTACGAAGACGGCTCCGACAAAATATTGCAGTCGGCAGAGGTAACGGCGCATTATACGTTCCCCAAAGTAGCCGCGCCGACCTTTACGGGGCAATGGGGTTCCGCTATACAAAACGGTGCCAATGTGGATTACGGGGCACTTGTATATATTAACGGCAAGGGAGACCTCTATTATACGACGGACGGCACCGAGCCTACAAAAGCCAGTACGAAATTCAATGAAGAGAACCCCATTTCCTTGGACCAAGGTTTTGACTATGGCCAGGACGTAACCATCAAGGCGATAGCGGTTGTTGGCGACGATCAGTCGAAAGTGGGGCAAGTGACGGTCCATATCAAGCAGCCCGCCACGCTGACGGTCGCGCCCAAACGTACCACCGTGGTAAAAGGCGAGACGTTTGCGTTCGAAATGACGATGCAGCCGAACGATTACAGCAACAATTATCTGTCTATGGGCATCCAGATGGACGGCTACGAAGCGTTGGAAGAATTTAAATTCCGTAAGAAAGGCGAGGAAGACTGGAAGGATATATTGGCACCCGTAGTGGAAGACGAGGGTACCGCGCAGATTTCTTTAACCTACCGCGCCGCCGATATTACGTGGGAATTTATTATGAGCGTGGCGGAAGAAACCGATATTGAGAACGTTATGTTTAATTTGAGCTTCCTCGGCAGCAACGGGTCGTTCTGCGGAATCAGCGAAGAATGGGCAGTTGTGGCCTTGGCCATGCCGACGTTCTCGCCGGATGCCGGCACCGTAGCCAAGAATACGGCCGTAACGTTGAGCACGGCGGAAGAGGATGCGGAAATCCGTTACACCACCGACGGCAGCGAGCCCACGGCTCAAAGCACGCAATATACCGCCCCCATTTCGATTACCACCAAAACCACCGTCAAGGCCGTTACGGTAAAATACGGCGCTTGCTCCAAGGTGGCGGAAGCCGTTTATACGTTGGTGGCCACGCCGGCCTTCAGCGCTTCCGGTATAGTGGAACGCAATACGGCGGTAACGCTTAACTGCGCCACGGCCGGTGCCAAGATCTATTATACGGTGGACGGCAGCGAGCCCACGGCGGCGAGCACCGAATATACGGCGGCCATAACGGTTGACCGGCCGATGACCGTCAAGGCGGTTGCGGTTCTGGACGGCGAACAGTCGTTGGTAGCGGAAGCGGTCTTTGTTTTCGTCAAAGCGCCCGAATTTTCGGAAGAGGCCGGCAGCAAGGTATTGCAAAATACGGAACTGACGCTGACGGCGGCCGAGGGTGCCAAAATTTACTATACCATCGACGGTAGCGAACCTACGGTTCAAAGCACGCAATATACCGCCCCCATCAAACTGGAGCGTAAAACCACGGTCAAGGCGATAGCGGTTGTGGGCGATGAAACGTCGTTTGTGGCGGAAGCCACCTACCGGGTACAGCCTATTGCGCCCACGTTCAGCATTCCCGCCGGTAGCGTGGAATCGGGCACAACGGTTGAACTTACGGCGGTTGGCGACGCGCAAATCCGTTTCAGCGTTTTGGGAACGGTAAACGCTTCCAGCGCGGTGTACAAAACTCCCATCCGGATTACGTCCGAAAAGACCATCAGCGCGGCCGCGTTCTTAGACGATGAGATGTCGGAGATTGTAACGGCCAAATACACGGTTAACGTAAACAAACCCGTGTTTACGCCCATGCCGGGCGCGGTGGAAGCCGGCACGAAGGTAACGATAGAAGCGGGCAATGCTTCTATCCGTTATACCACCGACGGTACGGATCCGGACAAAGATAACGGCCGTTGGTACAACCCGAACGCCGGTATCATCATCAACGAGGCCACAACGATAAAGGCTTATGCCATAGATGGTTCGGAACAATCCGAGATCGTAACGGCCATATATTGGATTATTGGTGGCGAAGTACCTGAAATAGATGTAGCTACGCCCACGTTCAGCGTGGCGGCCGGCGAAGTGGAAAAAGGCACGGCGGTAGAGATTGGTTGCGTTACCTTAGGCGCCGCCATCTATTATACGGTGGATGGCAGTGAGCCCACGGCCCAAAGCACCCAATATACCGAAGCGGTGGTGATTGACAAATCGCTGACGTTAAAAGCCATTGCGATTATCGGAGACAACAAGTCGGAAGTGGCTACGGCGGCCTACACGGTTAATGGCGAAGAAACGGTAGCTGCCCCCACGTTCAGCGTCAAGGCCGGCGAGGTGGAAAAAGGCACCAAGGTATCGATTGCCTGCGAAACCGAAGGAGCCGTTATCTACTACACGGTAGATGGCAGCGAACCCACGGCCGAAAGCACCGAATACAAGGAAGCCATTGAAATCACGGGCAAGGTCACGATCAAGGCCATCGCCATCAAGGGTGAAGCCAAGTCGGAAGTGGCTACGGCTACCTACGAACTTTTGGCCAACGAAGACGAAGAACTGGCTGGCGTAAGCGTTTATCCCAACCCGAGCAACGGCCTGTTCAACATCGAGTTGCCGGTAGCGGCCACCATCGAGGTGTTCGCCTCCAACGGCGTGCTCACGCAACGTGTCAGCGCCAACGCGGGTGTAGCCACGCTTACCGTCAACCGCAGCGGCATATACTTCCTCCGCATTGCGGGCGAAGGCCGCGCGGTAATCAAGCGCATTATTGTACGATAATTGTTTGATTTGGTTAGACGCTTAGGCGTCGGACAAGCCTCGGTCGGAAACGGCCGGGGCTTTGTTTTTGTCAGGGCGGGGGATGCCGTTTGCGTAAACATAAAGCCCCGATCGGAAAACCGACCGGGGCTTTTTTATCCGTGGAGCGGAACTTTATCCCGCCGCGCCGCATCGGGGCGGGCTACCAGCGGATTTGCAAGTCTATGTTCAGGGCGTCGTGCAGCGTGTTGTGCACCGCGCAGGTATGCGCCGCGCGTTCCAACGTCAGCTTCTCCTTGTCGGTATAACCCTTGGGCGGCATCTGCACGTGCACGCGGATTTCGGCGATGCGGCGCGGCGGCTCCGTTGTCATGATTTTCTCCACCTCGGCTTCCGCCCCTTGGATGTCGATGCCCTTTTGGGCCGCAAAAATGCCCATNGTCGTCAGGATGCAGTTGCCGAGCGCCACGGCGCACAGGTCGGTGGGAGAAAAAGAAGCGCCTTTACCCGCGTTGTCCACGGGGGCGTCGGTAATCAGGCGCGTGCCGCTCTGCAGATGCTCGCTNTCCACGCGCAAATCGCCTAAATAGACGGATTTCATCTTGGTCATGGCTTCTTCTTTTTATTGCGGCAGTTTGCANCCGGCATAGACGTATTCGTACAGACTTTTCTTTACCTGCTCGTATTGCCAGGGCAACAGCGCGTCNTCCGGAATAAGCACCTGCGGCGCTTCCTGCGCGTCTGTCGCGCGGCGGTCGGTATGGGCGNCCGCCTCCATCAGATAAAGCGGCACGGCGGCTTTATCGGGGTCGTAGGCGGGTTGCACGTAGTCGCAGGGAAACAGTTTGAGCCCCAATTTCTCGTAAAACGCGATGCGCCGTTTGGCCGTCCGGTTGGCGGGCGGTTCCACCTCTATAATCACGGGCTTGGGNGCCCAGCGCAAAAACTGGCTCAGAAACAACGTNCCGATGCCGTCNCCGCGCAAGTCNTCGTGAATGGCGAAATGTCCGCCGTAAATAAAATCTTCGAGTTCCCAATAGATGAAGAAGCCCGCGCGTTCGCCCTCGTAGGTGATGAGNCCCACGCACACTTCGGGCTGNCCCATCTCTTCAATGAGNTGTTCCCGGCTCCGGCGTTCCTCGGGCGGGAAGGCTTCTGTATATATTTCGTAGAGAAAATCGAAGTCGGGGTCGTGTTCCGACAAAATCGGCCTATAGCCGATCCCTTCTTCCAGTTCGGGTGCATGCAAGGCCACCGGCACCACGGGGTGCGGGATGGCCACGTGCTGCGGAGGTACTTCGTTTACACTGTCCTCGCGCATGCCGGCTTCGTGGCCGGCGTTTCTACTGTCGCTGTCCATAGTCTTATTAGAACATCGGTTTCAAGTCCGGCGAAACAATCAGCTGCGCTTCGGTGGCCGCCTGTACGTCTTCCGGCTTGAATTCCGGGTTTATTTCAATGAGTTCGATGCCTTTGGGGGTAATGCGCATCACGCCCATTTCGGTCACAATCAGGTTGACCCGGCCTTTGGCCGTGAGCGGCAACGTGCATTTNTTCAAAATCTTGGGGTTGCCCTTGGCCGTNTGCTCCATGGCTAAAATCACGAGCTTGGCGCCCGTAAGCAGGTCCATNGCGCCGCCCATGCCGGGGGTCATCTTGCCGGGAATCATCCAGTTGGCCAAGTCGCCCTGTTCGTCCACCTGCATCGCGCCCAATACCGTCGCGTCCACGTGGCCGCCCCGGATAATGCCGAAAGAGGTCGCGCTGTCGAACGAGCAGGCGCCCAAAGCCGGCGAGGTAAAGCCGCCGCCCGCGTTGATGTATTCGGGGTCTTCCTGGCCTTCGGCCGGCGTGGCGCCCATGCCGAGCAAGCCGTTTTCCGATTGCANCACCACCTTGACGCCCGGCGCCAGGTAGTTGGGCACCGCCGTAGGCAGACCGATGCCNAGGTTCACGACGTCGCCGTTCTTGAGTTCCTTAGCCACGCGCCGCGCAATGATTTCGCGCATTTGATTCTTATCCATAGTTGTAATGTTTCAAAAGTTNGTTGTATATACTATATATACTTACTTNCCCATGCGTTTGGCCAATTCCTGNGCAATGAACGAGGCCACGTCGTCGGCGTAGGTGTTCATGCCNAANCCGGCGTCAAAGCCCAATTCCTTGGCCAACTCGTAAGAGATACGCGGCCCGCCGCAGCATACAATCATCTGNTGGCGCAGGTTTTCGGCCTCCATCATTTCGATGAACTCCGTCATGTTTTGGATATGGACGTCCTTTTGGGTNACGGTNTGCGANACCAATATGGCGTCGGCCTTCAGTTCAATGGCCTTGGCGATNAGTTCCTCGTTGAGCACCTGGCTGCCGAGGTTGTAGGCCTCTATCATGTCGTAGCGTTCCAAGCCGTAGTGGCCCGCAAAGCCCTTCATGTTCATGATGGCGTCGATGCCCACGGTGTGCGCGTCGGTACCCGTGCTGGCCCCCACCACCACGAGCTTGCGCCCGATGTGGCGGCGGATNAATTCGTCGGTTTCCTCCATGCTCATCACGTTCGATTCCACCTTGGGCACGTGNATGGCCGTGTANTCCACCGTNTGCGTGCAGCTGCCGTAGGCGTTAAAGAACGTAAAGCCTTCGGTCAACTCCTTGTAAAACANAATTTGCGGGTTCTCGAAGCCCATCTTGCGGATAAGCTGCTTGGCCGCCTCTATGGCTTCGTCGCCGGCGGGCACGGGCAGCGTAAAACTCAGCTGCGTCTTGCCGTCGTTCATCGTGTCGCCGTAAGGCTTGATGCGTTTGGGGTCAAACGTCTTGTCTATCTGTTCGGTCGATGTAGAATACAAACCTCCGCTCATATCAGTTTCCTTTCTTCATTAAAGCAATAAACGGGTTGCTGTACGATTTGCCCTTGGCCGCCACGCCCTGCAGGCCCTTGCCGCCGTTCTTGGGACGCTTGATGTCGGCAAAGATGCCCTTNTCCANCGCGGTAAACAACCCTTCTTTCTCTATTTTACGCAACAGCTGCAAGGCTTCGTCCAAGACGTACTGCGCGCGTTTGCGGATGATGCCGTCTTTCTTGAATTCCATTTCCTCGCCGATATCCTTCATGTTGTTGAAGATGTATTTGGCGTTTTCGATGGACAGGAAACGGTCGCTCATAAACGGCGTGTGGATGGCCTCGGTGGGCATACCCAACAGCTGGATGCCCTGATGCGTCCAAATGCCGATTTGGTTAAACAGCGCGTCTTGGATATGGCCGCGGAAAATATTGCCCGTCATAAACTTGGTGGGCGGCATATATTTCAGCGTGGCTTTCGGGAATATTTCGCGCGTCATCTGCGCCTGCGCCAACTCCAGCAAAAAGCCGTTCTCCAGCATCGGGTCCATTTCAAAGGCGTGACCCAGCCCCATCTGTTCTTCGGGCAGGCCGGCCAACAGCGCCAACTGTTCGTTGATGAAGTCGGAGGCCAGTACGGTGTGCGCCTCGGTCACGGCGTCGGCCGTGGTCAGGTAGTTGTCTTCGCCCGTGTTGATGATAACGCCGGCAAAGCTGTTGATTACGCGCGAGAAGTANTGGTCCACGAGCGTGCGCTGCATGTTGATGTCGCGGAAAAGAATGCCGTAGAGCGCGTCGTTGAGCATCACGTCCAGGCCTTCCAAGGCTCCCATCACGGCAATTTCGGGCATGCAGAGGCCGGAGCAATAGTTGCATAAACGTATATATCNNCCTACNTCTTCGCCCACCTCGTCCAAGGCCTTGCGCATGATGCGGAAGTTCTCCTGCGTGGCCATCGTGCCGCCGAAGCCTTCCGTGGTGGCGCCGTAAGGCACGTAGTCGAGCAGGCTCTGACCCGTGGTGCGGATAACCGCCACCACGTCGGCGCCCTGCCGGGCCGCGGCCTGTGCCTGCACCACATCCTCGTAGATGTTGCCGGTGGCCACGATTACATAAAGGTAAGGCTTGGGGCCTTCGCCTATCGTNTGCANNTATTTCTCGCGNCGCGCNCGACGTTCGCGGATGCGTTCCATCGAAGCGTCCACGTAGGGTTGCAGGGCGGCTTCACGCTGTTGGGCCGTGGCCACCGGAAATTTCTCTATCGCGCACAGGCCGCGCGCCAAGGCTTCGGCTATTTGCTGCGGGNTCTTNCCCTCNGCCACCACCGCGTTGCCCATGGCAAACATGACGCCTTCGCCAAGCAGACCGCTTTCTTTAAGCGCGTCCACCACTACGTTGGGCAGGGGCACGCCGTTTTCGTCCACGCCGTCAATGCCCAACAAACGGGCAATCGTGCGTTCCACCGCCACCGTGGTATAGCCGTCCACAAACTGCTGTACGTCTTCGGCAATGCGGGCGGCCGACATCTTGGCCGCCTCCACTTTGGCAAAATCCAAACCTAATTTGCTCTTCTTTTCCTCCGCCATTTCGGATTAGTGTTTTTCGTTGCGTTTCTTTCTGTCCAGNTTGTCCGGTTCGAGCGAAATGGAATCCGCCTTGCCGCACATGAGCGCGCTCACGCCCTCGGTCTTGAGCCGTACGTCGTTGGCGATGGCCGTCTCGTTTTTGTAGTCCATCGGTTCNGTATAGGTCGTGATAACGCCTTCGTAGTTACGCAGGATAACCTTGCCCACACCCTGCGAGATAAGGTAATTCGGCATAACGGGAATCTTGCCGCCGCCGNCNGGCGCATCTANGACGAACGTCGGCACGGCATAGCCGGAGATATGNCCCCGCAGGCCTTCNATAATTTCAATGCCCTTGGCCACGGGCGTGCGGAAGTGCTCCAGGCCCATCGACAGGTCGCATTGGTAGATATAATACGGACGGACGCGGATTTTGACGAGGTTGCACATCAGCTTCTTCATCACCTCCACCGAGTCGTTTACCCCGCGCAGCAACACCGTTTGGTTGCCGAGCGGCACGCCGGCATTGGCCAATCGGGCGCACGCGCCGGCCGACTCTTCCGTTATTTCGTTCGAGTGGTTGAAGTGCGTGTTGAGCCAAATGGGATGATATTTGCTCAGCATGGCCACCAGTTCGGGCGTGATACGCTGCGGGCAGACCACGGGCGTGCGGCTGCCGATACGGATAATTTCCACGTGGGGAATGGCGCGGAGCCGCTTGATGATGGACTCCAGCACCTGGTCCGATACCAAAAGCGCGTCACCGCCGGAGAGCAACACGTCCCGCACCTGNGGGGTCTTGGCGATATAGTCAATGGCTTTTTCGATGCGTTCGGCCGGCGATTCGCAGTCGTGCTGGCCGGCAAAGCGGCGGCGCGTGCAGTGACGGCAGTACATCGAGCACTGGTCGGTGATGAGGAACAGCACGCGGTCCGGATAACGGTGCGTGAGGCCCGGCACCGGCGAATCCGAGTCTTCATGCAACGGATCCAACAGGTCGGCGGCCGACTGGTGCGTTTCCAAACCCGTCGGGATGGCCTGACGGCGCACGGGATCGTTCGGGTCTTCCGGATTGATAAGGCTCAGGTAGTAGGGCGTAATCGCCATACGCAACGTCTTGAGCGTCTGCTTCACGCCGTCTTCCTCGGCGGGCGTGAGGTGGATATATTTCTTGAGGTCTTCCAGCGTTTCAATCCGATTCTGCACCTGCCATCTCCAGTCGTTCCACTGGGCGTCGGTCACTTCGGGAAACATCTCTTTTCTTCTGCTTGCCATAATGTTTAAATCGCCGTTAAAATTTGCCGTATATATTCAAAAGCGGGCATCCGCGGCGGANAGGGGCCTGCCGTCGGACACCCGCGGGTTGACGCTTATGCGTACAGATCCGTGAATACTTTGCGCAGGGCTTCGTTTTCGCGCAGTTCCTGCAGCGTGATTTCGGCATGGCCCTTCGTGTAGCCGTTGCCCACAATCATCGTCACGTCCTTGCCAACGCCTTCCGCGCCCAAAGCCGCTTTGGTAAACGAGGTNGCCATCGAGAAGAAATAGACCACGCCGTCGTCTTTCGTGCAGATGATGCTGGCCATTTCGGTGTTTTCGATGTTNACGTTGTTGATCGTCACGTCGCAGAGTTTGCCGTTCGTCAGTTCTTCGATTTTCTCGTAAACCGCCACCGGCTGCGTGGCGTCGGCCGTAAATACGTGGTCGCAGAAGCCGAGGTCCAACAGACGTTTCGCGCTCTTTTCGCTGTGGCAAAGGCCGATAACCTTGCCCGTCACGCCGGCGCGCTTTTTGGCTTCATAGCAGCAGAGCATACCGCTCTTGCCNCCCGCNCCGATAATCAANACCGTATCGCCGGGCTTTACGAGCTTGGCCGTCTGGGCCGGCGCGCCGGCTACGTCCAAAGCCGAAAGCGCAAGGTTTTCGGGCAGGTCGGACGGAATCTTGGCATAGATGCCNCTTTCAAACAGAATGGCCTTGCCGTCAATATCCACCTGGTCTATTTCGGCGCGGATATCTTTGATTTTGTCAATGCGNAAGGGCGTAAGCGAGAGCGAAACCAANGTCGCGATNTTGTCGCCTTCCTTGAGGTCGATTTTGCCTTTGAGCGCGTCGCCGATTTTTTCTACCGTGCCGAGCAACATACCGCCCGAACCCGTTACGGGGTTGCGGTGCTTGCCCTGTTTTTCNACGATGCCGAGCATGATTTCGGCAATCTTGGCCTTGTCGCCGCCGGCCTGTTCCGCAATCTGCGTAAAGCTGGCGGAGTCGATGTTCAACGTCTGTACGTCAATGAGGATTTCATTGTCGTAGAGCACGTCCATGTTGTTGTCGATCTTGTCGGCGGGTTGGGGCAAAACGCCCTTGGGCGAAATGACGCGGTGTGTACCGTATTTGTTTCCTTTAGGTTGCATAATGTTTTATAAATTTGAAAGTTGTTAATTCTTGTTTACTTTTTGAGCGAAAGGATTTGACGCGCTTCCGCCGGGTTGGCGATTTCGCGGCCCANTTCCTTGGCGATGCGCACCACCTTGGCGACGAGTTCGCCGTTGCTCTTGGCCAGCACGCCGCGTTCGAGGTAGAGGTTGTCCTCAAAGCCCACGCGCACGTTGCCGCCCATGGCGATGGCCGGNGCGGCCAGCGTAAAGGCGTGNCGNCCGATGCCCGTGGCCGTCCACGTGGAGCCGGCGGGAATGGCGTTTACGAGCCAGCACAGGTTGGGCACCGTGGCGGGCGTACAGCCGGGCACGCCCAACACGAAGTTGAANTGCATGGGGGCGCCGGGCACGAGGCCTTTCTTGGCCATTGTCAAAATAGTGTCGAGGTGGCCCATCTCAAAGCATTCGTATTCGGGCTTGATGTGGTTTTCGAGCATCCGCTTGCCGAAGTCGCGCATCATGGGCATCGTGTTTTCAAACACGTCGTCGCCGAAGTTGCAGGTACCGCAGTCGAGCGTGGCCATTTCGGGCATCAGCTCGGTGGGTTGCAGCCGTTCTTCGGCCGTCATGCCCACGGCGCCGCCCGTNGANGGAATCAAAATCACNTCGGGGCAAACCTTGTAGATGGCGTCGATGCACTCTTTGAAACGCGCCTTGCTTTGGGTGGGCGTGCCGTCGTCCTCACGCACGTGGANGTGNACGATGGCCGCGCCGGCNTCGTAGGCCGACTTGGCTTCGCGCACGATTTCCTCCACCGTGTAGGGAACGGCCGGGTTCTGTTCCTTGGTCACTTCCGCGCCGCAGATGGCGGCCGTGATAATCAGTTTCTCCATAGTCCGGAATTATTTGCGCTTGCACGCTTTGGGGGTTACACAAGTGCCAANGGCTTTGGCNACGATAATCGGTTCTTCNAGCACNTCGGCGGCCGAGGCTGAAATGTCGGGGCGGGTGGCGATNACCTTGCGGGCCACGAATTCCATCTTGCGGCTGGTGTTGCCCACTTTNACAATCTTGCCCTCCGCTTCGATGTAGTCGCCGGCATACACGGGCGCCAAAAATTCAATGCTTTCGTAACCGGCAAAGAGGCCTTCGTCGCCGTCAATCTGAATCAACAGTTCGGTGGCCACGTCGCCGAACAGGTGCACCATGTGCGCCCCGTCNACCANNTTTCCGCCGTAGTGCGCGTCTTTTGCGCTCATCCGCAGGCGGAGCACGGATTTATATTGCTTTTCTTCCATAACGGGTTGTTGTTTGCGTTTGTTTCGCTTGCAGTTTATTTGACGATGTANTCCACGAGGATGGACGGCGTCTTGATGTTCTCGGGCGCCAGGCTGCCCACGGGTTTGANGTCGGCGATNTCGGCGATGACGGTNTCGGCGGCCGTCGCCATCAGCGGGTTGAAGTTCTGCGACGTGCCGCGGTAGATGAGGTTGCCCTCCTCATCGCCTATGCTTGCGCCAATCAACGCGATGTCGGCGTGCAGCGGCTTTTCGAGCAGGTAATCCTTGCCGTCTATGTTGAGCACCTGTTTGCCTTCGGCCACCACCGTGCCCAGACCCGTCGGCGTCAGCACGCCGCCCAAGCCGGCGCCGCCNGCGCGGACGCGTTCGGCCAGCGTACCCTGCGGGCAGAATTCCACTTCCAACTCGCCTTGGTTCATTTGGTCCATCGTCAGGGCGTTGGTGCCGATGTGCGACACGTANATTTTCTTAACCTGCTTGTTGGCGATGAGTTTGCCGATACCCTTTTCGGGATAGGCCGTATCGTTGCAGATCAGCGTCAGGTTCTTGACGCCGGAGGCCGCCAGGGCGTCGATGATTTTAAGGGGCGAACCTACGGCGAGGAAGCCGCCGATCATGACGGTGGCGCCGTCCTTTACGTGGGCGGCGGCCTCTGCGGCGGAAATGAATTTGCTCATATCGTTGTGATGTTTTATTATCGCGCTAAAACTCGCAAATATACGAAATTTTATCGTAGAATGGTTACCGAACCGGATTGCTTTTTCTTCTTGCCTTTGTAGTCCTTAAAGGTGGCCACATAGAAATAAACGCCGTCGGGGGCNCCCTGTCCGTTGCCGTACAGCGTGCCGTCCCACGAAAATTCTTCGGGTTCCCCTTTGTAAGCGTACACCTGGTTGCCCCATCGGTTGAAAAGGCGTATCTCAAAGTCAAAGAGTTTTTCCATCGTCTTGAGCTTGAAGACGTCGTTGATGCCGTCGCCGTTGGGNGTAAAGACGTTGGGCGCCTCGAACTGGGGCGTGCAGTCCTCTTCCGTTACGTTGAGCACGCTGTGCGCCATACAGCCGACCGAATCCATCACATAGAGCGTATANGCGCCCGGCGTATCCACCCAAANCGCGGCNGAGGCCTCCCAAGGCCAAGTATCGAAGTCTCCGTCTTCGGGGGCTTCGCCCGGATTGCGGAATTCCATNTAGTTGCCGCCGTCGTCGCTATCGTCATCATCATAATTCCCTTCGTCGTCCCCGTCCGCGTTGCCTTTGAACCATACGTAGCGGTTGCCGCCGTAAGGCAGCGTGGGGTCAAGCGATACGGGCGTCTCGGGGCAAACGGTGGTGTCTTGCANTTCCACGGTGATGCGNGCCTTGGGGTGGTGGTGCAGCACAAACGATTCGGAGTGGCGGCTGCAATAGTTGACNCCNGTNACGGTATATACNCCCGTGTCGGCGGCGTAAAGAATCTTGTCGGCGGTGGTGTCGTAGGGCACCGAGTCAAACAGCCAGATGTAATAGGCATCGGGCGAGAACACGAGGCTGTCGCGGTCAAGGAACATTTCGATGGAGTCGTAGTGGCAAATCGTGGTGTCGCCGTTGCGCACAAAAAAGTCGATGTCGGGCCAAATGTAGAATTGCAGTTTGAGCGTGTCGGAGGCCACGGGGCAATTCACGGCGATGGGATTGCCNTCGTTGTCCGTCTCGGTGGAGTCGGGCTGGAAAATATGTACGGTCAGCAGNCCGGAATCCTGCGGAAAACGCACCCAAAGGCGGGTGGGATCCTCGGCGGCGCCGGGCAACCCGTTCAGGATGGTGTCGCCCCGCAGNGTCCANATAAAGCGCAGGCTGTCGTAATGCGGCAGGTGGCGGTTGNAGGCCCCCATGTCAAACAGCACCGAGTCGCCGCGGCAGCCCACAAGGGAGTCGCCGCCGAGATAGGCGTANGGCGGTTGAAAATACACGCTCACGCTGTCCAGCACCGTATCGCCGCAAACATTGGTCAGCAAGCAGAAGCGTTTGTCTATCGTGTCGCCCCGGTAGGCGAAACGGTAGGACGAGGNNGNGTCGCCGTCACTCCAGTGAAAGTCAATATAGGGTTGGTTGGACTCAAGCATCAGTGCGCCTTCGCGTCCGCCGCAGGTGGGCACCAGGATTTTCGGCAAAAAGGCTTGCGGTTTGGGCACGTACGCCACGTTTACGGTGTCGCCCTCGATGTCGGGGCAGCCGTTGTCCACCATGTTGTAGAGCCGGAACGCATAGGTGCCCGGTTCCGTGACATAGAAAGAGTCGCCCTCGTAAATCACTTCCGCCGCCGTGGAGAGGTTGTTCCACAGCGTGCTGTAGCCCGCGTGCGGCCGGTCGGTGGCCACGAGCAGCAGGCTGTCGCCCTCGCAGAACACCGTATCATGGCACGGCAGCTTGACCGGAACGGTGTCGCANGNCTTAGAGAAAAGAACNTANANNGTGTCNCCTTCNCGGTCAGGACAATCGGGATCGTTGCTTTTGATGGAATAATAAAGTCGCGCGGTGTAGGCATTAGGGATACATGCAATGAGGTGCACAGTTTCTGATAAAAAGCACATTTGCAATGTATTGGGTGATGGACAATCCTCGCCGGGCAAACAAAGAATGGGAAGAGGATTCGTTATACTTTCTACGTGTCCTTCGAAAGGTAAAACCCAAATCAAACTCCCTTGCAGGTCTGGTTCGGGGTTGATAAGCCAACAAGTATCCCCCACATAGAGGGTCGTATCGTGGAACGGAAATTTGACCGGGGTCGTGTCGCAAGGACGGGGCTCTTCAGAGAAGTGGATATAGATAGTGTCGCCCTCTCTATCAGGGCATTCTGGATTGTTGTTTTGGACGTAATAGGAAACAGAGAATGAAGTTTCAATACAACGGAATATCGATCCAACATTAGGTATAAAAAGACACATCTGAAAAGAGTTGGTCCAGGTACAAGTAGGCTCAATAAGAGGATAAATAGCAACAGAATCATCAGCGTTTGGTGCCAAATCCCAATCAAAAGGGAAAGTCCAGACAAGCCGTTCGTCCGGTTCAGGATTGATTAGCCAGCACATCGCATCCCCCACATACAGGGTCGTATCGTGGAACGGAAATTTGACCGGGGTCGTGTCGCAGGCCTTGGTGTCGTGGTGCCCGCCGCCTTCGTGCTCGTCCGCCAAGCCTACGGTCGGCCACAGCAATAGGCAAGCGAACGCCAGCCTGAAAATGTAAATTACGCGCATAATAGCGCAAATATAACGATTTTTCAGGAAAAAATCTAAGCGTTCCTGTTTCAGTGCCCGCTTTCGGAAGCCGGCCGGGCGGCGGTTTTGTATTTGTCCAAGTCAATGACTTTAAGTTCAACACCCTCGCCATGCGCGGCTTCGGTCGTTTTCTGCACGTCGAATTTGGCCGGTTCGGTGCTCAGGAACGGAAACAGGAACGCACGCAGGTTGCGGGCATAGAAATCGGTTTCGGCCTGCGGCAGCATGAACGGTTTGGCAAATTGCCCCGCCGAAACGTAAGATATATATAGTTCCGGTATGCCGAACGTCTCCCGGTTGCTGGCAAACACCATCCAGCGGCCGTTGCTCGAAAACGTGTGGAACGTCTCGGAACCGTCCGTATTCAGGCTGTGGATGGGCTCAATGCGGTAGTCGTCCAAATAAACCTTATAGAGGTCGCCCATGACCTGTACGGAAAAGGTGGTCGTTGGCAGGGCGCTGACTACCAGGTATTCCCCGTCCGGCGAGGCAAACGGCATCGTCGCGCTCAGGTTCATGTCCGAAAAACGCGCCACGGTATGGAGATTGGAAAAACGCCTGGTTTCGGGGTCAAAGTCTATCCGCATGAGGTCGGCGCGCAGGGCGTTGGCCTTTTCAAGCCGTTCGTCCGATATGTCCATCCACGCCTCTATCTGTTCGTCGTTGCGAAAAAACAGCGAGTCGGCCGCGGTGGGGCGTGCCTGTTGCCGTTCCCGTGCCAATGCCCGCGCCTCGGCTTCGGTACCGCGCGCCGGTGCCCGGCAAAAGAACAGCGAGCGTCCGTCGGCCGAAAAACACGGAAAAACGTCGTCGTATTCCTCATCGGTCAGTTCGGGGCAGGAAAACANNTCCANCGTTTTGGTGTCCAACAGTACNATGTCGCCCAGCGTATCTACGGTTACCAAACCTTTGCGGCGCGGCGTGGAGAAGTGNTGCGAATAGACCTGGTTCGTCGAAAACGCGATGAAGTCGCCGCCNTTGTNCCAGGACGGATAAACGAGCCGCAGGCCGGGATGGGTGTCGGGCAGGCGCAGTTTGGTCAGTTCGCCGTTGCGCGCGANCAACGTGCCCGGCAATGTGGCGCGCAGGTGNACGACAAAGTTGTTGATGTTGTTGCCTTCGCAAGCATGGCAGTTCATGCAGTTGTTGTTCATCATGAAGTTGTCCAACAGCGGCTTGGTCTCGAAGTTNTCTATNTTTTTCTGTTCAATGACCAAGTGATGGTACGAGGCGTCTTCGAAAATGCTGGTCCGGTAAATGATATAGGGNTCTATGGGTTCGTCGGCGATAAACCAGTGCAGGGGCGGAAATGCCTGCAGGCTGTCGGGCCGCCCGTCGGGATAGGCNGTGATATCGACGCGGAGAAAACCGTTCTTGGCGGCGGCCAGCAGTTCATGCCATTGGCGCAGGTGTTCGGCTTCGAATTTTTCCGGCCANGGNTCGAACANTGCTTGACCGACGGGCAAGAGGGTATCGGTTGTTGTCGCGGCCGCTTCGGGATACACGAAAGCCGAGAAACGGACGGCGGCAATCGTATAGCCGGGGTCGGCGGGCGTAAAGCCGAGCGGCGCGATGTTGGGCGGCAACACGATGCTGTCGGCATAGGCCGGGATGANGGCTATCGGNTGTTCGGNTANATATATTTGTTTNTTCTGCTCGCGTTTGGCGGCCAGGCCGAGCAGCATGGCGCCAAAAAGCAGTGCAACGCCCCAAAGCGTGCGGTATGTGGATGTTTTCATATCAATCTCTTAAAAGGCGATACCGTCCCATATAAAATAAAAGACATAAGACGCGCCGTATTTCTGTCGTATTTCGTTCCAATTGTATGCGCCGTTCCGCCATTGGTTGAATTCGAAAAACCATTGTTCGAAACGCGCGATGACGTCCGGCTCTATGCGCAAGTCGCCTTCGCGCCATTGCAGCAGTTCGGCTTTGGAAATACCGCCGTTGAGGTAACCGTTTGCCAACAGGAATGCTTCCTGTACGTAGGTCGGCAAGCGGGACGCGCCCAAATCGCGGTAGGCTTCGATAAGGGCGGGTACTCTGTCAAGGCGTTTATGCAACAGTTGTATCAACGTGTAGTAATCCAACAGGCAACGCGCCTGCGCCGGGTTCAGGTTTAAGGCGGCTTTTTCGGTGCTGTCGAGCGGATAGAAGCGATCTACCCAGGCATCGGTGGTACGGGGTTCCGCCGTCAGTGCGTACGGCAGACTGTCCCAGGCCCAAAGGGCTTGCCGGCCTTGTTGCATTTTTCGATACCAATCGTTTTGTTCGGCTTTCGGCAGGTGGGCGATGTAGCGTCGCGCCAGGCTCAGGCGGCCGGTTTTCAGGCAGATTTCGGTCAACAGGCGGGTCGAAAACGGGTCGAGGCCATTGCGGTCGGTGGCACAAATCATTGTCGATAAGGCCGGCACGTAAAGCCCGCAGGCCATGGTGAGGCAACTGTACGGTTTGGCGATTTCGGGTTTGGCGGGGAAAGGGATGGGTAGCATCAGCCCCATTTCGGGGATTGCGCTGTAGGCAAGGAAATCTTCGTTGAGGCGGCCGCCGGTCAATAGTGCCCATTTCAACGTTGTGGCCATTTCGATGCGTTCGGCCGCCGTGTCGGAGGCCAGTTGGAAATATTGTTCAACCGCCGTGCGGGCCGAGACCGGGTCGTTTTGTTCCAAGGCAGTGCGTGCGGCCTGAACATAGTCGGTCACCACGGCGGTAGGCTTGCGGTCTTTGGGGCGTGCCCATGCCGTGTCGGGCATCCATGCGCCGGCCCAGCCGAGGCCGAGCAGGAGCAGGATGGCGGCGTGTCGTTTAAAGGGCTTCTGATTCATGCAGGTTGTTTATAAGCGTTTCAATGTCGTGGATGTCCACCACTAAGGTATAGCCTTCCCGGCGCAGTTTTTCCGTTTTTTCGGGCGTCAGGGTCGAGGGCGAAACCGTCAGCTCAGGCAGGTTGAACGATTTGAGCGAACTGCGGTACCAGTCGCCCGCTTTTTGCGGCAACAGGAACGGTTTGGAAAATGTCTTGCCGTCGAAGTAGGCGATATAAGGCAAGGCGAAATAGCCGTCCATTTGCTTGCCTGTATATACAATCCACCGGCCGTTGCGGCTCCAACTGTGATAACTCTCGGCTTCGGGTGTGTTGAGCGCGGTGGCCGGTTCATAAACGGGGCTGTAAGTCAGGGTATCCTGTGGCGCAAAACCGTGCTTTGAAAAAGAACGGTTTAGGAAAACCAAGCCCAAATCGCCGTAAGTCTGAGAAGGGAAAGAACTGAAAGTGCCGATGCTGACGGCCATACAGTTCGGGTCGGCGGGGTTGACGCGCGGCAACGAAAAACTGCCGTTGTAGTCGTCGGCGGCCAACAGGGTTTGCACCGAATCGCCGAACCTTCCCGTTTGCGGGTCAAAGCCGATGCACGCCACACTGAAGCGGATGCTTTCTATTTTCTGTTTTTCGGAGAGGGAATCCGCCGCGTTGCCGGGGGTCGGCGCACTGCAAAAATAAAGTGTGCGGCCGTCGGGCGACCAGGCCGGGTAAGACAATAGCCGTTCTTCCTGCCACAGCAACCGGTCGGAAAACAAACGGTTGGTTTGGATGTCGTAAACGACGATATGCGCGATGCTGTCGCCGGGGTCGAAGAAACGGCGGTGCGCTTCGTAGCAGCCGTAGCCCAACAGCAGGTTGGTCGAAAAGGCGATGTAGCGGCCCTGCGGATGATAGGCCGGATAAGTCAGACGCAGGTTGAAATCTCCTGCATTGGACGGCAAAACGATTTTTGTGTCGCCCGCTTGGTTCCTGATTAGCGTGCCTTCGGCCGGTTTGCGCCAATGCACCGTCATTTCGGCGGCGTCACCGTTGCGGAACGTATGGCAGTTCATGCAGTTGTTTTCTGAAACGGAGTTGAGGGTCAACGCCGTGGTGCTGAAATTGGACAAATCCCGTTGATAGATGCCCAAAATGTTGTAAACGCCATCGGTCGGTACCACAAGGCGATAGACAAGGTAGGGGTCGATGGTGTCGTTGGCCACAAACCAGTGCAGGGGGGCGTAGGCGCGTTCGGCCGTGCTGATTTCGAGCCGCAGCGGCTGTTGGCGTTCGCGGGCGGTGTTGAGCCAGCGGCGCCATGTTTTCAGTTTGAACCGCACCTGACCGCGGTAGTTTTTGTCAAGCAGTTCGGTTTCGCCGCAGTTGACGCGCAGGCGGATTTTGCCGTTTACGGAAAAATTGAGCGGCGCGATGTTGGGCGGCAACACGATGCTGTCGCCGTAGTCGGGAAACATNAAGCCGTTGGCGGTGGGCAACGTCAGGNNGGCGGNTTCAANNCCTTGCGGNCCGTCGGTTCGGGCGTCGTTGTGCCGGCAACTTACCGTTAGCAATAACAGGGAAATGGTCAGTATGATGAGGCGTGATGTTTTCATTCTTTCAGCCATGTTTCTAATTCTTCAGTATCGATGGTTAAAACAGGACCCTGGCGTATCTTTTCCGTTTTGCGGGGGTTGAGCTCCGAAGGGCTGACCGTCAACTCAGGCAGGTTGTAGGATTTGAGGAAGCCGTGGTAATAGTGCCCGTCTTTCTGAGGCAACAGGAANGGTTTGGANAATGTCTTGCCGTTGAAGTAGGCGATATAGGGCAAGGAGAAAAANCCGTCCTGNCGTTTGCTGGCAAAGACGAGCCACCGGCCGTTGCGGCTCCAGCTGTGAAAACTCTCGGCTTCGGGCGAATTGAGCAAATCGGCAGGCTCGAAGCACGGAATATATATATATTACTATCGGCCCCCATATCGGAACGGTTCAAGAAGACCAGGCCCAAATCGCCGAGGGCGCGTGCCGGGAAGGAACTGTAAGGACTTATATTGACGGCGATGCAGTTGGGGTCGGCNGGGTTNACGCGCGGCAAGGCGAAGCTGCCGTTNTAGTCCTNGGCGGCCAGCAGGGTTTGCACCGAATCGCCGATGCGTCCCGTTTCGGGGTCGAACGTTACGTGTACCAAGTCGAACTGGATGCGTTCGATGCGTTGTTTCTCGGTGGGATGCGTGGCTAAAAACGCGGGGTCTTCCTTAGGCGCGCTACAGAAATACAGCGCCTTCCCGTCGGGCGACCAGGCCGGATAGGTAAATTCGGCATCGGCGTTCCAAAGGGCGGGNTTCGTAAAGAGGCGGTTATCCACTATGTCNTACAGCACGATATGCGAGAGGCTGTCGATGGAGTTGAAGAAACGGCGGTGCGCCTCGTAGCCGCCTATGCCCAACAGCAGGTTGGTCGAAAAGGCGATGTAGCGGCCCTGCGGATGGTAGGCCGGATAAATCAGCCGCAAGCCGCGGCGGGAGGCTTCAGGCGACAGCGCGATTTTGCGCGGGCCGTCGGGCGTCTGCAACAGCGAGCCTTCGGACGGAAACCGCCAGTGTACGATCATTTCATCGGCATTCCCGTTGCGGAATGTATGGCAATTCATGCAGTTATTCTCTGAAACGGTGTTGAGCATGAGAGGCCGCGTTTTAAAACTCGCCAATTCCCGCTGATAGATGCCCAACACATTGTAAACGCCGTCGCCGGGCAATACAAGGCGATAGACGAGGTAGGGGTCGATGGTGTCGTTGGCCACAAACCAGTGCAGGGGTGCGTAGGCGCGTTCGGCCGTGCTGATTTCGAGCCGCAGCGGCTGTTGCCGTTCGCGGGCGGTGTTGAGCCAGCGTTTCCATTTTTTGGGGTTGAACCGAACCTGTCCGTTGTAGTTTTTGGCAAGCAGTTCGGTTTCGCCGCAGTTGACGTGCAGGCGGATTTTGCCGTTTACGGAAAAATTGAGCGGCGCGATGTTGGGCGGCAACACGAGGCTGTCGCCGTAGTCGGGAAACATGAAGCCGTTGGCGGTGGGCAACGTCAGGGCGGCGGTTTCAATCCCTTGCGGTCCGTCGGTTCGGGCGTCGTTGTGCCGGCAACCTATCGTCAGCATCAACAGCAGGATTATGTATATATCTTGTCTTTTCATGGTCTGATGGCTTTAGTGTACGAGTGCTTGGCTCCGATCCGGCCCGGCCGCTTCTTCCGGCATTTCGGCAGGATGGATATTCTGCAAATACATATAGAAAAAGGCATAACTGTTGCCGTATTTCTCAAAAAAGGCTTCGGGTCGGAGCCGTCCGGTCTCTAAATTCCATTTCTCCTGCAGATAATTTTCAAACCGTTTGGTGACGGCCGGNTTAAAACGGAAATCTTTCAGGCCGTCGAGCCCTTCCTCCGCAATGGTAAAAGCCATTTGGTTGAGGCCGTATTCGATAAACAGCAACATGGCTTCCTGTGCGTAGATGGGCAGTTCATTGGACCGGTAACCCAAGTCGCGGTAATGCTTCAGCGTTGCATAGGCGGCCGGCAGGTTCTTTTCCAACAGGTACTGCATGAGCATATATTCGGCCACATGGAAATTTTTCGGATATACGGTCATGATGTGTTCCATTTCCGCCCTCGGTTGTTTGCCGTNANTATCGGACGGAATCGGACTCATTTCGGCGCGCTTGCGCAGTATCAGGGCATCGGGTTGCGCATCGGGGCGGTTCAAGGCCGTGATGGCTTCCGCTTGTTTGCGGTAGAATAGCGTGTGGCGCAATAAATAGAGATATTTTTCGGCCAGGCCGTGTTGGTGCAGGCANACCTGTGCCAGGGCNAGCGTCGGNAAAACNTCGGCACGCAGGCCATCGCGTTCTATAATATTGATGCCTTCGTAAGCGGCGGCCGTCAGTGCACCCGTTTCCCAGTAAAACAGTTGGTAGATGGGGTCGNAATAAGNCACCATGGGTGTGGGGCAATGGAACAGGAAAGCCATTTCCGGCTGGGTGCCGTACATCAGGAAGCGGTTGTTGAGTTCACCGNTCATCAATAACGCCAGTTTCGTGCATTCGGCCAAATGGCGGCGAAAATATTGTTCGCCGNGGCTGAGNTCGGGGCGATAGAGGGCCCGTTCGGAGAACCAATAGCGGTCGGCCTGCTTCAAGGCCTCGCGGTAGTNGCCNTGNCGGATGGCACGCCACGTTTTCTGATAACTCAGATACAGTTTCCAATCTTTGGAGATGCCGTTCCGATGCCAGCTGGAAATAACATAGGTGTTGCAGGTAGCGGCAACGGATTGGCGGCTCATGGCGGCCCAGGCGAACGGGAGCGGCACCCAGCAGAGCAGGAGCGACAAAAACCATAGGGTTTTACGTAGGGCGGGGAAACTTTGCGCCGATTTGCTATCTGTCCGTATCTCAGGTTGGCTCCAATACAAACCGCAGATACCGGCTACAAAGAACAGGAACGGGAAGAAACCCATGAAAACGAGCAGGAACGCACCGGCGAGCCATGCCCCCCACAGGCAGGTGTGTTTGCGGCCNCCACAGGCAACGCAGAGCCAAAGCGCCACGAGCAGCCCCCATNGCAGACCGGGCGGGAATTTAGGGCTCACGGCCGCAAACAGNAACAAGNCCGTGGCCAACGGATAGACGACCGCCCCGCGGTACAGCGTCGGGATGCCGGCGCGCCGGCCGTACAGATGCCAGCCGAACAGCCACAGCCCGAACGCCGCCAGCAAGACAATATATATGCCTGCCGTGACGTGGTAGAACTGTGAGAAAAACANGTGCAGGAACAACGCCCCGTTGCCGTTGGCCGGCGCGCCGGGGTAATGCCATTCCCCAAACGGCCAAAACCGTTTGAGCAGGTCGGCGGTATAAACAAACAGGTATTTGCCTTCTTCGTTGGCGAAGTGCGCCTCAAAGCAGGCGANGAATACGACCGCNGCGGCCGTACACAGTAAAACAGGCAGTATAGGGAGGTATCGTTTCATGGCGTTTTAGGTTAATGGCCTGCGCTTACCGGTTGGGCGCCCTGTTCAAAGTCGGCGGCGAACAGACGCATATCAATGGGCGTGGCCGGCGCAATGGCGGCCGCCGTCCATTCGTCCAACGTAAAGGGTACGGCCGTNCGGTTNAAAACGGGGAACAAAAACGTGCGCAGTTGCGCGGTGTAAAAGTCGCCCGGTTCCTGCGGCAGGATGAAAGGCGCGTGGAAACGGCCGTCTTTATCGAAGTGGCTGATATATATAGCAGCCGTACTACCGTTGAGCCGTTTGCTGCCAAAGACCATCCAGCGGCCGTTGCTGCTGAACTGGTGCGATTTTTCGCCGTCGGGCGATGCGAGCGCGGAAATTTCCTGCAACGGACACAGCCCGTCGGCATTGCGCCGGCTTAAGTCTATCAACGCTAATTCGCCGCCGTTTTGCGACGGGAAAGACCCCATGGGCAGGCGCGTTACCACAAGGTAGCGGCCGCTCGGGTCGATGGCGGGCAGGCTCAGGCTGGATGNGCTGTCCGTGCATACGGTATAGGGGAGCGAGAACGTGCCGTTGGCCGTATCGAAGTCCATGGCGGCGATATGATAGCGGAAATTCGCGATGTTCTCCANNAAGGAAAGCGTGTCGGCGAAGCGCANTTTTTCGGCGCGGCAGAAGTAGATGCGGTTGCCGTCGGGTGCCCANACGGGAAACGAAACCTCATAGCGGGCGTTGTGGTCGGCCAAGGCACGGGCGTCGCTCGGGGCGGGCAACAGCCGGTTGCGGGCTATGTCATAGACCAACAGCCGGCCCAACATGTCGGCAATCAAGTCCTGCGTCTTGTAAAGGTTGGTATGTGGAAATACCTGTATGCGGGCCGACGAAAACGCGATGAACCGTTGGGAGGGATGCCAGGCGGGGTAGGCCAACCGCAGGTTCGGGAANCCGTCCGGCANGTTGATTTTGCGGAAGCCGCCCTGACGNTACAACAGCGTGCCGCCGTCCTCGCCGCGCAGGTGGATGCTCATGCAGGCCGCGTCGTTCTGCGCCGAGGCGTGGCAGTTGAAGCACTGGCCGCCCGTGCGCCGGTTGTCCATCAGCAGGCGTTTGTCAAAGTTNTCCAAACAGCGTTCTTCGGCCTCCAAGTATTTGCAGGGGTTCTCATCGTAGGCGCTGAGACGGTAAACCAAATAGGGGTCGATGGCGTCCAACGCCACCGGCCACCGGAGCACGGGCGCGTCAGCAAGCGGTTGCCCCTGCCGGTCAAGGAAGCCGAGGCGCACATGGCCGCCCGCCGCCTGTTGCAGACAACGGTGCCAGNCCNCTACCGGAAAGCGGCATTGCAACCGTCCGTCCTTGCGTCGCAGCTTTACGTCCAAGGCGGCGGCAGGCGCGCCGTCTTCCGCCGCTTGTGCCGCAAACGCCTCCAAGCGNACCNTCGCCGCCTGCGGCAGCCGTTCCTCCGAAACCATGAAGTTGAGCGGCGCAATGTTGACGGGCAGCACGAGGTCTTCCGCCGTGTAGTCCGGAAATATCGGCGCGCCGTCGGCTATCGCCGCCGGCCATGGCGCCCCGGGGCCGGAGCAGGCGGTGGGGAGCAAAAGCCCCAAGGCCCCCGTCAGGCACAATACCCACAGGCGCAACAGCGGTCTCAGTCGTTTTACGGTGGTCATTGTATTTGTCCGAGTAAAAAGTGATACGTATAGGTGGCCGCGTGCCGGCGCGTCATTTCGTCAAACGGCAACGCGCCTATCTTCAGCATTTCGAAATCTTGAAACACCTTGGCTACACGGCGTTCCATATCCGGCGACAGTTGCAGGGCTTCGCGCGTCAAGCCCGCCGCCTCCAAGCCCGCCGCATGGTCGGCATAGGAAGCGTAAATCAGCGTGGCTTCCTGCAGATAGTCCGGAATAGGCCTTGCCTGCCGCCGGTAAACGTCGAGCAGGGTCGGCACCTGTGCCAAGTCTTTCTCCAACAGGCAAAGCAACGTGTAGTAGTCGGTAAGGTAGGGGTTGAGGCTATCGCCCTGCGCCCTTGCATAGCGGAACATGGCTTTTACATAGCCGTCCATAAACGCCTCGTCCATTTGCGGGCCGGTCAGANAGGCGGGCGACAGCGGTTGCGGCCGTGTGCCGTCGGTCGTATCGGCGGCGTTGTCGGCCGGGGTCGTTACGGAAGTTCGCCAAGGTGCGCTCCACCGCCGCGTAGGACCATCCTTCTGAAAGGCCTGCCAATAGGTCTGTGCCGCACGGTATTGGCGGGTGTGCGTATAGATGCCGAACAGCAGGTTAATGCCGGTCCGGTCCCAGCCCAGGTCTTCCGCGTGCCACAGCACAATGGGCAGGGCGGGGCCGTAAAGCCCCATTTCGTAGTAAAGCCGCGCGTAGGCGTAACAATGCCGGTTTACGAAAGGCAGGGGAGAGGGGAACAAGACCCCCATTTCCCGCACCGGATAATAGGCTAAGAAGCGGCGGTTCAGTTCGCCGGTCATCAACAGGCAGAGACGTGTGTAGGCGCTGATTTCCCAACGCAGGGCCATGGCCTGTTCGGAGGGGTGCTTCGTTTCCACGGCGTGTTGGCGGTAAAAGGCGTCGGCCGTGGCAAGCCCCTTGGCAAAGTCGTCCGCATAAACGGCTTTGCGCATCGTGCTTAGGCACCGTTCTTCCGGNCTCACGCAGGCCGTCAGCGTCAGGGCCAAGCCCATGGCGAGGCACAGCCGCAACCGNCCCCATCCNGAAAATNTTATNATCGTCGCCCCGGGATTCATATCAAATGATATATCTGCAAATTTAGTGCAAATCGCCTAGTTTAGCAAGAAACCTGCCATTCGGTCGCGTCCGTGCATAAAAAAAGCGGCGACCGTTTTGCGGCCGCCGCTTTTCAATAGCCTGAAAATCCCGATTATTTCTTGCTGTCGGCGATGCTCTGGCTACGGAATTCCTTGAACAACTTGGTCAATTCCAAAGAAGCCTTGCGGGCACGCGCACCGGCGGCCTTGTTGCCTTTTTCGGTCAAAGCAGCGGCGTTCGTCGTAAAAGCTTCCAACTGCTCGTTGATTTTTTGCATTAAGTTTTCCATTGTTTTGTGTTTTTATAAGGTTTATAAAACTGTTTTTTTACTCTCAAGCGTGACTTTTAGGCCGCCGCTTCCGTTTTCTTCTTCTTGAAATCCAACGCCATGATCCAGTTGATCATCCAGCCTTCAATCACAATCACCATGATGGAGTAGAACGGCAGGCGCAATTCGCCGAACGCCACCAACGTGGAGAGCGTGATGCAGGTATCTACGATGATTACCAGCGTACCCAGGGGGATGCGCGTGTATTTGTTGAGAATCATCGAAATGATGTCGCTGCCGCCGGAGGTTGCNCCCGCGCGGAAGATAATCCCGATGGCCGCCCCGTAAATCAACCCGGCCACCAGCGTGTTCAGGAAATAGTCGGGCACGAAGTANAGCGGCAGATGGCCTTCCTGGGCGGGATAAACCAACAGCCCCTTCATGGCTTCGGGAATGGAGGCCAANTCGGCTTCGGTCAAAATGCCGTTATGAATCANCGGGTCGTAGCCCCATACGCTTTCAATCGCCCATACGCTGCCCAAAATCACGAACGTGGACAGGATGGTCTTTACGCCGAAGCGCGGGCCCAAAATCAGCGTGCCGATCAAGAGCAGGGGAATGTCCATGCAGGCGGCGTAAAGACTGATTCTCCACGGCCACACCGAGTTCAGGACATTGGANATGCCATAGGTGCCGCCGGGCGCCAAACGGTAAGGGTTGGCAAACATCACATCGCCCACCGCAAACAGGATACTGCCGGCAATCACCAACAGATAGGAAAGGGTTTCCTTGCGCCATTTGTCGCCGCGGAAAGAGTCGATGAATTCGTTGCCGAAAGCGCGCCAATGTTCTTTGCTGAGCGCATCGGCGATGTCGGCGAAAAAGCCTTTTTTCTGAGCCATAAGAAATGTGTTTTATGCAAATAAAAAGGACAATTTTCAGAAGAAAATTGCCCTTTCTATGTGTCTGTTAAAACTTACGCACCCAACTGGAGGCGACGGAAAGCCACCACGGTGGCATCGCCGTTTTGCTTCACGTAGGCGCCTACGTTCATCTTGCTGTCCATGATATATTCCTGGTGCATCAAGGTGTTTTCCTTGTAGAATTTCTCAACACGGCCTTTCACGATGTTGTCCAACATCGCTTCGGGAATGTTGCCGGCTTTTTCGGCCGATACGGTAGCGATGATTTCGCGTGCCTGCTTGGCCTGTTCGGGCGTAAGCCAACCCTTGGCGGTATTGGATTCGATATGTTCTTCGGAATCCACGTGCGCGGGGTTGATGCCGGCCTTCGACAAAGCATTGTCAACCGCTTTCTGGATCTGTTCCTGCTTGGTCTTTTCGCGGGCCACCGCTTTTTCGTTTTCGATGGTGGCGGCGGGAACGTCCTTTTCGCAGACGGCAATCGGGTTCATGGCCGCAATCTGCATGGCCACGTTATGGCCTACCTCGTCTTTGGCGTCTTCCTTGTCGAAAGCCACGAGCGTGGCCAAACGGTTGCCGTGGTGGTTGTAGGCGAATACGCGCGGGGATTCGAGGCATTCGAAGTGCGCCATTTCAATCTTTTCGCCAATCTTNCCCACCATGTCGGTAATGTGGTCTTCCACCGAGCGGCCGTCAATCGACAGGGCCTTCACTTCTTCGAGGGTCTTGGCCCGTTTTTCAATCGCGGCGGCCGAAACCTTCTCAACGAAAGCCACGAACTCGGCGTTCTTGGCCACAAAGTCGGTTTCGCTGCTCAGCATGACGATGCAACCGAATTGCTTGTCGGCCGTGGTGGCGGCCAAAATCATGCCTTCCTTGGCGTCTCTTTCGGCACGGTTGGCCGCTACTTTCTGACCTTTCTTTCTCAAAAAGTCGATGGCCTTGTCGAAATCGCCGTCGTTTTCTACCAACGCCTTCTTGCAATCCATCATGCCGGCGCCGGTCATTTGTCTGAGTTTATTAACTTCAGCGGCAGTTATATTTGCCATAATTTACTCCTTCCTTTACTTTTTGGTTACCTTCTGAGCACCCGTGGAGGCTACCTTGCGCGGACGTCTTTCTTTTTTGTCCGCATCTTCGGCGGCGCCTTCCTCACCCTCGGCTTTCTTGCGGGCGGCGGGTTTCTTCTTGCCTTCCCCGGCTTCTTCCTCGTCCATGCCTTCTACGGAGAGTCTTTCCTGTTCGTC
Organism: bacterium; assembly: GCA_014802725.1. Taxonomy (GTDB): domain Bacteria; phylum Bacteroidota; class Bacteroidia; order Bacteroidales; family P3; genus CAMXAS01. The sequence goes on from JAAVBS010000007.1 coordinate 32,441, forward strand.
GGACTCTTCGTCTTCCTTCTGCTGTTCCTTGTCGTATTTACGTTCGGCCAAGCCTTCTTCAATAGCGGCAATCACTTCCTTGAGGATGATGTCGATGGATTTCGAAGCATCGTCGTTGGCGGGAATCGGGAAGTCGATGAGTTCGGGGTTGGTGTTCGTATCCACCATGGCCAAGGTCGGGATGTTCAAGCGGCGGGCTTCAGCCACGGCGATGTGTTCCTTGTTGATGTCCACGATGAAAACGGCCGACGGCAAACGACCCAGGTCGGCGATGGAACCGAGGTTCTTTTCCAGTTTCTCTTTTTCGCGCGTGATTTGCAGGCGTTCGCGTTTGGAGATGCTTTCAAACTGTTTGTCCTTCATCAAACGGTCGATGGCGGACATTTTCTTGATGGCCTTGCGGATGGTGGCGAAGTTGGTGAGCATACCGCCCGGCCAGCGTTCGGTTACATACGGCATGCCGACTTTGGCGACCTGTTCGGCCACGATGGCGCGCGCCTGTTTCTTCGTAGCGACGAATAAGATTTTACGACCCGATTTGGCGATTTGCTTGGCGGCGGCGCAAGCCTCGTCCAATTTGTTTATCGTTTTGTTGAGGTCGATGATGTGAATCCCGTTCTTTTCGGCGAAGATATACGGCGCCATTTTGGGATTCCATTTTCTTCTGAGGTGGCCGAAGTGTACACCGGCCTCCAAGAGCTGATCAAAAGTTGCTTTAGACATATTGAATTTTGTTTACGTTCCTTTAAAAAACAATCGCCCAGTAGTTCCGCTCTCCGTCGGGGACGCAGAGCGGAAGTCTCGGCAATTTGGATGCTAAACGCGAAAACGCCTTGGATAAGGCGGTTCCGTTTCTAACGCTTGCTGAACTGGAAGCGCTTGCGGGCTTTGGGACGACCCGGCTTCTTTCTTTCCACCATGCGCGGGTCACGCGTCATGAGGCCTTGGGCCTTGAGGGCGGGTTTGTGTTCGGCATCCACTTCAACCAAGGCGCGGGCGATGCCCAAACGCAGGGCTTCGGCCTGGCCGTTGATGCCGCCGCCATCGATGTTGGCCTTGACGTCAAACTGGTTAACGGTGTTGGTCACCTCGAAAGCCTGGTTTACGACATACTGCAACGTACCCGTCGGGAAATATTCCTTGTAGTCCTTGCCGTTGACCGTGATATTGCCGTTGCCGGCGCTGAGGTACACACGCGCTACGGCGGTCTTTCTTCTACCGATTCTATTGAAAACTTCCATGTTTATTTGAGGTCTTTAACATTAACAACAGTGGGGTTCTGCGCTTGGTGCGGGTGTTCGGCGCCTTCGTAAACGTGCAGGTTGCGGAACAGGGCGTCACCCAAACGGTTCTTCGGCAACATGCCTTTTACCGCATGTTCGATGACGAAGATGGGCTTGCGGTTCAACATCTCGGTCGGCGTGGCGAAGCGCTGGCCACCGGGATAGCCCGTGTGATGAACGTATTCCTTGTCCGTCATTTTCTTGCCGGAGAAACGTACTTTTTCGGCATTGATAACGACTACATAATCCCCGCAATCAGCATGGGGCGTGAAGTTGGTTTTGTACTTGCCTCTCAGCAGGTTGGCGATTTCGGAAGCCAAACGGCCTACGAATTGGTTCTCGGCATCCACTAAAACCCATTTCTTGTCCGCGTTCTCCTTGTTGACGGAAACGGTTTTATAACTTAACGTGTTCATCTTAACTATATTTTATCTACTACAAGCGGGATACACTCCACGCAAAAGGAGTGCAAAGTTAGGATATGTTTTCCTATTTTGCAAGTTTTAAACAAAATTATCAACAAAAAGGGCCACTCATGCCGAGTAGCCCTTTTCCTATATTAATTATAGGTGCGTTTTATTTGGTAATGCGTTCCAGCCATTTCAACATGCCGAGCATCACACCCATCGAAGCCAGGCAGATGAGCGCGAACACCGCCCACGTAATCCATTGCTGGCCGATGTTGTTGAGCATCGTCACGCCCAGGAAGATGAACAGGTTGGCAACGGCCGTGGCGCACAGCCACAAACCTTGGCAGATACCCTGCAGGTGACGGGGCGCGATTTTGGAAACGAACGACAGGCCGAGCGGCGAGATGAACAATTCGGCCACGGTAAGGAAGAAGTAGGTGAGGATAAGCACCCACGGACCCACCAAGGCGCGCTGGTCAATCGGCGTTTCGGCCCATTCGTTGCCGGAGGGGTAGCCCATCACCTTGGCCAAGGCCGAAAGGAAGATATAGGCGCAGGCCACGATGAACATACCGATGGCGATTTTCTTAGGCGTGGAAACGTCCTTACCCTTGCGGGCCAAGGCACCGAAAATCAAGATGATGATAGGCGTCAACACGATCACGAAGAACGGGTTGATGCACTGCCATATTTCGGGCGCGATGGCGTCGGTGCTCACGAAGTCACGGGCGAAAATAGACAGCGACTGACCGTTTTGGTGGAACGAGAACCAGAAGAAGATGGCCACACCCAATACGGCGAACAAGGCCGCCATACGCTGTTTGATTTCCTTGGCCTGGGCGATGCGTTCTTCGGGCGTGTAATCCACCACCGCGCTTTTCTCTTTGCGCACGGGGTTGGGGAAGTTCTTCTTGACGCAAGCGAAGATGACGAACGAAATGAGCATGGCCGCCACCGAAGCGATGAAGGAGAAGTGAACGCCCGTGTTGAACACCTGCAGGTAGTTTTCGCAGAACGCGCTCATGGCGGCGGGATCGGCGGCCATAGCGGCGGCGTCGATGGTGGGGTCGAGGTTGACTTTGGCGGCCAGTTCGGTCAGGTTGTTCATGGCCGTGGCATCCATGTTACCGCTCAGATACTGGTGGCAAAAAGCCGGCATCTGCGAGTTGTAGATAAGGTTCTTGGTGCCCAGCAGCCATTCGCGCAGCAGGGGCGCCACAAAAGGCGCGATAACACCGCCGATGTTGATGAACACGTAGAAAATCTGGAAGCCGCTGTCGCGTTTGCTCTTGGCCAGCGCCAAGGCTTCGGGGCCTTTGGCCGCCGCTTCGGCTTCGAAGTTGTCGTACATTTGNCCCACAATCGCCTGCAGGTTGCCTTTGAAAAGACCGTTACCGGCCGCAATCAGGAACAAAGCCACACAGGTGAACACCAAAACCCACGAGGGCACATGGCCGGGGGCGCCGCCGAAAACGGGCAGCGAGAGCAATACGTAGCCCAACGCCATGATAAGCAGGCCGCACATGATGGTGCCCTTGTAGTTCTGCAAGCGGTCGGCGACAATACCGCCGGGCAGGCTGAACAGATAGATGCAGCAGTAGAAAACGGCGTAGATAAAACCCGCCGTGGCATCGGCAATCCCGAATTTGGAACAGATGAACAAGAGCAGAACGGCATTCATGATGTAATAGCCGAAGCGTTCGCCCATATTGCTCAGGGCGGCGGCAATCAAACCCTTGGGGTGGTTCTTGGTGGCCGTAACCACATAATAAACCAAAAACGGTATGACCACGATCGCGATCCCGATCAAAACCGCCATAGCAGTGTGTGCTTGAATCCAAGACATAGCAGTAAATTTAGGTTATTAATATTTGCAAATGTAGTGAAAATTTTAATTTTTCTTCAGGCAGCCATGCAACAGGCGGTAGGCCTCCCCCGCCCAAAGTACGATGGAAGTGCAGCCGATAATGCGTCCCCAGTCGGCGAAAGAAAGCGGCGTAACGCTGAACATACGGCCGCCCATCTCCACGATGAGCCACTGGCCTATGACCACGAGCAGGGCCACGGGCACAAAGCCGCCCATACAGAGCCGCAGGTCTTTGAAAGCCGACCCCTCCGACTTGAAGGCCTTGGCGTTGAACATATTCCAAAACTGCAACAACACGAATATCGTGAAGAACAACGACTTTTCGTAAATCGAGAAGCCGTTTTCCGCCGCGCGGTCGAAGCGGAAGTAATCGCGGAAGTAGCCGCCCCAGCGGAATTGACCGAGCGAGGTTATTTCCTCGTACTTGAAGTACTGCATAAGGCCGAACAGGAACAACAGGAACAACAGCCCCATGCCCAAAATGCGGTAAGCCATCTGGCGGGATATGATGGGGTCGTCGATGGGGCGCGGCCGCTCGTGCATGACATCGGCCGTGGGGGGCAACGAAGCCAGGGCCATGGCCGCGAACGTGTCCATAATAAGGTTGACCCACAGCATCTGCGTAACCGTGAGCGGCGACTCCGAGCCTAAGAAAGCCCCCAAGAGCACCACCAGACAGGCCACCACGTTAATCGTCATCTGAAACAGGATGAATCGCTGCACGTTGCGGTAAAGCGAGCGGCCCCACATCACGGCGCGGTTGATGCTTGTGAAAGAGTTGTCTAAAATGGTGATATCGCTGGCTTCCTTGGCCACCGACGTGCCGTCGCCCATCGAGAGGCCCACCTGGGCGGCGTTGAGCGCGGGAGCGTCGTTGGTGCCGTCGCCGGTCACGGCCACCACCTGGTTCTGTGCCTGCAACGCGCGCACGAGCCTTTCCTTATCCATCGGGCGCGCGCGGGAGATGATTTTGAGGTCGGGCACGCGCTCGGCGAGTTCGGCATCGGACAGGGCCGCGAACTCAGGCCCCGTGATGCGCTGCCGTTCGGTATATATAGGCTTCCAAAGCCCGATCTGACGGCCTATTTCGGTGGCCGTGGCCGTGGTGTCGCCCGTTACGATTTTGATGTCGATGCCGGCCGAAAGGCATTCGCGGATGGCCTCCGGCACGTCGCCGCGCACGGGGTCGGAAATGGCCACAAAGCCGAGGAACTGCAACGGCAGACCCGCTTTGAGCCGGCCGTCCGCAAAAAACGAAGCGGCATCCGCCGTAGCGTCCACCTCCATATAGGCGAAGCCCAACGTGCGCATGGCCTTGGACTGATAGGCGAGCAGGTCGGCCGCAATGCGTCCGGCTACCTCGGATACCGGCACGGTTTGCCCGTTGACCACGGCTCCTGTGCAGAGCGACAGCAGGATTTCGGGCGCGCCCTTTACAAACAGCATCCGTTTGCCGTGGCAGAGGTGCGAATCGGCCAACGTGGCCATATACTTGCGTTCGGTAGAGAACGTCAGTTGTCCGTGGATGCGGGCGTTCTTGCGGATGAGCGCGTAATCCTCGCCCTGCGCCTGCAGCCAAAGCAGGAGCGCGCCCTCGGTGGGGTTGCCCATGACGCGCGGCTTGTTGACATCGCTGAGGTCGAGGTAGGCCGTGCTGTTGACGGCCAAGGCTTCTTTAAGAATGCGGCTGTATTCGTCCACGCCTAAGGTCAGCTGCCGGTTGGCCGAATCCAAAGCGGCGAACGGCAACAGACAGGTTTCGTAAACGCGCATCTGGTTCTGCGTCAGTGTGCCCGTTTTGTCGGTGCAAATCACGGTGCAGGCGCCCATCGTCTCGCAGGCGTGCATCTTGCGCACGAGGTTGTGCGAGGCCAGCATCCGCTTCATGCTGAGCGCGAGCGAAAGCGTTACACTCATCGGCAGCCCTTCGGGCACGGTTACCACCATAACGGTAACGGCCAACATAAACGTGTTGAGCAAGAAGCGGCCTATGCTCAACCAGTCGCCCCCGCCCGCGCCGTTGAGGAAAAAGAACAGCAGCCGCCCCACGATGATGAGGCCGGCCACGGCGTAACTGATATACGTGATGATGCGGCTGAGTTGGCGGAGCTGACGGTTCAACGGCGTTTCCACGTCGTTTTCGATTTGGGAACCCGTATATACCTTTCCGTATTCGGTGCGGTCGCCCACCTGTTCCACCACCGCCACGCCGTGGCCGTCCACGATGCCCGTCCCCTTGTATATGCGGTTGGACGGATAGGTGGCTTCCGCGTCCAAGGCGGCGGGGTCGGCCGACTTCTTGACGAGCGGTTCTCCCGTCAGCGTCGATTCGTTGACCTGCAGCGACATGGATTCCAACAGCCGCGCGTCGGCCGGGACTTCGTCGCCCGTCTCCACCAAAATGACATCGCCCACCACCAATTCGGTGCGCGAAACCTCCATAACCGTGCCTTCGGTATCGGCCTCGCTCCGGCGGCGGATCACGCGGCCCGTCACCTCGTCGTTCACTTGGTTGAGTACGTCGAATTTCTGATTCGCGCTGCGTTCAAACAGAAAGCCGATGCCCGTGGAGAGCAGCACGGCCACCAAAATGCCCACCGGCTCTAAAAATACGGCGGCCGACTCGTCCGCGCCCCAATACTGGTAGCACGACACAACGAACGAGAGCAAGAGCGCAACCAACAGAATCCGCACAATCGGATCCTCGAACTTTTCCAAGAGCAGCCGCCACGTCGATTTCTTTTCGGGCGGCATCAACACGTTGCGCCCGTGATGTTCGCGGCTCGCTATGATTTCCACGGGGCTGAGCCCCTGCCGGTTTTCAGACTCCATATATATCTAAATATAGCCCGTCCTGCGGGCGTCCATCAAGCGAAGAACAACAGGAATACGCCCGCGCCTACAAAATAGGCCAACAATATCCAAGGCGTAAACTTTTTCAAATAATAGGTAAACGGTATCTTTTCCAAGCCCATGGCCGTGATGCCGGAGGCCGACCCGATGATGAGCAGGCTACCCCCCGTTACGCCGCAATAGGCGAGGAACGTCCAGAAAACGCCGTCAACCATAAACGGACCGGAGGCTTGCACCGGGTACATGCCGATGGCGGCGGCCACCAGGGCCACGTTGTCGAGGAACGACGAGCATACGCCGAGCATAAGCGCGATGGATTCCGGGTTGGGCAACAGGTTGTTGAACGTATTGGCCAGCATATCGAGCTGACCGGCCGTCTTGAGCGCATCTACCGACAGCAATACCCCCAAAAAGTAAAGCACCGTGGATATATCGATGCGGGTAAACGCGTGCCCTACGCGCAGGCGTTGGAACAACGCGCTTTGCTCTTTGCTGTAACGGAGGTCGGTGATGAACCAAATGACGGCCAGGCCGAAGAGAACGCCCATAAAAGGCGGCAGGCTGATCCACGTCTGCAACACAGGCACCGAAATGAATGCCAACGTGCTGATGATGAGCAACGTGGTCTGGAACCGCTCGCTAACGAGTTCGCCAAGGCGGTTGGTTTCGTCCACCTCTTCGGTGTAGATGGGGCCGTCTTTAAGCATGATGGTGGCGCCGATAAGCGGGATGATGAGCATGAAGAACGCCGGTACGACAAGGTGCGTGACCTGCTGTATCATGCCGAGGTTGCCGCTTGTCCAAAGTAACAGCGTCGTTACGTCGCCGATGGGCGACCAGCAGCCGCCCGCGTTGGAGGCCACTACGATCATACACGCGAAAATCAGGCGGTCGGGCCGTTTCTTGAGTATTTTGGAAACAATCGTAATCATGACGATAACCGTGGCGAGGTTGCCGATGATGGCCGAAAAGACGAACGTCAAGGCGGAAATGAGCCACAGCAGCGAACGTTTTCTCTTGAGGTGAATCCAACGTGAAATCATGGAGAACGCACCGTGTACGTCGATGATTTCTATCAAGGCCATGGAGCCCATCACGAAGAACAGGGTGGAGGAAACGTCGCCCAAGGCGTGTGTCAGGGCCCTTTCCATGAATTCGGTAATCCGTTCGTGCATCGTCAGGTTCCCGAAGTTGGGTATGTCTTCCGAAAACAGCGACAACACCGTGTTGTGCGCCAGGATGGCGTCGGCGTCGAGCAGGAACAAGCCCCACAGGATGATGCTCATGGCCAGCACGATGGCGGTTTTGTTGATTCTGATGACGTCTTCCAATGCGACAAGGATGATGCCGATAAGGAAAATGATGGGCATTAAGGCGAAAATCATGATTAAATCTTTTTAAAGTCGAGGGGACGACGGTCAATATAACGTTCAAAACGGAAGCCGGGCATCCCCAGGGCCATGCCGGCGTGGATGCGGCCTTCGATGCCGAGGCGTTTCAAAAACGGTTTTGGATTCTGTTTGAAAGCGGCGCAGACGAAGCCCGTGTAGAAATGCGCCACGCCAAGGGTTTCGGCCATGAGCGAGGCGTTCTGATAGGCCAAGTTGGCATCCTGGCAACCGAAGCGGCAGGATTTGGGCGCATAGAAGAACAAGACCTCCTTGGCGTTGCGTAGAATGAAGTCCTGTCCTTTTTCCATTTCGGCCGCCAAAAAGCGCATCTTGGGGAACAGTTTGTACATGCCCGGCGCAAACGGCTTGACCAAAGGCTTGACCAGCGGGGATTCCAACTTGTTCGCCACGCCGAGGAACGTCTCGACCGTAAACCGGCTCAGGTCGCGGATAACGGCCGGATCGTGCACCTGCACGATGGCCAGTTGCTGGGCGTTGGAGGCCGTGGGGGCGCGGTGGGCCGCCTCTATGATTTGCGTCATGGCCGTTTCGGGGACATCGGCGCCCGAAAAGGCACGGTTGCTGCGGCGCGTGCGGATAAGTTCCATCATCTGTTCGGGCGAGGGACGCAGGGCCGCATTGAACGGGTGGATGGTTTGGGCGGGGAAATCGCCGTGCGTGATGGCGCCCACGGGGCAAACGGCCACGCAGTGCCCGCAGCGGATGCAGAGTCCGGGCTCCCGTATGCCGATACGCTTGCGCGTGGATGCGGCGTCGGCCGGTGTCTCCACATGGAAAATCCGTGACGTACAGATGCGCACGCAACGCTCGCAACCGATACAGGTAGAGGCGTTTATTTCCAGCCTCAAATCAGAGGAATTGTTCATAAAATATTAAAAACCAACTAAAAATAATAAAAAGGCACGATATTTTGCAAAGGTACGAAATATAACCGCCGAAAGCAAACCTTACCGAAAATCGCCTTGAAAATGTGACGCATTGACGTTGAGAAATAAACTTGAAAAGCACAAGTTTTTTCTGTACCTTTGTAGGTTATAAGCAATCGAAAAATCTTCGGGCAAATGAAGAAACAAGTGGACTTCTTGGTGATTGGCACCGGCATCGCGGGCTTGAGCTTCGCGCTGAAGGTGGCGGCCAAAGGCAAAGTCTGTATTCTGTCGAAGGCCTCGGCCGACGAGGGTTCCACGCTCTACGCGCAGGGCGGCATAGCGGCCGTCATGAACGCGCTCGACTCTTACGACAAGCATATCCGCGACACCTTGGTGGCCGGCGACGGGCTGTGCGACGAAGGGGTGGTGCGCTTTACGATTGAGGAATCGACGCGGCGCATAGAGGAACTGATTGACTGGGGCGCGCAGTTCGACCGCAAGCAAAGCGGCGAGTTCGACCTGGCGCGCGAGGGCGGCCACTCCGAATACCGCGTGCTGCACCATAAGGACCAGACCGGCGCCGAAATCGAACGCATCCTGCTCAAAGAAGTCAAGAACCATCCCAACATCGAATTGCTGGAGCATCATTTCGCGCTCGACCTCATTACCCAGCACCATTTGGGCGTGGAGGTCAACCGCCGCACGCCCGACATCGCGTGCTTCGGCGCCTACGTGCTGGACGAGAAGGCCAACCGCATAGACACCTATCTGGCCAAGCTGACGATGCTGGCCACGGGCGGCAACGGCAACGTCTATGCCACCACGACCAACCCGGTCGTGGCTACGGGCGACGGCGTGGCCATGGTTTATCGCGCCAAGGGCAAGGTGGCCAACATGGAGTTCATACAGTTTCACCCCACCTCGCTCTACAACCCGGTGGAGAAGCCGTCGTTCCTGATTTCGGAGGCGGTGCGGGGCGCGGGCGGCAAGCTGTGCACGCTCAAGGGCGATTATTTTATGGCGCGTTACGACCGGCGGTTGGAGCTGGCGCCGCGCGATGTGGTGGCCCGCGCCATCGACAGCGAGATGAAACTGACGGGCGACGACCACGTGTATTTGGATTGCCGCGGCATCTCCAAGGCGGAGATTTTGGGCCATTTCCCCACCATTTACGCCAAATGCCTCTCCATCGGCATCGACATCACCAAAGACCTGCTGCCGGTGGTGCCGGCGGCGCACTACAGCTGCGGCGGCATCGTGGTCGATGACCGCGCCCGCACGAGCATCCGCCACCTCTACGCTTCGGGCGAGTGTTCCTGCACGGGGCTGCACGGCGCCAACCGCCTGGCTTCCAACTCCCTTTTGGAGGCGCTCGTGTTCTCGCACCGCGCCGCCGAAGACGCCAAGGCGCAGGTGGGGGCTTTGAACTTCTGCCCCGACATTCCGGAGTGGAACGACGAGGGCATGGTGCTCAACGAGGAAATGATTCTCATTACGCAGAGCCTGCGCGAGGTGCAGTCGATTATGTCGAGCTACGTGGGCATCGTGCGTTCCGACCTGCGCCTGCAACGGGCGCTCGACCGGCTGGCCATCATCTACCGCGAGACCGAAGCCCTTTACAGCAAGTCGGTGCATTCGTTGAAATTAGCCGAATTGCGCAACCTGATCAACGTGGGCTACCTCATTATCAAGATGGCCATGGCCCGCAAGGAAAACCGCGGATTACACTACAGCATAGATAATATATACAATGAGTAGAGACAACATTCAGGCCCTGTCGGCCGTTTCGCCGATAGACGGCCGTTATGCGGCGCAGACCGAAGCGTTGCGGCATTATTTTTCTGAAGGCGCTTTTATGCGCTACCGCGTGCGCGTGGAAGTGGAGTACTTTATTGCGCTGAGCCAATTCGGCGTGGAACTGCTGGCCGATTTCCCGGCGGAGCGGGCGGCCGACCTGCGGCGGCTCTATCAGGACTTTTCGACCGATGACATGCAGGCCATCAAAGACATAGAAAAGGTGACGAACCACGATGTCAAGGCCGTTGAGTACTTTATCAAGCAGAAGCTCGACGAAATGGGCCTGGGGCACTATAAAGAGATGGTGCATTTCGGCCTCACGTCGCAGGACATCAACAATACGTCGCAGCCGCTCATGCTCAAGGAAGCCCTGCACGGGGCGGTGCTGCCGGAACTTGAAAAGGTGCTGGCCATTTTGGATGAAAAGGCCGCCGAATGGCGCGGCGTCAGCATGTTGGCGCGCACCCACGGCCAGCCGGCCTCGCCCACGGTGCTGGGCAAGGAAATCCACGTGTTCGTGGAACGGCTCCGCAAGCAGATCGACCAACTCAAGGCCATTCCGTTCTCGGCCAAGTTCGGCGGCGCGACGGGCAACCTCAACGCGCATTACGTGGCCTATCCCGAAAAAGACTGGGTGGGCTTCGCCAACCGTTTCGTCAACGACGTTTTGGGGCTCGACCGCTCGCAGACCACCACGCAGATAGAACATTACGACAATGCGGCGGCCGTGTTCGACGCGCTCAAACGCATCAACACGATTTGCCTCGACCTCTGCCGCGACATGTGGATGTATATATCCATGGAGTATTTCAAGCAGAAAATCAAGGAAGGCGAGGTAGGCTCGTCGGCCATGCCGCATAAGGTCAACCCGATTGACTTCGAGAATGCCGAGGGCAACCTCGGGCTGGCCAACGCCATATTGCAGCACCTGGCGGCCAAACTGCCGGTGTCGCGCCTGCAGCGCGACCTGACCGACTCCACGGTATGCCGCAACGTGGGCGTGCCCTTGGCGCACATGGTGGTCTCCTACAAGTCTATACAGAAGGGGCTTAACAAGCTCGTGCTCAACCGCGCGGCCTTTGAAGCCGACCTGCAGAACAACTGGGCGGTGGTGGCCGAGGCCATCCAGACGGTGTTGCGCACGCAGGGCTACCCCAATCCCTATGAGGCCTTGAAGCAACTTACGCGCACGGGCGAGAAAATAACGCAAGACCATATCCGCCGCTTTATCGACGGGTTGGAGATACCCGATGCGCTCAAAGATCGGCTCAAGCGAATCGCCCCCGACAACTATACCGGCTACTACGGCCTACAGAATAAATAAGCGTGTTCAAACGTTCGTTTTTCTACCGTTACCTGTCGCCCTATATGGGGCGCCTGTTGCTCAACGCCTTTCTGCGCGTGCTGTCGGCGGTGTTCACGATGGTGCTGCTGCTGGGCGTGGCGCCCGTATTGTCGCTTTTGTTCGGACGGATTGACGTCATGGGCGGGGGAGGCGGCATGCACGACGCCCTGTCGGAGACGGTCATGCAGTGGGCCGGCCGCTGGGTGCAGGGGCTTGTGGCCGCTTACGGCAACGTTTCGGCCTTGGGCATCGTCTGCGCCGCGCTGCTGGGCATGTATTTCCTTAAAAACCTGTTCGCCTACTTGGGGCTTTACCTGTTTACGCCCATCCGCAACAACGTGGTGGCGCGCATGCGCAACGACCTGTTCGAGCGGCTTATGGTGTTGCCGCTCTCGTTCTTCGCCGCCCAGCGCAAGGGCGACCTTATCTCCCGCCTCAGCGGCGACGTGCAGGAAATAGACGAGGGCGTGCTCAAACAGGTGCAACAGGTGCTCACCGACCTGGCCATGGTCATATTGCTGGTGGCGGGGCTGTTCACGCTCAGCGCGCGGCTGTCGCTCATCGTGTTGGTGCTGTTGCCGGTAACGGGCTTCCTGACGGGCTTTTTCTCCAAAACGTTGCGCCGCGCCTCGCCCAAACAGCAGGCGTCGCTGGGGCGGCTCATCACGCAGACGGAAGAGACGATAGACGGCGTTAAGACGTTGCGCAGCTACAATACGGAGGCCTTCTCCGTAAACCGCTTCAAGGAGGAGGGGGAACGATACTATAATCTGAAAGTAAAGGTGTTGCGGCGCGTGGATTTGGGTTCGCCCGTAAGCGAGGTGGTGGGCACGTTGGCCGTGGTGTGTATTTTGGTGGCGGGTGGCTACTATATCTTGGAAGACCGGGGCGTGTTGAGTCCGGAGGCCTTTATCACGTATCTTTTGACGATGACGATGATTCTGCAGCCGGCCAAGAACCTGACCACGGCCTATTACAGCATACAGCGGGGCAAGGGGTCGGTGCGCCGCGTCAAGGAAATCCTGTTTGCCGACGAGGTGGTGATGGAAGCCGCGCATCCGGTGGCTTTGCCCGCGTTCGAGGACGCGATAGAATGGCGGAACGTGAGCTTCCGCTACGACGATACCGAGGCGGTCAGTCATATCAACCTGCGGATTGCCAAGGGTAAGTACGTGGCCATCGTGGGGCCTTCGGGCAGCGGCAAATCCACGCTCATCAACATGATTCCGCGCTTTTACGATGCCACGGAGGGCGAGGTGCTTATCGACGGCCGCAACATCAAAGACTACCGCATCGACGATGTAAGGCGCTTGTCGGCCTTGGTGTCGCAGGATACGGTCTTGTTCAACGATACGATTTTCAATAACATCCAGTTGGGCAACCGGCAGGCGTCGGCCTTGGCGGTGCGCCGGGCGGCCGAGGAGGCCAACGCCATGGACTTTATCCGCGAGAGCGAACANGGCTTCAAGACNNTTATCGGCGACGGCGGCAGCAAACTGTCGGGCGGNNAGCGGCAANGGCTCGGCATTGCGCGCGCCCTGCTCAAAGACGCGCCCATCCTGATACTCGACGAGGCCAGNTCGGCNNTGGANACGGAGTCGGAGAGCATGATACAGCAGGCNTTGGAGCGGCAGACGGGCGCGCNCAAGCGCACGATCATCTCGGTGGCGCACCGCCTCTCCACCATTCAGCACGCCGACGAAATCATCGTTATGGACAAGGGGCGGATTGTGGAACGCGGCACGCACGAGGCTTTGTTGCAGGCGGGCGGCCTCTACACCAANCTGTGCAAGATGCAGCAGGTGGATTAGGGTGCGGNGGCCCAGGTGCACTTTTTGAATATTTTTAAGGAAAAAAGCTTGGCGGCAAGCCGAAAAGTTCCGTCCTTTGCCATGTCGAAACAATGAATCTCAATGATGCGGGGACTAATCGTAAGCAGTACGGGCAACCGGTATGAAGTGTGGGAAGANCCTTTGGCCGATGCCGGCGCGGAAACGGCCGGCGGGCAGATGGTATATATCTGTCAGGTCAAGGGAAATTTCCGGCTCAAGGGGGTCAAGACCACGAATCCGGTGGCCGTAGGCGATCACGTGNGCTTTGAATGGGACGCCGAGCGGCAGTCGGGTTGGATAACGGCCGTGGAAGAGCGCAAGAACGTGTTGATACGCAAGTCGGTCAACCTGTCCAAGCGCACGCACATCATTGCCGCCAACATCGACCGCGCGTTCTGCGTCGTGAGCCTGCGCGAGCCCTACACGCCGCCCGGCTTCATCGACCGGTTCACGGTGGCCTGCGAGGCCTATCACCTGCCGTGCGCCATCATCTTCAATAAGGTTGATATATACGATGACGCGGCCAAGGCCGATTTAGCCGAACGCATGGCGGTTTACGAAAAAACCGGCTATCCGTGCTTTGTAACTTCGGCGGCCACGGGGCAGGGCATCGAAACGCTTAAAGCGGCCATGCAGGGCCGTGTGTGCCTGTTTTCGGGCAATTCGGGCGTGGGCAAATCGGCCTTGGCCAATGCGGTGGCGCCGGGGCTCAACCTGCGCGAGGGCCGCATTTCGGACGCCCACCTCAAGGGGATGCACACCACCACGTTCGCGCGCATGTACCGGCTCCCGTTCAACGCGTTCCTCGTCGATACGCCGGGCATCAAGGAGTTGGGCATGGTGAACCTCAACACCGAAGAAGTGTCGCGCTATTTCCCCGAAATGCGGGCCTTGGCCCACCGCTGCCGCTTCAACAATTGCACGCACGAGCACGAGCCCGGCTGCGCGGTCAAGGAAGCCGTGGAGAAAGGGGAGGTGGCCCCCGTCCGTTACAAGAATTATCTCAACATCCTGCACGGCGATGAGGTGGAAGAGCCCGGCCTGTTGCAGAACAAGCAAGAAGGGAGGAAATAAAACCATGACCATGCAGTTCAATAAGAAAACGGTTATCGGCCTCATCGTCGCGCTGGCGGTGCTGGGCTTCGTGTTCTACTATCTGTCGGATCTCGTCATCTACATTATCGTGGCGTTCGTCATCTCCATGCTCGGACGGCCGCTCGTGCAGTGGCTCAACCACCGTTTCAGGCTACCGTTCGCCTTGGGCAGCGTTATCGCCCTGGCGGTTATCCTTACCTTTGTCGTGGGCGTGGGCTGGCTCGTGCTGCCGATGTTCATCCAGCAGGGGCAGTCGTTGGTGCAGATGGACTACGGCCAGCTGACCAGCGACACCTATACGGGCTTCCACCAGTTTACGGCCTGGCTCGCCGAAAAGGGCATCCGTCTCTCCGACGCGGACATCGAAGCCTACGTCGTTACCGGCGTCCAGCAGTTGATACAGAGAATCAGCCTTAAAGACCTTATCACCAATACGGCCGGCTTTCTGACCTCTTTCGGCGTGGGGCTGTTCTGCGTCGTGTTCATCGCCTTTTTCTTCCTCAAAGACGAAAAACTGTTCAAGAACATGCTGTTCCTGTTTATCCCCGACCGCTATACCGACCGCGCCGAAAACGTGTTGCAGTCTTCCGAAAAGCTGCTTACGCGCTATTTCGTCGGTCTGAGCGTTGAGGTGGTCTGCATGATGCTGTTCCTCTCGCTCGGGCTGTGGGCGCTGGGCATCGACCATGCGGTGCTTTACGGCTGCATAGGCGGCGTGCTGAACATCATCCCGTACTTAGGCCCCGTTATCGGGGCGGTGCTGGCCACGGTCTTTGCCGTCATCAACCATCTAGAGGTGGGCTTCACGATGGACTTGGTTTGGATTATCGTCAAGGTGGTCTCCGTGTTCGTGGGCGCCAACCTCATCGACAATTTCGTGCTGCAGCCGCTCATTTACGCCAACAGCGTCAAGTCGCACCCGTTGGAGATCTTCTTCGTCATCATCATCGCCGGCACGTTGACGGGCCCCGGCGGCATGATCATGGCCATTCCGCTCTATACGGTGCTGCGTGTCATCGCCAAGGAGTTTTTCAAGGGCAATAAGCTGGTGGACGGTTTAACGCGGAGGATGGTGTGATGGCGGATACGATTGATACGGCTGTGTGCCGTCCGGCGGGGACGGCGGCCGAACGTTCGGTGGCTGCCCATTGCTCCATACGGCGGTGGGCGGCTTCCGACCGGCCCCGCGAGAAGATGCTGACCGGGCATCCGGGGGTTTTGACCGACTCCGAACTGTTGGCCATCCTCATCGGCTCCGGCTCGGCCTGTGTCTCGGCCGTGGAGCTCTCGCGGCAAATCCTGTCGGCTTTCGGCGGCAACCTGCACCTTATGGCCGACCGTTCGGCCAAGGAGTTGTGCGGCCGGTTCAAGGGCATAGGCGAGGCCAAGGCGGCCAGCATCCTGGCCGCCTTGGAGTTAGGCCGCCGGATGCAGGAGCGGCCGCTGCCCGTGCGCCCCAAAATTACCACCAGCCGCGACGCGTTCCTGCTGTTGCGCACCGATATGGTACGCCGGCCCTACGAGATGTTTGCAGTCTTGTTGCTTACGCGCAGCAACCATCTCATACGCAAGGTGCGGGTTAGCGAGGGCGGCCGCGACAAGATACTGGTCGATCCCAAAAAAATCTTCAAGATGGCCATAGACGAGCAGGCTTCGGCCCTGGTGGTCTGTCACAACCATCCTTCCGGGCAACTCAGGCCCAGCATGGCCGATATGAACCTGACGCGGCAGATTGTGGCCGGCGCCAAGCTGTTGGACCTCGAAATCCTCGACCACCTGATTGTGGGCATCAGCGACGATGCCTATTTCAGTTTCGCTGACGAAGGTTTGATGAAAGCTTAAACGGAAAGTCTGCGGCCGTCGGCCCCCCACATGAGTTTCTGCCGCAGGGTGGCGAAAAAGGAGTGGGGCCGCAGCCGCAACGTGGTCAGTTTGAAGTCCGCCTGACGGATGCGGAAGCGGAACGGTCCGTTCAGGTTACGGATATCGGAATCGAGCGAGAGGCGGAAATCGCCCGGATGCGTTACCTCCACTTCCAGCGGCACGGTGCACGGCAGCACCACCGGCCGCACGGTCAGCGTGTGCGAGGCGATGGGTGTAATGACAAACGCCTCCATTTCGGGCGAGAGAATCGGGCCGCCGCAACTGAGCGAATAGGCCGTGGAGCCGGTGGCCGTCGCGAAAATAACGCCATCGCCGTGATAGACATTCAATAATTGTCCGTTGGCCCGTACCTGTACGGAAATGAGCGAAGCCATGTCGCATTTGAAAACGACGGCCTCGTTGAGCGCATAAGGAAACGGCAGCAGGTCCTTTTCAAGTCCGGTTTCTATCATCAGTACCGCCCGCTGCTCCTCATCGTATTGGCGTTGCCGCAGGGCATCGGCCAAGTGCGCCACTTCGTGACGGTCCACGCCCGACAGAAACCCCAAAGAACCCATGTTGACGCCCAGTACCTTAACGCCGCTGTCGCGCACGAGCGGCAGGGTGTCGAGCAACGTGCCGTCGCCGCCCAAACTCAACAGGATGTCGGTGGCGGCGGGCAGGTCCCGGTCAAAGACAGGGGCATCGCCCAAATAGGCTAAACTGCGGTGCAGATACAATTTAAACACGCCGTCCGCTTCCCCTTGCTTGAGGTGTTTCCACAATTCAGCCATCAGCGTGCGGTCCTCGGCCACACGCCCGCCGCCGAACAGCGCGACCTGCAACACAGACGGGGATTTTACCGCACTTTGATCCATTTTACCGTTTTTTCGCCGGAGAGACCGCTCAACCGGAGTATATACATCCCTTCCGGATAACCGTCCGCCGGAATTTCAAGTTGCGTGCCGCCGCTTACCGTGTGGCTCATATAACGTTTGCCGTGCAATGAATAAATTTCAAGACGGTCGAATCCTTGCGGCACCGTGATATACATCGTTGTATGAACCGGGTTCGGATAGAGAATCAACTGTTCGGCCAACGTTTCAGGTTCGTTGGGACTATCGTCGTAACGACCGTCTATGCGGCTGTACAATGTATCGTTAGCCGGGTTGTTGTCGGGTATGGCCGGCGAGAGGAATATCTCCACCTCATACCAAGCCGATGCCGACATATCGGCGGTTTGTTCGAATTGATATACAATCGCATCGTTGGATTCGATGCTCGGCAGGATGCCGTTCAGGTATTGCGTCTTGTTGATGACAGCGGTTATCGGTACGTTGGCTACGGCCGTACGTCCGCGGTTCTCGATGCGAACCGCCACCGTCTCTTCTTCGCTGTAAGGTTTGAGACCGCCCATCGGTTCCGTCAATACCGTCAATGCCAAATCCGCGGATATCGATTGTACACGGGTAATTTCCTGTCGGTTGTTGCCCGGTCGCTGGTCCAATACCCAATCCACCGTCACCACGATATGATAGGTACCGGGTACGTGCAAATCCACTTTGGCGGGGAACGTATAGATCAAGTCTTCATCACTCTCAAGCGTCGGCACTTCCACACGTTGCATCTCCGTGCCGTTGACCGTGAGCACCAAGGGTACATCGTGAATCGTCACACGGCCGTTATTGCGCAATCGTACCGTCAAATCCAACGGGTCGTCGTATTCGTCGGCTTCGGTCGGCTCCAAAATGCTCAGCAGGGCCACGTCTTTGAGACCGTAACCGGATACCGTCAGGTTGTCGATGCACAGCGTGCGGCCGTCAGCCTCGCTCTTGATATGGAACATAACGCCGTAGTGTCCCGTTTTGATGCTGAACGGCAACTGATAGAGTCTGTATTCCGAGTGGCTGACCACACCGTTGTACAGCAGCTCTTTTACCATCTGCCCGTCCCCGTCCGTTTCATCGTAGTGCAATAGGTAAATAGCCACCAACTCTTCGGACGCATAGGGGGCGCTCATGTAAAAGTCCAGCGTATAATCGTCAGAGGTAGCATAGAAGCATGGTAGTTGCCAACTGTCATCGGCCGCCTGTCCCGTTCCTTGATAACGGACATAATACCGGCCGGCATAGGCACTGTCCGCCTTTCGGCGCAATTCCCAAGTAATGCCGTCGTGATTGAGGTCTTCCACCACACCGGGCAATACGTTGTTTTCAAAATCGTAACCCACCGGCAGTTGCGCCATACCGTCAATACGGCACGATATGGACAGCGTGTCGTCCGAACGGTCGGCCTCGTTAGGCATCCCTACCCACACCTGTATGCGGTGAATGCCGGATTGCGACAGATCCCAGCGTTCCGGCAACACGAAACGTAGCGTCTCCATGTCGGCCACGCCGTTTTCCAGCCAATAGGTCTGAACCGGTAATTTATCCATCTGATAGGAAATAGGCACGGAGTCGTAAGCCAAATAGCCGTCGTTGCGGATTTCCAATTCCACCGCCGTCGTGCGGTCTTCATCGCAGCCGGACACGCGTTGATATACAATATCCGTGAGCGACATATAAGAGTAAGATGCCGACACGCTGTCGATAACCACTACGTGGTCAATCCAATTGCTGCCGCTATAGGCCGGCAATTGGGAGCGGAACGCCATGAACGTGGGGGCGTTTTCCAAAGCTTTAAAATAGAATTGATAGCGCTTGTATTCGGTGGTCATGGATTCGAGATGTCCGATGTTCCGGTCAAAATCGGCCACGCCGTAACCTTTGGTGGAATATACCGCGCTCAATCCCGTCTGGGTTGCGTTTGTCCGGTCTTGGCTGCCTTTGGCATAGAAAGACAACAGATAAACCGTGTCTTTTTGCAAGTGGATGGCCGGCATCACCAAATAATCGTCCAAGAGGCCGTCGTTCGCCGTCGTGCGGATGGTATAGGGGTCGTCAAACGTATTGTCTTTTACAAACCGCCACGACGGGTCGGTCGCCAACGAAGAAATGCGCCACTCTTCTTTCGATTCCTCCGTCAACAAGTCCCGGTAAGGCGGATAATAACTCCGCAGACTGTGGATCGTCGTTTTAAACGTGTCCGTAATGGTGATGTCGCCCTTCTGCGCCCAGATGCGGACATAGTTCAGCGTATCGCGTGAAAAGTCGGCCGCTTTGTTAAAATTGTGCTGGCCGATACCGCCGGCCGATACCGAGGCCAGGGCCTGTTCCGTAACGATGGGCTGATCGTTGATTTGGAAGCAGAATTTGAGTTGCGAGGCTGATATATCGTCACCGAAATTACGGTAACCGCATTTAATATATACATTGTTCTGCCCCATCTGTGCGCCGACGGGAATGTCGATGTAGGCCAATTCAAAGTCATGGCGTTCGGTTTCATACAGCCCGATGTGGTCGATGTAAACGTCGAACAGGTCAGCCGTCGAGGCCCCTACAGAAGGATCTTGCTTGATGAACGTATTGTAGCGGAAAGCCAACTGATAGTTGCCCGAAGTGCCGGGCGTAAACGTATATTGTTTTTTTTGGTAAGCGTTACTGTTGACGGTGTTCCGGTCGGTCTTCAGGATATCCGAAGCGTTGAACGCGAATGCCTCCCGGCAAAACATGCTTTCCAATACCACGTTGCGGTTGTTGTCGCCGGCGCGTAGCATATAACTCAGCGTATAGGTCTTGCCGGCCTGCAGATAGACGGGGTTGAACACGAGCCAGTCGTCGGACGTATGGCCGTTGGCTACGAAATTTTCTCCGGCCCGCCCGGCCACAACGCCGTTATAGGCCGCCGTTGTGGAAATGCGCCACGCCTGGCCATTGTGGTTCATGTCCATCAGGTAGGCCGACTCGGCAAACAAGGCGGAAGCCGTCATATCCACGCTCATCGGGTCGAACTCATAGTAGAAATCGCCGTGAATAGGGTCGTAGCCGTCCACCTCCATATGCCATACGGCGATGCCGCCGCTGATGTCGTTGCTGTACGCTTTCAGAACCATATGATACACGCCGTCCGTGGCGGGCGTATAGAAAAACGTGGCACTGCGTTCGCCGTTGCTCGTAAAGCCCTCGTCTTTCCAATAGCCGGTCATGCGGGCGGCATCCGTAAAATCGGCCCCCGTCATATAGGCCGCCAATTGCTCTTTGGCGGACGTAAGCCCTGTGTAATGGAAACGGAACCGGTAGGTCTTGCCGCCCTTCAGGTTGATGCCGGGGCTGGCCAAGCGTGCGTTGTTCCGTGTGCCGTTCGTGTTGATGTAGGCGCAGGCCTTGTCGTTCTGTTGGCCGAATTGCCAGGTGGTGCGGATTGTATGTTCATCGTAAAGCACCGTCCAGCGCTGGTTGAGCGTATTGTTGTCGAAATCGAGCGTAAACGGTACGGCGTAAGGTTCATCGTAAATGGAAACGAATAGGGCGGGCGTCGAGTCGTTGTCGGTCGGCGCACCGGCCGGCCGGTCGGACAGGAAAACCCGGATCCGGTTGGGACCCGAATTCAGATTGGCCGGTTCGTCAAAGGTAACCAGCGTTTCGGCGTTTACTTCCAGGCGTTGGTTGAACGTTTGAAAAACGCGTGTCTGCGCGCCGACCGTATAGCAGAGTTTGAAACTCGTCACGGCCACGCTGCCGTCGT
Source organism: bacterium (assembly GCA_014802725.1). Lineage (GTDB taxonomy): Bacteria > Bacteroidota > Bacteroidia > Bacteroidales > P3 > CAMXAS01. Next base: position 53,693 of record JAAVBS010000007.1, read on the forward strand.
TGCGCACCCAGGCCGAAACGGTTTGGGGCGAGGTACTGTAACTCGACATGGGCGTCACGATTTTTCCCATGGCCAAGTCGTAGGGCGTTTTCTCGGAAATCTTGATGGATTTAACGCGCAGGTGACGTTCCGCTCCTTCATCCGGAAAGAACATACCGTCATCCTTATGATAGCATGCGAACGTCAGCGCATAGACGCCGGTCGCGGTCGGCGTAAAGTCGAATGGCCCTGCGGTCTCTTCACCTTTCGGCATACCGGATGTTTCCACAGCGATAAGCTTGTTGCCGGGTTTCGAAGGGTCGGTTTCGTCCGCAGAAAAGGAAATAACGTAAGAGCCGTCGGAATTTTGAGGAGCCAACCGCCAGCAGTAATCCGCATCGGTGAAAGCCGCGTCCGTTTCGTAGGTAAACGTCAACCGGTATGTAAGGCCGGCCGTAAATTGGAATGGGCGCGTCACAAGGGTTGGGAACATCGCCATATTCTCCGTATAAGTCGGATACAACGCATTGTCGGTTGCCGCAACTATGGCCCAACCGGCATCATCTTCATCTTCACACACAAATTGATACAGCGAATTGTCGGCACCCGGCGCGCTCGCCGTACCGAAATCCGAAGCAAAGGGAAAGTTACTGTACGCTTGTGCGGCGGCCGGTTCCACTATACGGAACAAGCCCGTCAGAACTATGCACCAGCACAAGAAGAAACGGCTTCTCATCATCGTATGCTTTTCACTGTCAAAAAAGACCCAAAATTAAGAATAGCAAATTTACAAATTCACTACCTTTGCACCAAATTTATATCAATTTTTGTGCCATGCCAGCCTCCAAGAAAGTCCTTACATTGGAAGAAGATTACAGATTTCTCGACAAGGTATATATTATCGGGGTACAAGCCCCGGAGTTGCCCTTGCACCGTCTGGCTTATTTTTTGAACGAAAACGCCCAATGGGATTTGACTTGCACCGATGACTACCTTGACGCCTATTCGCTGTTACAGTGTCGGTTATCTTTGGAGCGGCTGAATATCTTTCTGTTGGAGAATAAAAACCCGGAGCCGTTGATCAAGTGCGAGAACTGCGACTATTTCCTTATTGCCTGCGGCGAGGTGAAGCATTATGATTTCGAGGCTTTGACCGAACTGGTGCGTAATATAGAGTGGGTGTTCGATGTCTATAAAGTGGAAGTGGATGTTAAAACGAATCGCCACGCCCCTTTGACGGAATTCCTTATGATGAGGGGGCGTTTTCCCGGCGAATAAACGTTTTGTAATAGGCNTCGGCCTGCGCGAACCAATCGGCGCCGTATTTGCGGANCAAAGGCTCTTTGAGGAACCGGAACACGGGGATGCCTTTCTTGCGGCCAAGCCGCATGGCGTCTTTGCAAATGTCCCAACGGAAATAATTGACGGCGTCGTAGTCGGGNTAAGACGTGATGCGGATGGGGAACAGATGGCAGGAAACGGGCTTGCGGAACGGATCNTCGCCGGGCTTGATGGGCAANGCCCCCGCCATAAAGGCTTTTTCTATCGCGCACAGNGCCATGCCGTTGTCGTCGTAAACCAAATAGGCGCATTCGCGGTGCCGCACCAAGGGGGTCACGAAACTACCGTCTATCGGCAACACCTCGAACAATTCGCCGAGCCGCTCCACGGCTNCCACGCCCTCNTCGCTCATATAGGGCTTGAAATAAGGATAGTAGCGATCCAACAACTCCAGTTCNGCTTCTTCCAANGGNGCCCCNGCGTCGCCCTCCACGCAGCAACAGCCCTTGCAATGGNTGAGGTCACAGCAAAAGCATTCCGTAAAGACTTCGTCCGATACTAAAGTGTTGTCTATCGCTACCATAATNNATTNTNGNTACNGCCANGGNGTAANTGCNACGCTATGCGTCGCGTNGTTGTTACCTTTTCTTTGTCCGTAAAGAAAAGGTAACCGAAAAGAACCGNCCGCTAAGCGCGCGGGGCGCAAAGTGGCGCCCCTGCGCTAAGTCCTNCTGACGTTCGGCTGCGCCGAACTTTCGTCGGGCGCCTACCACNCGAGGCCAGCCGGCGCTTTTTATAAGGTTTTTTCTTATTTAACNACCTTTATGTTCTCGCCGCAGTCNTCNACAATCTTCTTGTAGTACCAGTCGGGGTAGGCGGGCTGTTCGGGGAACTCGATACGGCCGGGGCCGTATTCGGTCGTCTTGAAGCGGCCGTTTTCGTCCACCTTCTTGATGTTGCCGTCAATGTATTTCACCAACAGGTATTCATCCAAGTTCTTCCAGGCCTTGAACATCTCGTCGGCGCAAGCTAACGAAAACGCCGTGGCCGCTTCCGACAGTTTGGCGGCATCGGTTTCACCGGCATACTTGGCGTCGTTTTCCGCTACCTTGGCTTGGAAATCGCTCTCCAGGGCCGACTGTACCTTCTGCACATCCTTGATCATGTCGCTGTAACGGCTATAGACAAAGTTGGTCACGCGGTTGAACAGCCAAAACGCCGAGGTGGGCGAATATTCCGCCATATTGCCGTTGCCTACGCGGAAGCATTCGGGAATTTCCTTGATGCCGCAATACATCGGCACATAGCACGTGGAATACGTGTCGTCCACGCCAAACCACAGGACGCCGCCTATGGCGTTGGGCAGGTTGGCACGGCTNTGCGTTACGAACGANAAGCCGGTTTGCTGCGTGGCCGTGGCGCGTTCGTGGATATATTCCCGGCCATCTACCGTAAAGCCCATCGGACGCCAGCGGTAAGGGCAGGCGTAAGGGCCNGCGCCCAAATCCTTGCTCATGTCCATCGACGTNCCTTCGTAGTGGTCGCGCATAAANTCGAACACGTCGTTGAGCGTNAGTTCGCGGTTGGGCTTAATCCAAAGCGGCATACGGTGGGTGGGGTTCTCGCCGCGCGCATAGTCTTCGTATTCGCGTACCGCGTCGGGNTTGGCCTTCATAAAGCCGGCCCAAACCCGTGCCTCGCAACCGCGCATACCCGAGAACGTAAGCGGTGCATATACATCGCTGAAGCTGAAATCGGCAAAGCTNCCATTGTAGATACCGATGGCCTTGGCGTAGTCCACCACATCGTAAGCGTATATGCATTCAAGACCCGGCAGGTTCAGTTTCTTGGCCATATCTTTGGACGTAATGGAGGTTTTGCCGTCGGCCGGTTTGATTTTGGTGATGCGGGCCTGGTTGGCGTGCCCCGAAATATANCCGTCGGGAATGCGGTAGGCCACCCATACGGCNCCGTTGGAGCTGCGCTTGGCGTCNACGTTGCCGTTTTTNTCCAAAATCTTTTGNCCCTTGCCTATGATTTCCATAATCCACACCTCGTTGGGNTCGGCGATGGAGAAGCTTTCCCCCTCCGACGCATAGCCGTAGGTTTCCANCAGGTCGCCGATGGTGCGGATGGCTTCACGCGCCGTTTTGGAACGTTGCAAGGCAATGTAAATNAGGCTNCCGTAGTCCATGATNCCGCCCGGATGCCACAGTTCTTCNCGGCCGCCNTANGTGGTTTCGGCTATGGCTANCTGAAATTCGTTCATATTNCCGACCACCGAATANGTTTGACGCGCCTGTTTGATTTGGCCGAGTTTGCGNCCGGTATCCCATTCGTATATATCCAGCATCGCGCCTTCCGGATACGTGGCCGCCGGGAAGTAATACAGTTCGCCGTACAGCACGTGCGAGTCGGCCGCATACGAAATCATNGTGGCCTTGTCTTTAGACGCGCCCTTGGTTACAAGGAAGTTGGTACAGGCCTGCAGGCTCTGGCCCGCGCCCAAAGCCCCCGCCAACAGCAGAAGCCCCCATTTGGTCAGTTTTTTCATTACTATATAGTATTTAGTTTTTTCTTTTCGGGACTACGTCCCGCTGTCCCTTTGTAAGCTGACGCTTACAATCGCTTTTTATTGCGGCACCTGCGGCGCCGCTTGTTCGTTACCTTTTCTTATCCCGTTAAGAAAAGGTAACCGAAAAGAAGACGTCCGCTCATGCGGGGTGCGAGGTGGCGCCCTGTCGCTAAGTCCTTCCTAACGTTGGACGCCTGCCCGCAAGGCCCGCCAACGCGCGGCTGACGCACGTTCAGCACTACGCTTTTTCTGCTGAAGCGAAGGCACAGCGTGAAACCAACTTTTCCAAAACGGATATTGGTGACGCTTTAGCGTCCAGTTAATCCTCAAAGATAATAAAAATACGGTAGACCGCCAAGCGGGGCGGCCGCTACTTCTTGAATACCAAGGCCACGGCGGCAAAGACCAACACCAACGCCAAAGCGTGGTTCCAACGCAGATGTTCCTTGAAAAGCAAGGCCGAGAAAACGACAAAGACCACCAGCGTGATGGCCTCTTGAATGATTTTAAGCTGATAGAGCGTAAAAGGCCCGCCGTTGCCCTTGAAGCCGAGGCGGTTGGCGGGAACCTGACAGCAATATTCGAAGAAGGCGATACCCCAACTGAGTAGAATCAACAGCACGAGCGGCGTGGGGGAAGCCGTCTTGCCGGCGTTGGCCACGGCATCGGCCGCCGGCTTGCCCCACTTCAGATGCCCGTACCACGCGAACGTCATGAAGATGTTGGAACACAGCAAAAGCAGTATCGTGGAGAGCCCCCTCATAACCGTGTGTTATTTGCCGGCGGCCTCAGGTTTCAACGCCACGAGCAACGTGTTTTTAGGTACGCTTTCGCCCACCTTCACCGCTATTTTCTCCACCACGCCGCTCACGGGCGCAAGCAGTTCGTTGTTCATCTTCATCGCGTCCAGCACGAGCAGTTTGTCGCCCTTTTCCACGCGGTCGCCCGCCGCCACAAAGAATTTCCGTACCGTACCCGGCATAAAGGCCAACACATGATACGGATTCTTCGGTACGTAAGGCTTTTGGTTTTTATATTTGGCCGGCAGCGTGGTCTTATATATAGACCCGCCTATCTCGAGGTTTTCCGCCACGATATCCGCTTCTGTCGTATCCACGGCCGCCGGTGTTTGTTTTTTTTCAGACATAACTTTAAAATAGGGTTAGTGTTCAAGGCCTCTTTTAAAACGGGCACGGATGCGGTAACCTTGCCGGCCGCCGCACCCGCCTCCCGCGCCGTCTCTTAAAACGGCGGAATGCCATGCTTGCGGTCGGGTACGGCCTCCGATTTGTTGTGCGATATATCGAGTGCGTGGATAACGAACGAACGCGTCTGTTCGGGCGCGATAACGGCGTCAACGTAGCCGTAGGCCGCCGCCACGTAGGGATTCGCGAACTTCTCCTTGTACTCTTCGATTTTCTGTTGCCGCATCTTTTCCTGGTCTTCGGCCTCCATGATTTCCTTGCGGAAGATGATGTTGGCCGCGCCTTCCGAACCCATGACGGCGATTTCGGCCGTGGGCCACGCAAATACGAAGTCGGCGCGCAGGTGGCTCGAACACATGGCGATATAGCCGCCACCGTAGGCTTTTCTCAGAATAACCGTAATCTTGGGCACCGTGGCTTCCGAGTAGGCGTACAGAATCTTGGCGCCGTGACGGATAACCCCCGCGTGTTCCTGGTCCACGCCCGGCAGGTAGCCCGGCAGGTCCACGAGCGTAACGAGCGGAATGTTGAACGCATCGCAATAGCGGATAAAGCGCGCGCATTTGTCGGAGCTGTCCACGTCCAAAACGCCCGCCATAACGAGGGGTTGGTTGGCCACGAAGCCCACCGTCTGACCGTCCATACGGCCAAAGCCCACCACAATGTTGGCGGCGAACAGCGACTGCACTTCCAAAAATTCGGAATCGTCCACAATGGCCTTGATGATATTGCGCACGTCGTAGGGCTTGCGCGGGTCGGTCGGCACGATGCTGCCGATTTTGAACGTCTTTTTAGGTAGTTTAGGCGTAAAGGCGTCGGCCTTTTTCGTATTGTTCCAAGGCACGAAACTTACGAGCGACTTGATTTGTTCAAAGCACTCCTGTTCGCTTTCGGCAAAGAAATGCGCGTTGCCCGTAATTTCGGCGTGCGTCCGCGCCCCGCCCAAGTCTTCCTGCGAAATCTCTTCGCCCAGCACCGACTTGATGACATCGGGGCCCGTGATGAACATCTTGGAAATCTTGTCCACCACAAACACGAAGTCGGTCAACGCGGGCGAATAAACCGCACCGCCGGCGCAGGGGCCTAAAATTACGGAAATCTGCGGGATGACACCCGAAGCCTGCGTATTGCGGTAGAAAATTTCGCCGTAACCGGCCAAGGCGTTTACCCCTTCTTGAATACGCGCGCCACCGGAGTCGTTGATGCCGATGATGGGTACCTTCAACTTCATGGCATGATCCATGATCTTGCAGATTTTCTTGGCGTGCATGTAGCCGAGCGAACCGCCGGCCACCGTAAAGTCCTGCGCGTAGATGCAGACAGGGTAGTTGTTAATCGTCCCCGTTCCCGTAACGACACCGTCGCCGGGCAGATACTTTTTATCCATGCCGAAATCCTTGCCGGAGTGTTCCACGAACAAGTCGTATTCATGAAAACTTTCCGGGTCCAGAATGGCCAAGATGCGTTCGCGCGCCGTCAGTTTCCCGCCGGCTTTCTGTTTTTCAATCGCTTTGGAACCACCGCCCGACAATGCGTTTTCCATACGGGTCCGCAAGTCGGAAGTTTTCTCATTGATTGACATAAAGTCTTGTTTTTTAGTTTTTTGTTCTTTTCTTTTCGGTCTCAGACCAAAACGAAGATAGTACTTTTTTTCGGTTCGGTCTTTATGCCGTTTCCGCGCTTTGTTAAAAATTGTTAAATCCGGACATAAAGAGGCGGTCGGTTAAGGCAAAACAACCGCACTATACAAATTTACAAGCCCGTTTTCAGATGAGACGGGCGTTTTTTTAACATTTTTTAACATTTCATTTGCCACTATGGTTTTTTTATATTACCTTTGTGGCGTTGTAAAAGGTGGATTTTGTAAAAGAAAGATGCCTTGCACCCCACGTTGGATAACCATTTAAAATATTTTAAATACCATGAAAAAAGTAATGTTTGTTTTGGCTGTAGCCAGCATGTTCGCTTTCTGCAGCTGCAAGAGCAACCAACCGGCTGCTGAAGTAGAAGCCGTTGAAACGGAAGTTGTAGCCGAAGAAGTTTGCCCCGAAGCTGCTGAAGTAGTTGAAGAAGCTCCGGCTTGCACTGAAGCCGTAGCCGAATAATTTTATTCGCTACATAAAAAAAGCGGCTCCGCGAAAGTGGAGCCGCTTTTTTATTGCCCTTGAGGCGGGTTATCCCCTCAATCCCGCGCGGCCTGCGCCGCGTCTTCCGCCAGTTGCGCTTTCAGGGCCGTCACGTCCGCAAACCGGCGTTCCTCACGCAGTTTCCTTAGCAACGTTACCTGCAAGGTCTTTCCGTACAAATCGCCCGAAAAACCTAACAGATGCGCCTCAATGGTGCATGCCCGCCCCGCAAACGTGGGGCGTTGGCCGATATTGAGCATGGCGCGGTAGGTTTCCGGCTGCCCCGCTATGCGGATATCGGCGGCATAGACGCCCCGTTCGAGGCCCGATGCCGCCGCATCCACGTCGATATTGGCCGTGGGGAAGCCCAACGTACGTCCTATCCGTTCGCCCGCCACCACTTTGCCGCTGAAAGCAATCTTCTGCACGGCCGCCGTTTTATTCCGTCAATAAGCCGTAAGGCATACGCGACCAAACCACCATGCCGCGGGTGTTCTTCACGCCGTCAACCGTGCGGTAAAGCAGGGCCGCCTCCGGGCCGAATTCTTCGGTCAGCGTCCGCGTTACCTTGTTGGCGCGCATGTCCGTCAGACTCTCCATCACCAATTCGTAGGTCGATTTCTGCTTGGGGTATTCGGTCACCTTATATTGTTCCAGACCGGCCTTTTCCGCCACATAGGCGATGGCGTCTTCCAAACCGCCCAACTCATCCACCAAGCCCACGCGCAAGCCGTCCGTACCGCTCCATACGCGGCCCTGGCCGATGCTATCCACGGCCGCCGAGCTCATGCCGCGGCCTTTCGCCACCTTGCCGATGAAGCCGGCGTATATATCTTCGATGCTGCGCTGTTGCAAATCCCGTTCGCCCGGCGTCATGGCGCGCATGAGCGAAGGCGTGCCGGCGTAGGGATGGGTCTTGACGCCGTCGGTATGAATGCCGATGCGTTTCATCGTCTTACCCACGTTCGGAATCATGCCGAATACGCCAATCGACCCCGTCAGCGTGGTGGGCTGGGCAAAAATGCGGTCGGCCGCGCACGAGATGTAATAGCCGCCCGAAGCCGCATACGAGCCGAACGAAGCCACCAACGGTTTCTTGGCCTTGGCGTTCAGCACTTCCTGATAGATGATGTCGCTCGTCAGTACCGAGCCGCCGGGCGAGTTGACACGCAATACGATGGCTTTCACTTTTTCGTCGTCTGCAGCGTCTTTCAACGCCTTTACGATATTCTCCGTGCCTATTTCCGTCTCATTGCCCTTGCCCATGCCTATTTCGCCATTGGCATAGATGACGGCGATTTTGTCGGTCGTCTTGACCAACGGTTCGGGAATGGCGGCATAGTCGGAAATCGAAATCATTTTAAGGTCGTCTTCCTCTTCCACGTCCATCTTGTTAAGAAGAAGGGCCGTAAAGCCGGCTTGCGGCGTTACCATGTCGATCATACCGTGCGCCAAGGCCTGTTCGGGGAACATGCCGTAAACTTCGGCAGCCGCTTCATCCACCGCCGCGCGGCTCAGGCCACGGCCCTCCGCCACGTCTTCGGCCATGCGGTTCCATATCGAATGCGCCAAACGGTCGTATTGCTCGCGGTTGGCCGGGCTCATTTCGTTTTGTATATACGGTTCGACCGCGCTCTTGAATTTGCCGTGGCGCAGAATCTGCATCTCCACGCCCAATTTGTTGAGCAGTTCCTTAAAGAACATCACCTCCATGCTGATACCGCGGAAGTTGATGGCACCTTCCGGCTGCAGGCTGATGGTGTCGGCCACCGTCGCGAGCCAGTAAAGGTTTTGGTCATAGACATCGGCGTAAGCGTAGATGAACTTGCCGCTTTCTTTGAAATCAACCAAAGCCGCGCGCATTTCCTCCGTATTGGCCGCCGAAATGGCCGCGCCCAAGCCCGGACGGAACACGATGCCCTTGATTTGGTCGTCCGTCTTGGCGCGACGGATAACCTTTAGAATCGTATTCAAGTCGGTCGGCTTGCTCGTATTGCCGGATTTGAGATAATTCATCGGGTTGTTGCTGACCCGTTCCGTTACCGGGGTGGCTAGTTCCACCTTCAAAACGGTTGGCTCTTTCAGGGGCGGATGCGTTTCATCGCCCATAGAAGCCATTATGCCGCCCACCACGGCCAGCACGATGAGGAGCCACAGCAACGCGAACAGCAGGAATCCAACCATGGATCCGAACACGATTTTGAAAAAGCTTTTCATGATATAAAAGGTATTAAATGGTCTGTTTATTAGACGTACAAAGGTAGCGAAAAATTACCTTTTTGATAAAAAAGATTGCAGAACCGGCACGAAGCCGTCTTCTATACAGGCCGGGATATACTCGGTCCGGCAACGTTCGCACAACCGCCGCAGGGCCGCCTGCCGTTCCGCGCGGCGGACGACATAGGTTTCGCGGATATGGTGCGGGTTGACGCGGACTTCCTCGCCCGTTTCCATATCCACAAAACGGTAGGGGCGGTTCCCGTACTGTAGTTCCGCCTCCTTTTCGCGGCTCTGCACGTGAAACAGCAACACCTCGTGCTGGCGGTAACGCAGATGTTGCAGGGCGGCCGTCAGGTTGGCCGTGTCGTCCGCCGCGCGGTCGAACATATCGCTGAAGATGACCACCATCGACCGTTTGTGCATTTTCTCGGCCAACAGGTGCAGCACCGGCACGATGTCGGTCGTCTGCCGATAGACCGGTTGCCCGGCTTGCCCGTACCAATACGACAGCCGGTCCATCAGATAATGCCAATGCACCGCGCCCGACTTACATTCCGACGCAAACGTCAATTCGTCCGAAAATGCGTTCAGGCTTATTGCATCGCGCTGTTTGTAAAGCAAATAACTTAACGAAGCCGCCGCGCCGATGGCAAAGCGCAACTTGTTTACGCCGCCCGCCACCGTGTCGATGGGCGGAAAGAACATTGACGAAGACCGGTCAATGAGCAGATGGCAGCGCATATTCGTCTCCTCGCTGTATTTTTTCGTAAAGAGACGGTCGGTGCGTGCATACAGCCGCCAGTCCACGTGCCGCGTGTCCTCGCCCGTATTGTACGGACGGTGTTCGGCAAATTCCACCGAAAAGCCGTGGAACGGGCTTTGGTGCAGGCCCGTCAGAAAGCCTTCCACCACCGCTTTGGCCAGCAACTCCAAGTTGCCGAGCCCGTTCTGCATATAGGGGATAAACGTATTTTCCATGTGCGGCTGCGGCATGCGTTATTAAGAAAAAAGGCAATACGCCTATCGACCTATTGCCTTTTCCTTATGCCGTATGGCATGAATGTAAGCGACTTACAACTGAGCGTCCAATTTGCTCACCAAGTCACTCTTGGACGTCTTGCCAACTTGTTTGTCAACCACTTCGCCGTTCTTGATGAACAAAATCGTGGGGATGTTGCGGATACCGTACTTCTTCGTAACGGCGGGGCATTCATCCACATTGACCTTGCCTACGACGGCTTTGCCCTGGTATTCGTTGGCGATTTCTTCGATCGAGGGGCCGAGCGCCAAGCAGGGACCGCACCACTGTGCCCAGAAGTCCACCATAGCCACTTTGTCTGATTTCAATACCAATTCTTCGAAATTGGCATCCGTAAATGTTTGAGCCATAATTGTATAGTGTTTAATGTTTATAAATTCCGCAGTCTATGCCGTATTGTATCTATACGACCGTACAAATATAGTGATAAAAGCAAAATTACAAAACACGGGTCTATGGTTTTGCCAATAGGATTATTATTGGTAATTTCGTATCTGCAAAGGTTTTAACCGTTGAAAGTCGGTTGGTAAAAAGAAAAACAGGATGATGGAAAGCAAATACATCGAATGGGAGGGCAAACGCCTCCATTATACGGCGGCGGGCGCGGGGCCTGCGGTGGTGCTGCTGCACGGGCTCATGGAAGGCGCCTGGGTGTGGAACGAAATGGCGGAAGTGTGGGGCGCCGACCACCGCGTGTTGGCCATTGACCTGCCCGGCCACGGCCAAAGCGAGGTGTTGGCCGAGGTGCATTCGGTGCCGCTCTGTGCACGGACGGTGGAGGCCGTCATGCGGGCAGAGGGCGTGTCGGAGGCCGTGTTGGTGGGGCATTCCATGGGCGGTTATGTCGCTTTGGCCGTGGCCGACTTGTTCCCCGAAAAGGTAAAGGGCATCGTGCTGTTCCACTCGCAGGCCGCTCAAGACGGCGAGCAGGGCTTGGCCCAGCGTCGCCGCACTATTGCGTTGCTCGAGCAGGGGGGCGAGGCCAAGAAAGACTTTGTGACCCGTTTCATGCCCACGCTTTTTGCGCCGCACAACCGGGAACGCATGGCCGGTAAAATCGCCGCCTTGACCGAGGGCGGGCGCGCCATGTCGCTGGAGGCGGTGTTGGCGATACAAAAAGGTTTGGCGGAACGCGACAGCTATCTGCACGTGCTCACCGGCGGTCTTCCGTCCGCTTCGGCCGCGCCCGCCCCGCGCCCGCTGCCGTTCTGCTTCCTTATCGGCCGGTACGACGAGAAACAAGACGTGGGTAAGGTTATGGGGCAGGCCATGCTGTGTACGCGCGCCGAAATCCTTTGGCTGCCGTGCGGGCACATGGGCTTTTGGGAGGAGCCGGAAGCCTGCGCCGCCTTCGTGCACGATTTCCTGAACCGGGTCTAACCGAGTCTCCGTAGCCATCCTCCGGATGATGCGGCGGAAAGGGCGTCGGATGGCATAGAGGCACTGAGATAAAAGCAATGAAATAAATATGAAAGAACAGACCTATCTTACCTTTGAACAAGTAAAACAATTATTGCCTCAATTTTCTGATGCAATGCAAATAGGAAGAAAACAGATTTATAGTTCTTCCATGGGACGACTATATTTTAAAGGATCTAAAAAATATGATTATGCAAATACCACATGGTGGTATAGTATATTTCCAGAAGTCATAGAAGAGGAAAAAATAGATTATATCATTCTTGCAGCTGGCTTTGAAGGTGTTTTTGTTATTCCGGCGCGAAAATTTTTATTGTTTAAAGAGACACATACCATAAAGAATTTGAAGGCAGGGGAAAGTATAGATATTTTGACAGTGGGGGCTAAACATAGGCGTAGAGGTGGAAAAGGGGAATACGAAGATTGGACGGATAATTTTATTCCGATAAATCCTATTGGCAAAAATACTTAAAATAAAATCAACATTAACTAATACTGACTGACAGAAGTCAATTTGTCATTTTCAAAATAGACTATAAAATCCGTCACCATCAAATCATAACCTTTATCATAACGCTTTTCATACTCCCACGTCTCGTGTATTTTACCGTCATATCCTTGCCTAACACTCGTTTTGTTGGGTTTCCCTAGCAACTGCTTGACTTCTTCCTTAGGCATCTGTGTACAAAGCCGCACTTCCTGTCCTTTTGCCGTGGTCAAATCAAACCAAACAACCTCATTAGACATCCCCTCTTCTTCTTTCAAAGATATCAATACATCCTTTATCAATTCATTTCTCGCCCTGTTATTTTGACTCCGCGCAATCAAAGCCAAAACAAAAATCGTAGCCAAAACCCCGGCTACAAACCCAAGAAAAACTCTCATGAAGTTATTCATAACGTAATTTATTGTTTGTCAATTCTCTATTTTCTCCATAAACGTACAATCCGGATAAGTGGAACAGCCAAAAAATTCTCCAAACGGGCCATTTCGGCGCACTAATTTACCGCCACAATACGGACAAATTCCATTTTGAATATCCTTCTTCTTCCGCTGTACATATGCCTGCGCTTCTTCAACATGCCGTTGATAACCTTCCATCCCTTTTATTCGCACCTTATCCAACTCAAAACCAAACGCCTCCGCTTTGGACTGCGACATCCTCTCATCTTCATAATACCTAAACATCTCCAACAAATCATTCCAATACAGCACATCTGTCCCGTTATGCCTGAACACCCGTAAGTCGGCCTCCGGCGAGAACGCCACTACCGAAAAAAACGGCACATCAAATGATGCAAGGTTTTGGGCCAATACGGCGATATGCATCTTATTTTGCCGTACGGGGTTAATAAACGGATATTCCTCACCTCTAATATACTCCTTCCAATACTTCGCCTTTACACTCCCATAGACTTTTCCACTGAAATTTTTCGTCTCAATTACAAATACGCCGGATGGTGAGACAACGATGTGGTCGATTTGCGCCGTTCCTCCAAACGGGTTGTTAAGTAGCACGTTATTAAACACCCTATATTCGTAAGGAAGACGGCTCAAAATCTCGGCTACCGCCCTTTCTCCTGCAATACCTTTCCCTTCTTTATCAACTTCCCCCCAACGCCAATACACATGCCCTTTGTGGCTATTCTCCCAAAAAACACCCTTTTGATTAGGCTCAGAATACCATTGTTTATAGTCCTTACTACCGGGTCGAAATACCTGCCGCCTATAGCTATCCTTCGGGGAAGCACCCTTTTGTTTAGGCTTAGAATGCCCACTTTTATGGTCCTTACTACCGAACCAAAATACCGCCACCACAAATAGCAGTATCAAAACTCCAAACAAAACAAACACGTCCATGCCCATTCGGGCAATTGCGGAAACGAAGTTACCAATAAAAATCTTATCGGCAAAACTGAAACGCCAAAGGGTGCGGCTGTTTCGGAAATTTTCCGTAAATTTGTTTCCGTAATATCTCAAAGAGATGACCCAGTTGATTCTGAATATCGAAAACGTGAAGATTCTTCCAAGCTTGAAGAAGATTCTCGGAGCTATTGAAGGCGTATCTATCGCTCAGACCAAAAGCGTTAAGCGGAAAAGCGGTTTGGATGAAGCGTTGGAAGATATTAAAGCAGGGCGCATATATCATGCTGAAAGCACTGATGAGATGTTCAAACAGATTTTAGGAAAATGAAATATCAGATTTCATATTCCAATAAGTTTAAGAAGTCTCTTAAGAAGTGTTTTAAAAGAGGCTTGGATATTGAAAAACTTAAAAAAGCAGTCGGCATCCTGGAAGAATCAGGCAGTTTGCCTGCTGTTTACAGACCTCATAAATTAGTGGGGCGGTATGCTGAGTGTTGGGAATGCCATATAGAACCAGATTGGTTGCTTGTTTGGAAGCAAAATGATATTGAGTTGATATTGATGTTTATTGATACGGGAACGCATGCGGATTTATTTTAAAAACCAACTGATATGAGCTTAGAAAACAAATTGTTCAAGGGCAAGACGCTTGCCATTCTGTCGGGCGGCGGCGATACGCCGGCCATCAACTCCAGCATCGAAGCCGTGCGTAACCGCGCGTCGATGTTGGGTTACAAGGTTTACGGCATCCGTCAGGGCTGGAAAGGCCTTTTGGGCGACGGCGACGTTATGGATCTGACGTGCCAGCCCTATAACGGTTGCTATGGCGGCACGGCCTTGCGTTCGAGCCGTACCAACCCGTTCTCGTCCAAGCCGGGCGAAGACCGCGTGGGCCAAATCATGAACAATTTGAAACGCTATAAAATCGACGTGCTCGTGACGATAGGCGGCGACGACACCAACGGCGCGGCCAAGAAGCTTTACGAGCAGGAGGGCATCCCCGTTATCGGTTTCCCCAAGACGATTGACAACGACTTGCGCACGCGCACGATGCACCATGTAGATGGTAAGGAAATAGAAGCCGTTATCTGCCCCGGCTTCCCGTCGGCCGCGCGGACGGTGGCCCGTCTGACGAACATGATCAAGACCACGACCGAATCGCACTCGCGCGTCATGGTGGTGGAGGTCATGGGACGTGACGCCGGTTGGTTGACGGGTACGGCCACGTTCGGCGGCGCGCACTTGGCGTTGATTCCGGAAGTGGAAATCACGCGCGAACGCAAGGACTTCTTCTTTGAACGCGTCAACGAACTGTATATGCGGAACCCGAAACGCAACCTGATTGTGGCGGTGTCGGAGGGTATCCGTTGGTATAACGAGGAAACCGGCAAGCCCGAAATGGTGTTCGCGAGCTCGGAGAAAGACGAGTACGGACATCCGCGTTTCGGTGGCGTGAGCGGCGTGGTGGCCAGCGAGATTTCGCGCCGCTTGGGCATTGACGCCCGCGCACAGATTACGGGTTATTTCGCCCGTTCCGGCGAATGCCGCGCCTACGACCGCCGTCTGACGGCCACGTTGGCCGACAAGGTGGTGGACTTGCTCTTGCGCGAAGCCTACGGTCAGATGCCGGTGTTGAAATCGGTGGTGCCTTTCGAGGAACTCGAAGAATACAACACGTCGTCCATCGACATGGGTTCCATCGGCAACAAGCCGCTGTCGTGCGAGTATTACGACGCCAATACGTTCACGTTTACGCCGCAATACCACGACTTCCTCGGTAAGGTGATGGAGAAGATGGATTTGATGAATTTCGACTACGATTTCCCGGTCGTGATTCCCGAAAAATAATCGAGGCACATCCATAAAGAGACATTTCTATGAGATATGGAAAGATCGCAGCGGCCGCCCTTTTGGGCGGCTTGCTGTTTGTTAGCGGGGTCTGTACGCTTCGGGCGCAGACGCAACAGCACGTTTCCGCCGACGCTTGGTTGGTGTCGGACGTTTGGGAGATGCCCGCGCCGGCGTTCAAGGCCGAGAAGAACATCCGCGGCGAGGCGTTCGACACGCCCAAAATCTTGGCTTTGCCGGGGGTGGATATGGAGAAGATGACGGCGAGCCGGCCGGCCGACGGCGCGGCTTTGCGGCAAGGACAGGGCGGGCTGTATTGGCACGCGCTGCCCGTTGACCCCTCTGCGCAAGCGGGGGCGGACGCATCGGCGGAGGCCGACACGACGGGCCGTATCGCGTGGCGTTACTATTGCACCTATCTTACGGCCGACCGCTTCGTCAAGGCCGAATACGCCTTGCGGTTTTCACCCGTATATGAATTGTATGTGGATGGCAAGAAGGTCTTGAGCCAGAATGCAGCCCAAGCCGCCGGCGATACGGCCAAGCCGGCCGAAAAGAAATACAAGGGCGCGGTGGAACCCGGTTTGCACGTGCTCATCGTGCGGGCGTTAGAGGAACCCGGCCGTGCGTATGCCCTTCCGGAACTGACGGTTTCGGCCGAGGCCGCAGAGGCCGACGGGGAACGGCCCGTCTTGGCGTTGGGTCTGCAACCGCAGGAACGTTACGACCTGCCGCACTACCTGTTCGGCGAGCGTGTGGGGGCGCCAAAACTCTCTTACGACGGCCGCTTCTATGCCATTACCTACACGGCGGCCAAGGCCGACCGCAGCGGCTATGAACGCAGCCTGACGGTAGGCCGTACCGACAACGGGCAGGCGACGGCCGTTTACAAAGGGATTTCCCATTTCGCTTTCGCACCGGCCGCCCCCTATTTCGGCTATATGCAGCGCGAAGGGAAGAAGACACGCATCTACGTAGGGCTGTTGGGCGAGACGGCCCAGCCGGTTTACGAGACCGCCGACGAATTGGGCGGCTTTACCTGGGCGCCGGACGGCAGTTATATGGTGGTGGACGTCGTGACGCGGCCTGAGGCCGACAAAACCGGCCTGCGTAGCCTCAGTTCCCCGGCCGACCAGTGGCCGTATTACAAAGACCGCACCCACCTTTACAAACTCGATTTGCGGAGTTGGCAGGCCGGCTTGGCCGCCGACCGCAAGGCGGGTCGGTTCACCCGTAAATACACCACCGAAAACGCCTGGCTCGAACCTTTGACCTACGGGCCTCTTTCCACGGCATTGCAAGACATCAGCGCGGACGGTACCAAATTGCTGTTTTCAACGTCTGAAATGGCGGACAGCGTGCGTGTGTTCATGCGGAGCAGTATATATTTGATGGATTTGAACACGCGCGAAACCGAATTGCTGTGGCAGACGGTGCAGTTCTTTACGGGCGCGGCTTTCTTGCCGGGCAACCGCAAGCTGTTTGTCGTGGGGGCGGAATCCATGTTCGCCGATCCCGCTTTCGTCAATTCCCGTCAGCCGGGCGACTCGCTCTATGTAAACGACTACAACAATACGCCGTTCATCTTCGACCTCGACACCAAGCGGGCCCATTTCATAGGCCGCGACTTCAAACCCTCCATTGGCTGGTTCTCTCCCGACCCTTCGGGTCGATGTGTATATATGCTCGCCACCGATGGCGATGCGGTCAACCTATACGCCTACCGTGTGGAGAGCGGCTACGAAAAGCCCGTTTTCGTGCGCGTACCGCTTAAAACCCATTATACCGAACAGATGGCCATGGGCGGCGACTGTATGCTCTATACGGGTACGACGGCTTCCGAGCCGGTGCGCGCCTATCTGAGCAAAGGGCCGTTGTCCAATCCGCAGGCGCGCCGTAGCGAGACCGTGTTGATTGACCCGCAGCAGGCGCTGGCCGACAAGGGCGTGGCCGTCAATCATTGGTTTGACCTCAAATTCGCGACACCCGCCGGCGACAGCATCAACGGCACGCTATATCTGCCCGATGGCCTGACGCTCGAAGCATTGCAGGCCGGTACGAAGCGCTATCCGTGCATCACGTATTACTACGGCGGCACGTCGCCCACGCCCAAGTCGCTGGATATACGCTACCCCAAGCAGGTATGGGCTTCGCACGGTTATGTGGTGCTTGTGGTGCAGCCCTCCGGCGCCATCGGTTACGGCAGTGAGTTCGCCTCGCGCCATCTCAACAACTGGGGCAAGACCGTGGGCGGCGAAATCATGTCGGCCGTGCAGCAGGCCTGCGAACGCTACCCCTTCATCAATGCCGAAAAAATAGGCTGTATCGGTGCGTCTTACGGCGGTTTCATGACCCAATACCTTGTTAGCCATTGCGACCTGTTCGCCGCCGCGGTATCGCACGCCGGCATCAGTTCCATTTCCAGCTACTGGGGCGAGGGCTATTGGGGCTACTTCTACAATGCGGTGGCGTCGGCCAACTCGTTCCCGTGGGATCGCCGCGACATCTATGTGGATCAGAGCCCGCTGTTTAATGCCGACAAGGTGCACACACCCTTGCTGTTGCTGCACGGCACGGCCGACCGCAATGTGCCCATAGGCGAAAGCTGGCAGATGTACAAGGCCCTGCGGCTGTTGGGGCGTCCTGTGGCTATGGTCACGGTGGAAGGCGAAGACCACGGTATCGTCGATTTGCCTAAACGCATCCTGTGGGAAAAAACGATTTTGGCTTGGTTCGACCGCTATCTGAAAGACGAACCGACTTGGTGGAATGAACTTTACAATACGGAGGAATAATCATGAAAGTATATACGAAAACGGGTGACGACGGCACGACGTCGTTGATTGGCGGACAGCGCGTCAGCAAGGCGGACGCGCAGGTGGAAGCCTACGGTCAGTTGGACGAACTCAACTCGGCCATCGGTTATTTTTATTCATGTTACGGCAATGAACTGAGCGAGGAATACCGCACGCTGTTGCTGAACATTCAGCGCGACCTGTTCAAGATAGGCACGCTGTTGTCCTTCGATTTCCGGTCGGCCCAGCCGTTTACCTACAGTTTTATAGAGGGTAAGGATGTCGATAAGCTGGAGCGGGAAATAGACGCGATGCAGACCGTGTTGCCGGCCCTGCGCGGCTTTATCCTGCCGGGTGGTTGCGCTTCGGCGGCCTATGTGCATCAGTTGCGCTGCATCTGCCGCCGCTGTGAACGTCACGTCATGGCCTTGTACGAACGTTGGGCCGCCGAGGTGACGCGCGGCGTCAGCTATGCTTCCGGTTTCGTGCTCGCGTTGCGTTACATCAACCGCCTGTCGGATTTCTTCTTCGTCATGGCGCGGTTCCTGAACAAAGAGCAGGGTACGGAAGAGACGTTGGTATAATTATAGGGTACGTAATATGAAGAAGCCCGACCTGTAAAGGCCGGGCTTCTTCATATCGTTGGTTTTTCCAGTCAATTTATTTGGTAGGGGTCGCCACCGAGATTTCATGCAGCATCTCGAATGTGGCGTCGTTTTCGTTCGACGGCAGTTCGCCGGCCGGAGAGAAGAACATCGTCATATATTCCATTTTCTTCTTTTTGCCTTTGGTCAGCGTTACACGGTAAAAAGAACCGTAAATGGATTGCATGTAAGCGATTTCCGCAATTTGATAGTCTGAGTGCAACGAAGCCGCCAGGTTCTTGATTTTACGCGGGCAATATTCCGTCGGTACAAACGTGATGAGATTGGCGTAGCGGTCGTTCTTGTAGTAAACGCATTTCCGGTCGCCGTTGCGCGTAAATGTCGCGCAGTAAATAGTATTGCCGTTCGCATCCTGGTAGGCGTACCATACCGGATTTTCCGCATCGGCGTAATTCTTTGCAAATTCTTTCATAACCGGTTCGGACGGTGCCGGCGTTCTCGAAATGGCCGTCTCCTGTGCGTTCAGGCCGCCGAATCCGGCAAGCAGGCAAAACAACAGCCCGCAAACAATCATGTTTTTCATAAGGATGAATTTTTGAACCAAGGTTACAAAGGTACGGCTTTTTATCGTATTTTTGTATCCAAATTGAGGATATGAAATATTCCGTCATTATTCCGGTGTACAACCGGCCGGACGAGATGGCCGAGATGCTGGCGAGCCTGGCGGCTCAGACCGAGAGGAATTTTGAAGTCGTTGTGGTGGAGGACGGATCGAGCCTGCCGTGCGATGAGGTCGTGAACCGGTACGCGGACCGTCTTGATATTCAATATGTCACCAAGCCCAATACCGGGCGTAGCGATACGCGCAATGTGGGTATGGGGTGCGCCAAGGGCGACTATTTCCTGTTTTTCGATTCGGACTGCATTCTGCCGCCGGAATATATGCAAACCTTAAATGTTTGTTTGTCAAATCGGGATGTGGATTGTTTCGGTGGGCCCGACCGCGCCCTACCCACGTTCACAACGATGCAGAAGGCGGTCAATTTCGCGATGACATCGTTTCTGACCACGGGTGGCATACGCGGAAGTGCGAAAGTCAGCATGGAAAAGTTCAACCCGCGTTCGTTCAATATGGGTTTCTCCCGCGCGGTGTACGATAAAGTGGGCGGCTTTGCCGATATGTTCGGAGAAGATATCGATCTGAGCATCCGGATCCGCGAGGCCGGTTTTTCCATCGCGCTGTTGCCGGACGTGTCGGTCTATCACAAGCGTCGTGTCAACCTTAAGAAGTTCTTCCGGCAGGTTTATAATTTCGGGCAGGCGCGGATTTTTCTGTTCAAACTGCATCCGGAATCGCTGAAAGCCGTTCACGTGTTGCCGGCTTTGTTCGTTGTGGGCGAAGCGGCACTCGTATTGCTGGCTATCTTTCATAGCCCGTGGTGGTTGCTGTTTCCGGCGCTCTATATCGTCTTGTTGTTCCTTGCCTCTTTGTTTAAAAACAAATCGCTGAAAATCGCGCTCTTATCTGTCGTCACGGCCTTTATACAACTCAACGGTTACGGTTGCGGTTTCCTCAAGGCTTTCTGCACGAAAGTACTGTTTGGCAAGGAATTGGAAAAGGGTGAACGGTTGCGCCGCGCCTACAACAAGTAAGGCACACGGCTTACAGCACCTTATGGAACTGGCTCGAATTGGCCTGCGCCGTTGGCATGATCACCATGTCGTTGATGTTGACGTGCGCCGGCAACAGCACGCAGTAGGCGATGGCGTCGGCGATGTCGGCGGCCGTGAGCGGCGTAAAGCCTTGATAAACCTTGTCGGCGCGTTGGGCATCCCCCTTGAAGCGCACGAGCGAAAATTCGGTCTCCACCGCCCCCGGACAGATTTGCGTCACCTTGATGCCGTAGGGCAGTAAATCCTGCCGCATCCCTTTGCTCAGCGCGTCCACGCCGTGTTTGGTGGCGCAATAGACGTTGCCGTTCAGATAGGCTTCCTTGCCGGCAATCGAGCCGAGGTTGACCACATGGCCCTTGCGGCGCGCCGTCATCCACGGCAATACCACGCGGCTCACGTAGAGCAGCCCTTTGAGGTTAGTGTCTATCATGCGTTCCCAGTCGTCCACGACGCCCTCCTGCAACGGGTTCAAGCCCACGGCGAGGCCGGCGTTGTTCACGAGCACGTCCACGGCTTTCCAAGCCTCCGGCAGGCCGTTCAAGGCCGTTTCCACAGCCTGTTTGTCGCGCACGTCGAAGCAGAGCGGCAAGACCTCCGTCTTGGCCTTCAGTGCCTCTGCCACCGCCTTCAGCTTGTCTTCGCGGCGACCCGTCACAATGAGTTTATAACCTTCGGCGGCCAGCCGTTCGGCTGTCGCCCGTCCGATGCCCGACGTCACGCCGGTAATCAATGCAATCTTTTCCATAGTCGTTAGGGTTTAGCTATACCGCCACGTCCGCTTTGATGTGCGGGTGTGCCTGATAGTTCAGGATGCGGATGTCTTCGTAAGTAAAATCGTCTAAATTCCGCACGTCGGGGTTCAGCTCCAGCATCGGTAGCGGGAATGGCGTGCGCGTGAGTTGCAGGCGCGCCTGTTCCAAGTGGTTCGCATACAGGTGCGCGTCGCCGAGCGTATGGACGAACGTACCCGGCTTGAGGCCGCAGACCTGCGCCACCATCGCGGTCAGGAGCGCGTACGACGCAATGTTGAACGGCACGCCCAAAAAGACGTCGCCGCTCCGCTGGTAGAGCTGGCACGAGAGCCGTCCTTCCGTTACGTAGAACTGAAAGAACGCGTGGCAAGGCGGCAAGGCCATCCGGTTCACCTCCGCGGGGTTCCAAGCCGACACCATGAGCCGGCGCGAGTCGGGCGTTTCGCGGATCTGCCGCACCACCTCCTTGATTTGGTCTATCGTGTGGCCGTCGGGCCCTTCCCAGTTGCGCCACTGTTTGCCATAGACCGGGCCGAGGTCGCCGTTTGCGTCGGCCCATTCGTCCCAAATCGTCACGCCGTGGTCGTGCAGGTATTTAATGTTCGTGTCGCCCTTGAGCATCCACAGCAGCTCGTAGAAGATGGAGCGCGTATGCAGTTTTTTGGTCGTCAGCAGCGGAAATCCCTCCGAGAGGTCAAACCGCATCTGATAGCCGAAGTAGCTGAGCGTGCCGGTACCCGTGCGGTCGGTTTTACGGACGCCCTGTTCCAAAATCGTGCGTAGTAAATCAAGGTATGCTTTCATAATGTCAAATGTAGTATATATCGGTTACGGTGCCGGGTTGAACGCAATCGTCAGTCCGTCGTAAGCCGGTTTGATGTGTATGGGGAGTTCGCGGCACAGGGCCTCGTGTTCCATGAAGTGGCCGATATGGGTCAGGTAGGCCTGTTCGGGTTTTATGGTTTCGATGAAGGCCACGGCCTGATCCAGCGTGAAGTGCGAGGGGTGCGGTTCGCGCCGCAGCGCGTTCACCACCAAGATGCGGCAGCCGCGGATGAGGTCGGCCGACCCGGCGCTGATTTCGCTCGCATCCGTAATATAGCAGAAGTCGCCGATGCGGAAGGCCGCGATGTCCATCTGGAAATGGCGGATGGCGATGGCCTGCACCGAAAGACCCTCCACATGGAAGGGCGCGGCGTTGGTCTCAATTTCGTTCAAGATGAACTGCGGCGCGCCGGGATAGGGATGTTCTTCAAACGCATAGGGGAAGTTCTCCTTGACACCTTGTAGCGTGTGCGCCGTGGCGTAAAGCGGCATCGGGCGCGGCGGCGCGTAGCGGGCGTAATAATTGTAGGGGCGCACGTCGTCCAGGCCGCCGATGTGGTCGCGGTGGGGGTGGGTCAGCAGGATGGCGTCCAAGCGGTCAACGCCCGCGGAGAGCATCTGTTCGCGAAAGTTGGGCCCCGCGTCTATGGCCACGGCCTTGCCGTCGTAACGGATGAGGCCGGCCGTGCGCAGCCGTTTGTTTTTGGGGTTGTCCGAACGGCAGACCTCACAATGGCATCCGATCATCGGCACGCCTTGCGAGGTGCCTGTTCCTAGAAACGTGAATTCTGCCGTTTTCATCGTCATGAACGCATTAAAACTTTTTTTCGGTGCATTCCCCTTGCAGTTGCAGGGTCTGCCCGTCGTAAACGCCGTAAGAGAAATATTGCAGCCAGTCGCCCGCGTTCAGGTATTGGCAGTCGGTGGGTGTGTTTTCGTCCAAAGCCTGAATCGGCACCAATTGCGGCCAATGGCGGTGGGCGAAAATGAAATAGCGTATGTCGGGCTCTTCATCCAAGAGTTCCCGCATAAAATAGGTCAGGTTCTCGTTTTTCTTGAGTTCGTAGGCCCTTCGGTCGGTTTTGAGTTCGTCGGCCCTGCGGCTGCGGCGTGAAAAGCCGCTGGCCAGCACATAGCCCGTCCACGGGTGCAGCATGGCAAACAGGCTGCGGCTCCAGCGGGCGGCGAGCAGGCGTTTCATAAACTTATAGCCCCTGTCGTCGGGCCCCAGGCCGTCGCCGTGGCCGAGGTAGAACTTGACGCCGTTGACCCACAGCCGCGCGTTCTGTTCGCACACGCGCAGGCCGAGTTCCTGTTGGAAGTAGTTGCGCACCCACGTGTCGTGGTTGCCGCAGAAGAAAAAGACGGGAACGCCCTTGTCGGTCAGCCGCGCCAACGTCCCGAAAAGACGGACGAAGCCTTTGGGCACCACATGGCGGTATTCGAACCAGTAGTCGAAGACGTCGCCGAGCAGGAACAGCGCCCCCATCTCCGCCTCGTGCGCCTCTATCCACGCGATAATCTTGCGTTCGCGTTCACGGCTCTTGTCGTAAGCGGGCGAGCCGAGGTGGAAGTCGGAGGCGAAAAACAGTTTCTTGCCCGCCTCCAGTTTAAGGTCGATATGATCTACTTGTATCGTTTTCATTTGCGTTCACGTTGCAGGGCCTGTAGCCGTTGCAGTTGTTCCAAGCGTTCTATGTTGTTCGAAAAACGGTTTACGTGCGGGTTGCCGGGCAAGGTCCGCCGCATGGCCGCCGCCCAGTCGGAGAGCAGGCGGAGGTCGTCGGGGTCCTGCGGGTCGAACAGCGGACGGTTGCCGAACGACAGCTGGGCCAAATAGACCGGTATCAGCGTGTTCGGGTACCGCGCCGCCAACCGGACGCTTTCGGCTTTCTGCGCACGGTAGCACCGGTCGAGGCTTTCCACGAGCGAGTCGTAGAGGTGGCGGGCGTCGGCCGCGTAGCGGACGCCCGTCCAATAGTCGGCCGCCTCGCGGTTGAGGCGTTCGGTGGCCTGTTGCGCCCGCTGGAACGGCAGGATATGCAGGCTGTCGGCCACGCCCGCCGCATCGCTTATGTGTGCGCTGCCCACGAGGTCGGCGTAGTCCGCCTCCACGGTTAACGTGCCGCCCACGGCCGGAAACAGCACCAAGGGCGTGGGCGCGCCTACCGCGTTGGAGTCCGCCGCCTCCGTCTGCAACACGAACAGACTCAGGCTGTCGTTTTTAAAGCGGAACCGACCCTCGCCGCGCTTGTCCAGGCGGTGCGTCTCTATCGTCACCGTACCCGTATTGGCACGCAGTTCGTAGAGCGTCAGCGGGCGTTCCGCGCCGCCGTGCAGACAGACGTTTACCGTTGTCCGGCCCTCCGGGGCCGCGCGCCGGCACCCTGTGCCGAGGCCGCATAACAATGCGGCCGCAAAGGCCGCCGTCAGCCCGCGGGCTATATACCGACCTGTTGTCCGCACTCCGGGCTTCATGCCTTTGCGTTTTCTTTCGCCCACGTGTCTTTCAACCCCACGGTCTTGTTGAAAATAAGGCGGCCTTCGCGCGCGGCGTCCGGATCCACGTTAAAGTAGCCCAGGCGTTCGAACTGGAAGTGGTCCAGCGGCTTGGCACCGGCCAAAAACGCCTCCACCTTGCAGTGTCGCTTGATGGTCAAAGAGTCGGGGTTGAGGTTGTCGAGGAACGTTTGGCCCTCTTCCACCTCGTCGGGCGTGGGCGAGCTGAACAGCCGGTCGAAGACGCGCACCTCGGCGTCCAAGGCGTGCGGGGCCGACACCCAGTGCAGCGTGCCTTTTACCTTACGGCCGTCGGGCGAGTTGCCGCCCTTGGAGGCCGGGTCGTACGTGCAGTGGATTTCGATGATGTTGCCGTCGGCGTCTTTCACCACGTCGGTGCAACGCACGAAATAGGCGTAGCGCAACCGCACCTCCGTGCCCGGCGAGAGGCGGAAATATTTCTTGGGCGGGTTTTCCATAAAGTCCTCGCGTTCGATATACAGTTCGCGCGAGAACGTTACCTTGCGCGTGCCCATCGTCTCGTCTTCGGGGTTGTTGATGGCTTCCAGTTCCTCGGTCTGCCCTTCGGGGTAGTTCGTAATGACGACCTTGACCGGGTCGAGCACCGCCATCACGCGCTGCGCCTTCTTGTTGAGGTCTTCGCGCACGCACCATTCCAGCAGCGACACGTCAATCGTGTTGTCGCGCTTGGCCACGCCTATTTTGTCGGCGAACAGGCGGATGGAGGCCGGCGTGTAGCCGCGCCGCCTTAGGCCCGAAATCGTCGGCATACGCGGGTCGTCCCAGCCCATGACGTGTTTCTCCTGCACGAGTTGCAGCAGCTTGCGCTTGCTCATGACCGTATAGCTGAGGTTGAGCCGCGCGAACTCAATCTGTTGGGGCGCGTGGATTTTCAGCGTGGCGATGAACCAGTCGTACAGCGGCCGGTGCACTTCGAATTCGAGCGTGCAGATCGAGTGCGTGATGCCCTCTATCGAGTCGCTCTCGCCGTGGGCGTAGTCATACATCGGGTATATGCACCATTTATTGCCCGTGCGGTGGTGTTCCTGATGGATGATGCGGTACATGATGGGGTCGCGCATGTGCATGTTGGGCGAGGCCAAGTCTATTTTGGCGCGCAGCGTCTTGGCACCGTTCGGGAATTCGCCCTTGCGCATGCGTTCAAACAGGTCGAGGTTCTCTTCCACGGAGCGGTCGCGGTAGGGGCTGGGCCGTCCCGGCTGCGTGGTCGTGCCGCGGTATTCCGAGGCCTCCTCCTGGCTCAAGTCGCAGACGTAGGCCTTGCCCTCCTTGATGAGCCGTACGGCCCATTCGTACAGTTGTTCAAAGTAGTCGGACGCATAGTATTCGGCATCCCACTTAAAGCCGAGCCATTGGATGTCTTCCTTGATGGAATCCACGTATTCGGTGTCTTCTTTCGTGGGGTTCGTGTCGTCGAAACGGAGGTTCGTCTTGCCGCCGTATTTCTGTGCGATGCCGAAGTTGAGGCAGATGGATTTGGCGTGTCCGATGTGCAGGTAGCCGTTGGGTTCGGGCGGGAAGCGCGTGTGCACGCGGCTGCCGTTCTTGCCGGAAGCCAGATCCTTTTCAATGATTTCTTCGATAAAATTCAGCGATTTTTCGGCGGGAGCCGTCGCTTCGTTTTTTAAGGTTTCTTTGTCCATGGGACTCATTTTTTTATTGAGGGTATGGGGCGAACCAACGCCCCATACCCAACCGGTCGTACCCCGCGGGGTCACGCCGTATTATTTCTTAATATTGGGTTCTTCCAAACCGTAGTGTTTGCGGCGGTCTTCCATCTTGAGCCAGAAGCCTAAAATCAACGCCAGCACGCCCAACGAAGCGAACACGATCATCGGCGCTTCGTAGTTGTATTTGAGCGGGTCGTCCACGCCAGGGTTGGAGTTTTTGAGCACCGAACCGATAATCATCGGGAAGGCGTAAAGGCCGATGTTCTGAATCCAGAAGATGACGGCGTAGGCCGAACCCAACAGACGGTTATCCACGAGTTTGGGCACGCTCGGCCACAGGGCGGCCGGAACGAGCGAGAACGAGATGCCGAGCAGGATGATGCCGAGGTAGGCGATGAGCGCCGACTGCGTGGCGGGCAGGACGAACGCGAACGTGAGGTGGCAAACGATCATGAGGATGGCGCCGAGCATGAGCATGCTCGCACCCTTGCCCTTACGGTCGAGGAAGTTGCCGAGCAGGGGCGTGATGGCCGCCGCGCCGAGCGGGAACACGAAGAACACGCGGCCGGCCTGTTCGGCCGTATAGCCTAAGTTGCACTGCAACATATTGATGGCGTATTTCTGGAACGGGAAGATGGCCGAGTAATAGAGCACGCAGAGCAGGGCCACGAGCCAAAACACCTTGGACGAGAAGATTTTGCCGAGGTCGCTGATTTTGAACGGGTCGTCCTTCTCTTCGTCGCTCATGCCCATCTGCGTATCCAATTTCTTGTCCATGAACGCATAGCAGATAAAGGCGATGAGGCCGATGAGCAACAGCAACACGGCCACGCCCACGGGACGCGAAACGCTGACCGGCGTAATGGAGGCGATAACGGGCGAACCCAACACCACCACGGCCACGCCTACACGCGCGATGGCCATTTCAACGCCCATGGCCAAGGCCAACTCTTTGCCCTTAAACCATTTAACGATGCCGCGCGATACCGTGATACCGGCCATTTCCACACCGCAGCCGAAAAACATGAAGCCGATGGCCGACATTTTGGCCGAGGCCGGCATGCCGTCAAAGAACGGCGTGATGTTCCACCAGGCCATGGGCAGGTTCAGAAAACGGTTCATAAAGGCTTCCGCACCGCTACCGATAAAGGCTTCCGTTACGGCGTAGAAGTTGATGGCCGCGCCGCAGAGCATGACCACGCCGGAGAGGATGGCCGTAAACCGCACGCCCATCTTGTCGAGGATAATCCCCGCGAAGATGAGGAAGAACACGAATACGTTGAGGAACGTCTCGCTGCCGGCATAGTGGCCGTAAGCGGTCGGATCCCAGCCTCTTTGCGTCTGCAGCAGTTCCTGCAAGGGCGAGAGGATATCCATGAAGATGTAGCCGAAGAACATGGCCGAAGCCAACAGCACGAGCGCCGTCCAACGGGCGGCGGCCGAGTCGCGTAAAAGCGTTTGCACTTTTTCCGTCATGATGAAAAGTATTAAAGGATGAATAATTTGTTTTCAGTTTATACCGTTTGATTGGGGTCGTAGGGCGGCAACGGCTGTTTGTCCTTGTTCTTCAGGTAGGGCAGGAACATCGCGTACAGCGCGACGAAAGCGCCCGACAGGAAGATGGAACCATAGGGCACGCCCCAGCCCGTCTGATACATATTCCAAAGAATCAACAGACATTGCGCGATAGTATATATATGAAATCCCGCGAAAATCCGTTTGAACATGCAGATGGCGCCAGCCAGCGAGGCCAAACACAGCAGGGCCTGCACCCAGAAAAAGAGCGGGCCCAGGGACACGACCTGCGTTACGGCCGCTTCCATGGCGGGTACGCTGGCGTAGAGCTCGGCATAGGTGTCGCTGTAAAGCAACAGGTCTTTCATGGTGTTCAGGTTAACGGCCATAAACAGATAGGTAAGGGCGTTGAGGCCGCTCCCGATAAACGTGAGGATGCACAGCAACGTCAGGCCGTTGGGCCGCTTGGCGGCGGCGGTTTGGGGGTTGAAGTTAGTATCCATAGGATTGAAGGGTGTTTTGACAAAGTTCTACAATGCCTTTCAAGGCGGGTTCCCGCTCGGCGAACGGGTCGAGGATGTGTTCCATTTCGGCGAACACCGACAGGCATTCCCGCATCTCTTCCATAAGGCTGTTGTGGAAACGCGGCGGGAAGCTTTCGGCGTATTGCAAGCGGTCGGCATAGATGCCGTAAAGCTGTTGCGCCAACGCGGCGGCCTGTTCAAACGCCTCGGCCTGCAGGTAGGTCTCCACCTGATAGAGCATCAGCCCGTCGAACGGAATCTGCGCGTTGGGGAAGAAATACAGGCTCTTGTCCAAGGCCGTCACGGCCGAGTCGCGTTTGCCCTCGAACAGCAGGGCCTTGGCCAGCAGGATGTATTGGTAGCGGATGGCGCGTGTATAGGCCGCGCTTTCGGGGTCGATGGCCGTTTTGGGGTCGTTGAGGTTGCCCCAGCGGAATTGATTGACATACAGGTCATACGTCTTGTCCGTGTTCACGCCGTTGTCGCCGATTACGCGGCGGTTCTCGTTCAGATACGGCACCAGACGGTAGACGTTGCCTTCCAACTGCGCCAGGTTGGGCATCGGCAGCACGTTGCCCTGCGCGCCCGCGCTCATGAAATAAAGCGGCCGGCTCGCGAAGTTGGAAGCCAGGAGGTCGAGCAGCGCGATATCCACGCGGTAGAGCGCGTCGGTCTTCTGAATCTGCCAGTTGAGTTCGGGCAGGCAGCGGGCGGCCTGGTCTTCGGTCAGCCGGCCCTCGGAGAGCATTTTCTCGATAGGTACCGTCAGCTTGACGTTGCGCGTGGGGAAGACCGAAATCTTTTCGCCGTCGCGCGTCATGACCTGCGCCCGCGGGTTGTTGGCCATGTAACGCAGGCAGGAGGCCAGTTCCACCGATTTGTTTTCGGGGCCGTTCTGCAGGTAGGCGTAATCGTTGACGCCCTGCCCGTATTGGTCAAACGACAGCACGAAGTTCAGCGGCTTGGAGGCATAGACCTGGCGGAACAGCGGCTGCACGTGCCAAAAACTGTTGGCCAACGCGCTGTTGATGATGCGTACGCTGTTCTTCACGCCCTCCACCTCCTGGCAATACCATACGGGGAAGGTGTCGTTGTCGCCGTTGGCCACCACCACGCCTTCATCCTCGCACGAGAGCAGCGCGTTCTTGGCAAAGTCGTAGGCTGCCGTACGGTGCGAGCGGTCGTGGTCGTCCCAACCCTCCTTGGCCATGATGCCGGGCACGGCCACAAGGCAGAGCAGACCCACGCCCACGGGCACGGCCACGTTAGGCTTTTTGATAAGCTTCATCAGCCATTCGCTCAGGGCCACCACGCCCAAACCGATCCACACGGCATAGGCGTAGAACGACCCGGCATAGGCGTAATCCCGCTCGCGCGGCTCGGTCGAGGGTTCGTTCAGATAGGTCACAATGGCCAAGCCCGTCATAAAAAAGAGCAGGAACACGACGAAGCAGTCGCGCCGGTGGGCGCGGTATTGGAAAATCAAGCCGGCCAAGCCCAACAAGAGCGGCAACAGGTAAAATTTATTGCGGGCCTGATTGTTGGCCAAATAGTCGGGCAGGTTGTCCTGCGGGCCGAGCCGCATTTCGTCCAAAAAGCCGATGCCCGAAATCCAGTTGCCGTTAAAGAGGTCGCGGCTGCCGTCCTCGTTGTAGCCCAGGCCTTGGATATTGTTCTGACGGCCCGCGAAATTCCACATGAAATAGCGGAAATACATCCAGTTGAGGTGGTAGCGGAAATAGAACCGGAGGTTTTCGCCCATCGAGGGCTTGGGCGTGCCGTTGTCGGCCGTCGTGCCGCTCCATAGTTTGTAATACTTGATATGGTTGCGGCCGCCGCTGTCGCTGTTCGAATACATGCGCGGGAACAGGCCGCAGTGCGCGGGATCGTACACGTATTTGACATTCGTGCCGGCCTTTTCGTAGCGTTTGGTCTCCGTATTGCGGACGTATTTGGGCGAAACCTCCTTGATGTCGATGATGCGCGCGTTGTAGTATTGGCCGTAGAACAGCGGGCGGCTGCCGTACTGTTCGCGGTTCAGGTAAGCCAACAGGCTCAGCGCGTCTTTGGGCTCGTTCTCGTTGAGCGGCACGTTGGCGTTGGAGCGGATAACGAGCGTCAGGAACGTGGAGTAACCGATGAGCAGGAACGACAGGCAGAGCAGGGCCGTATGCAGCACCACCTTGTTGCGGCGGTAGGCGTAGAGCAGACCGAAAACCAAGCCGCCCGCCAGCGCGAGGAAATAGACCACGGTGCCGGAATGGAACGGCAGCCGCAGCACGTTTACGAAAAAGAGTTCGAAATAACCGGCCAGTTTGACCGTCCAAGGCACGATGCCCCACAGGATACCCGCCAGCAGTACCACCGAAAGCAGGAGCGAGTACCAAAAGCCCTTGCGCGAGGGTTCGAACTTCTTGTAATAGACGATAAACACGCAGGCCGGGATAACGAGCAGGTTAAGCAGGTGCACGCCGATGGCCAGGCCGATGAGGAACGCGATGAAGATGATCCAGCGCAGGTGGTGCGGTTCGTCGGCGTGGCTTTCCCATTTGAGGATGGCCCAAAACGTGATGGCCGTAAAGAACGACGACATGGCATACACTTCGCCTTCCACGGCCGAGAACCAAAACGAGTCGGTAAACGTGTAGGCGAGCGCCCCCACGATGCCGGCGGCAAAAATCATGAGACCCTGCAAGCGGTTCGGTTCAAAGCCGGACGGCATGGTGCGCGTTTGCGAATCCGCCGCCGCTTCTTTTTTCTGCGCCACGGCCCAGCAGAGTTTCTTGCCGAGCATCGTAATCGTCCAAAACAGGAACAGAATTGTAAAGCCGCTGCACAGCGCCGACAGGATATTGACGGCAAAGGCCGTTTTCGTTACGTCGCCGAACGTAAAGATGTTGGCGATACAGCCTAAAATCTGAAAGGTGGGGGCTCCGGGCGGGTGGCCGACCATGAGTTTGGCGGCCGTTGATATATATTCGCCGCAGTCCCACCACGAGGTGGTCCGTTCGGCCGTGCTGATGAACACCGTGCAGGCGATGGCGCACACGAGCCAGCCCAACAGGTTGTTCCAGGTTTGATAACGCTTCATGAGGATTGCTTGTTATGTCGTTTTCAGGTCTTCTTTTACCGCATCGAGAGCAGCCGTTCGGCCGAGTTGGCCAAGGCCGGCGCCTGATAGGCGTTCGCAAAGTCCCGTATATGGCGGATTATTTGCAGGCATTCCTGCTTTTCGGCTTCCACGCTGCGGCGGAAGCGCGGCGGGAAGGCTTCCACATACCGCAACCGCCCGTCAAAAATCTCCAACAGCCGTTGTCCGAGGGCTTCCCCCTTCTCGTTCTCGCCAAAGGCAAAGTAGAGCGAGAGGTAACGGATCATGTCGGTGTCGAAGCCCAGTACCGAATCCGGGAAAAAGGCCAGCCCCTTGTCCAGGGCGGCCACGGCCTCGTCCCTGCGGCCTTCCTGCGCCAGGGCGGAGGCCACGAGGCTGTATTGCTGCCGCGCCTGACGGCTCCACGTGCGCGTTTCGGGATCCAAGGCCAAGTCGTTCGGGATGGAGCCCCAGTCGAATTCCTCCACCAGCAGACGGTTGCTGCGGTCGGTGGCCATGCCGTTGAGCCGTTCGCCCGAAACCGCCTTGGTGCGGTAGTTCGTATAGGGCACCCAACGGTAGAGCGTGCCTTCCATCTGCGCCTGACCCATCGGCAGGTAGGACTGGTGCGCGTAAGGGCTCGTGCAGTAAATCGGGCGGTCCCACAGGTTGTTGGCCATGATGTCGAGGATGACGAGGTTCGATTTCGTCAGGTTGTCTTTGTCCAACCGCCAGGTCAGCCGGTCGGGAATGGCCGCGATCTGTTCCGGCGTATAGAGGCCGGTAGAGGCCAGGTACGCGCTGTCGGGCTTTTCGATAAAGACGGTTTTGGTGGGGATGAAGTTATACCATTCGCCGCTCATGGCGCGGACCTGCGTCTTGCGGTCGGTGTCGGCCACAAATTTCAGCAGGCTCTGCAACGGGTAGGCGGTCTGCAGTTGGTCTTGCACGAACACGGCGTCGTTCATGCCCGATTCGTAGGCTTGGTGCGGCAGCGAGAATTTGAGCGGGGCCGATTCATAAGCCCGGCGGTACAGCGGCTGGATGAGCCACGAGCTGTGCGCCAGCATGCTGTTGATAACGCGCACGTCGGTGCGGATGCCCTCCACCTGCTGGCAGTACCAAAGCGGGAACGTGTCGTTGTCGCCGTCGCAAATCAGCACGGCGTTGGGTTCGCAACTCTCCAGCATATTGCGGGCAAAGTCGCGGGCGGCCGTCTGCTGGCCGCGGTTGTGGTCGTCCCAGCCCTGTTGCGCCATCACGCCCGGCACGGCCACGAGGCAGAGGGCCGTTACGCCGGCGGCCACCGCGCAGCGTGCGGCCGGTTTTTTGAGGCATTGCGTAAGCCAATAGCCCAAGGCTGTCACGCCCAGGCCAATCCATATCGCAAACGCATAGAACGAGCCGGCGAAGGCGTAATCCCTTTCACGCGGTTCGGTGGAGGGTTGGTTCAGATAAACCGCAATCGCGATGCCCGTCATAAAAAACAGCAGGAACACGACAAAGCAGTTGCGGCGGTCGTGCCGGTACTGGAACCAAAGGCCGGCCAAGCCCAACAATAGCGGCAGGAAGAAGAACGTGTTGCGCGCCGGGTTCTTGGCCAAATAGTCGGGCAGGTTGTCCTGCGGCCCCAGNCGCATCTCGTCGATNAAGCCGACGCCCGACAGCCAGTTGCCCTGAAACACGTCGCGGCTGCCGTCGGGGTTGTANCAACGGCCCATGAGGTCGTTCTGCCGCCCCACGAAGTTCCACATGAAATAGCGGAAATACATCCAGTTGAGCTGATAGCGCACGAAAAAGCGGATGTTCTCGCCCAAGGTGGGCCGTTTGTCACCCGTGCAGCCGCTCCAAATCTTGTTGTACGTCACGCAGGGNCGGCCGCCCGATTCCATCGACGACCANATGCGCGGGAACAGCCCGCAGAACGCCGGGTCGTAGGTTATTTTCTGTGACGAATAGCCGGCCTGCACGTAGCGGCGGCTTTCCTCNTCGCGCTTGTATTGCGGGTTCTGCGGTTCCACGGCGCGGACGGGCGCGTTGAAATACTGGCCGTAAACCAAGGGCGTGGAGCCGTANTGGTCGCGGTTAAGATAGGCCAGCAGGCTGATGGCGTCTTTGTTCTCGCCCTGGTTGATGGGCACGTCGGCGTTGGCGCGCACCACCAGCGTGATGAACGTGGAGTAGCCGATGAGCATGAAACTCAGGCAGAGCAGCACCGTGTTGAGCATCACCTTCCGTTTGCGCGTCGAATAGACGAGCCCCCATACGAGCAGGCCCGTGACGGCGGCAAGGTAGAANAACGTGCCGGAGTTGAACGGCAGCCGCAGCACGTTCACGAAAAAGAGTTCCGTATAGCCGGCCAGNTTGACCGTCCAGGGCACGATGCCCCACAGGATGCCCGCCAACAGCNCCACCGACAATAGCAGCGCGTACCAAAAGCCCTTTTTCGTGGCGTCGAACTTGCGGTAGTAAATCGTGAAGACCATGGCCGGGATGACCAATAGGTTAAGCAGGTGCACGCCGATGGCCAGGCCGATGAGGAACGCGATGAAGATAATCCAGCGCAGGTGGTGCGGTTCGTCGGCCGCGAAGTTCCATTTGAGGATGGCCCAAAACGTGATGGCCGTAAAGAACGACGACATGGCATAGACTTCACCCTCCACGGCCGAGAACCAAAACGAGTCGGAGAACGTGTAGGCGAGTGCGCCCACGAGGCCTGCGCCGAAAATCAGGATGCGGGCCAACGCCGTCGGTTCGAACGTCTTGGGCGCGATGCCGGCAAAGGCCGCGTCCTTGGTCCGGTACACCGTCAACAGCAACATCTTGGCAATCATCGTAATCGTCCAAAACAGGAACAGNATCGTAAAGCTGCTGCACAAGGCCGACAGAATGTTNACGGCGTGTCCCATTTGGGCGGGGTCGCGCCCCACGAACAGGGCCGCGATGGCGCCCAACAGCTGGAACGTGGGGGCTCCGGGCGGGTGNCCGACCATGAGTTTGGTCGAGGTGGCGATATACTCGCCGCAGTCCCACCAGCTGCCGCTGCGTTCGGCGGTGGAGACGAAAACCATCGTGGCGATGATCCATACGAACCAGCCGATCAGGTTGTTTTGTAAACGGTAAGATTTCATAGCGTATTGTGTCAAGTGGTTCGCCGCCTCACGTGTACGCGCATGCGCGCGNTACGTGCGTGCGAATAAAGGGGACAAAGATAGTGAAAATTGAGAGCAGAAACAAACGTCAGTCCTCGCGCTCCCACACTTGGGCGGCGCGGTTGACGAGATAGACCGGCAGGTANTGGGCGGTCTGCGCCCGTTCGCCGGCAAAAGGCCGTTGGTCGGCGTTTGAAGCCTCGGCGGGGTTNGCGGCGTAAGGCTGTGAAAAATAGCGTGTTTCGGCGTCCGTGCGCCCAAAGCCGCCGAAAGCCGCGTCGTCGGACGANAGACGGAGCCGGTAGCGCCCCGGATGATANACGGGCAGGCGGTAGTCGGGCCGGCTTTCGGANACATGCCAGTTGAAAGCGAATATATACTTTCCGTCGCGGAGGTCGAACGCNANGATTTTGGCCGNNTCGTCCANGCACAGCAGNCGNGCGAANCCCATCGTGCGGAGGCNGGTTTCNNGCGCCAGCGCAATCATGGCGCGGTCAAACGCCAGCAGGAANTTATACCGCAGGTCGTCGCGGTCGGAGAGCGACCATTGCCGCCGCGCGTAATGATAACTCCAGCCGTTGCCCTCGCGCGGAAAGTCAATCCATTCGGGATGGCCGAATTCATTGCCCATAAAGTCGAGGTAGCCGCCGCCCCCGCTGCCCGCNAACAGGCTGATGAGGCGGATCATCTTGTGCAGCGCCATGCCGCGCTCCACCACGGGNGAATGCGAATCCACGCCCATGTCGGTGTACATATGCGCCCCCATGAGGCGGAACGCCAGCGTCTGGTCGCCCACCAAGGCTTGGTCGTGGCTCTCGCAGTAGGCAATCTGCGGCACGTTGGGCAGCCGGTCGTTGAGCACGTGCCAAATCTCCCGCATCACCCAATCCTCGTCGTGCCGTTCCTTGAGCAGTTTAATCCAAAAGTCGGGGATGCCCATCGACAGCCGGTAGTCGAAGCCCANGCCGCCCTCGGTGCAGGGTACGGTCGTGCCCGGCATGCCGCTCACCTCCTCGGCAATCGAGCACAGCGGGCGCGGCGCGCTATGCCGTTCGCCCAATTCCCGCAGCAAGTCGTTGGCCAGCCGCAGGTAAATCAGCGCGTCTTCGTCCACCTGGTCGCCAAAATAATTCTGATAGCTGCCGAAGTAGTCCGTATAGCCCCGGTGAAAATACATCATGGCCGTCACGCCGTCAAAGCGGAAGCCGTCAAAGCCGAACGTCTCCACCCAGTAGCGCAGGTTGGAGAGCAGAAAGCGCCGCACCTCGTTCTTGTTGAACGCAAACATCTTGGAGCCCCAGTAGGGGTGCGTGCCGTTGGGTTCGGGGTAGTTGTACAGGTCGGGCGTGCCGTCCAGCGCCCAAAGCCCTTCGTTGAGGTTGGAGACGAAGTGGGCGTGCACGATGTCCATCAATACGGTCAGCCCCATGCCGTGGGCGGTGCGGATAAGCGCGCGCAGGTCGTCGGGCGTGCCGAAGCGCGACGAGGGCGCGAAAAAGTTGGACACATGATAGCCGAAGCTGCCGTAATACGGGTGTTCGGCTATACCCATAAGCTGCACCGTGTTGTAGCCGTCTTCGCGTATGCGCGGCAACACGTTTTCGGTAAATTCACGGAACGTGCCCACGCCCTCTTTCTCCTGCGCCATGCCGATGTGGGCTTCGTAGATGAGCGGGCTGAAAGGCGCGTCGTTTTTTTTGTGTGACCCGNCGTTTGCGGCGGATGGCGCGGCGGCGGTTTCAGGCGCCCACACTTTGGCCTTGAATTCCTTGGTGTCGGGGTCTTGTTCGGTATAGAACGTATAGGCGGGCAGGCGCAGGTGCCAACTGCCGTCCGCGCCGTGTACGTAGATTTTGTAGCAGGAACCGTGCGTGAGCCGCCGCGTGCGTGCGTCGTCGGGAGCGAGGCGGATTTCCCAGTCGCCGTGCCAGCGGCCGTCGGCTCCGCAAACCTTGCGGAGCGGGTGGGAGGTATAATCCCAGCCGTTGAAATCGCCCGTCAGGAACACGTCTTTGGCGTTGGGCAGCCATTCGCGGAACACCCACCCGTGCGGACTGCCGTCCGCACCGACGGCCGCCGGATGCAGCCCGTAATGCAGATGCGCCCCCGCAAAGTCGTACAGCGAGCCGTATTCCGCCTCTATCCACGCCTTGGTGCGCAGATAATCGGCGTGCCGCTTCTCAATGCGGCCGGCCACGGGCCAAAGCCACGGATCCCGCTCTATGAAAGGCAGCGTATCCCGCATAAATTGTATATATTAGTCCAGTTTGAGGACGGCCAAAAACGCCGACTGAGGTACTTCCACATTGCCCACCTGCCGCATCCGCTTCTTGCCTTCTTTCTGTTTCTCCAACAGTTTGCGCTTACGCGAGATATCGCCGCCGTAGCATTTGGCCGTCACGTCCTTGCGCACGGCCTTGACGGTCTCCCGCGCGATGATTTTGGCGCCGATGGCCGCCTGAATGGCGATGTCGAACTGTTGGCGCGGAATCAACTCCTTGAGTTTCTCGCACATCCGCCGCCCGAACGCATAGGCGTTGTCGGCATGGATCAGCGTTGAGAGCGCATCCACCGTGTCGCCGTTGAGCAGAATCTCCAGCTTGACGAGTTTGGACGGCTTGAAGCCGCTCGGATAGTAGTCGAACGAAGCGTAGCCGCGCGAAATGCTTTTGAGGCGGTCGTAGAAGTCGAAGACGATTTCCGACAGCGGCATCTCAAAACTCAGCTCCGTGCGGTCGGTGGTCAGATACACCTGGTTGAGCAGCGTGCCGCGCTTGTCGATGCAGAGCTTGATAATCGGCCCCACGTAGTCGGCCTTCGTGATAATCTGCGCGTGTATATATGGTTCGTCGATATGGTCCACATAGTTGGGGGCGGGCAGCCCCGACGGGTTGTAGATGTCAAGCACCTCGCCCTTGGTCGTCGTCACCTTATACGGCACGTTGGGTACCGTCGTGATAACGTCCATATTGAACTCTCTTTCAAGACGTTCTTGGATAATCTCCATGTGCAGCAGCCCCAAAAAGCCGCAGCGGAAGCCAAAGCCCAGGGCCACCGACGATTCGGGTTCGAACGTCAGCGACGCGTCGTTGAGTTGCAGTTTCTCTATCGAAGCCCGCAGCTCCTCGTAGTCGTCGGGCGTTACCGGATAAACGCCGGCGAACACCATCGGCTTAACGTTCTCGAAGCCCTCCACGGCCTTGTCGCACGGCCTTTCCACGTGCGTGATCGTATCGCCCACCTTGACTTCGGCCGATGTCTTGATGCCCGAAATGATATAGCCCACATTGCCCGCCGACAGGCTGTCCGTCGGAATGGGCTTGAAGCCCAGCACGCCTATTTCGTCGGCCACGTATTCCTTGCCCGTATGGAAGAACTTGACCTTGTCGCCCTTCTTCATGCTGCCGTTCATGATGCGGAAATACGAGATGATGCCGCGGAACGGGTTGAACACCGAGTCGAAAATCAACGCTTGCAACGGCTGCTGCGCATCGCCCTTGGGTGCCGGAATCCGCTTGATGATGGCCGCCAAAATCTCCTCCACGCCCATGCCGGTCTTGCCGCTGGCCGCGATGATGTCCTCCTGCGGGCAACCCACGAGGTCCGAAATCTGGTCTTTGACCTCCTCCGGCATGATGTTGTCGAGATCCATCTTGTTGAGCACCGGAATAATCTCCAAATTGTTCTCCAGTGCCAAGTAGAGGTTCGAAATCGTCTGCGCCTGAATGCCCTGCGTGGCATCTACAATCAGCAACGCGCCCTCGCAGGCCGCAATCGAGCGCGACACTTCGTAAGAGAAATCCACGTGCCCCGGCGTGTCAATCAGGTTGAGGATATATTCTTCGCCCTCATATTTATACCGCATCTGTATGGCGTGGCTCTTAATCGTGATGCCGCGCTCCCGTTCCAAGTCCATGTCGTCCAGCACCTGCGCCTGCAGGTCGCGTTGGCTCACGGCGCCGGTATATTCCAGCAGACGGTCCGCCAACGTGCTTTTCCCGTGGTCGATATGGGCGATGATGCAGAAATTCCGAATATTCTTCATGCGTCAAAAACGTTACGAATACACAACAACTGCAAATTTACAGATATTTCTTTAATTTTGCGCAGTTCTGCCGACAAGTCGGAAGTCGGCGGAAAACCAGCGCTATGAAGATAGAAAAAGTAAAGACGGTACTGATCGGGCTTTCGGTCGTTTTGTTGGTTTTACTCCTGCGGCTGTGGCATATCGGTTCAACCGACATCGGTCAGGATGAGGCTTTTTCCGCCATGTGCGCCCTCTTTCCCGTGAAA
Organism: bacterium; assembly: GCA_014802725.1. Lineage (GTDB taxonomy): Bacteria > Bacteroidota > Bacteroidia > Bacteroidales > P3 > CAMXAS01. Next base: position 92,688 of record JAAVBS010000007.1, read on the forward strand.
GATATCATATATATACTTACCGGGGGTGATAATCCGCCTTTGTGGGAAATATTGTTGCATTATTGGGTGGTTTGGTTCGGCGTTTCCACGGTTGCCATGCGAATGCTATCGCTGATTTTCAATGTTTTGACGGTTGTTCCTATTTATTTGACCGGTGTTCGGTTTTTTACGGCGGAAGCCGATAGGCTTTCAATGCCGAATGCCAGTCGTGTGGGTTTGTATGGCGGTTTGTCCGCGGCTTTGTTGTTTACCTTCAGTAATTTCGCCTTGTTTTTTGCACACGAAGTGAGGGTCTATAGCCTGATAGGCCTTTTGTCGGCTTGGTCGCTCTATTGCTTTGTCGGATGGTTGTATAGCCCCAGGCGTCGTCTTTACATTGTAGGACTTACGGTGGCGAATCTGTTGTTGATGTACGGGCATTATTTGGCGATATGGGTTATTGCGGTGCAGTTTTTATTGTGGCTTTCGGTGTCCCGTTTCAGGAAAACATTGGGGCCTGCTTATCTTTGGCATCTGTCGGTGTTGGCGATTTTATATATCCCGATGTATCCGGTGTTGTGGTGCCGTTTTNTGGACTCGGGGCTGCATGGTACGTGGGTACCGAAAGTGGAAAGNTTCGGGGATTTTGGAAAACTAATGTGGGGATTTTTGAATCAGTATATATGGTTGATGGGTTTCGTCGGTTTNATGATGGGCGGCTATATCGTGCGGATGGCAATNAAGATGAAAAGCGGTANATATAGATTCGGATTGTGGGAGATATTGNNCTGCATGTGGTTGATACCCTTGTTAGTTTCGTTCATTTTGTCTTTCCGCGTCGGTTTCTTCCTAGACCGCTATTTTTATTTCGTTTTGCCGCCGTTATACCTGTCGTTGGCTTGGCTCGGTATGCTGCTCGGCGATTGGTTGTGGCGGACAGTCCCGCCATCCGGGATATGGGTGCAGGTTGTCGTATTGGCGTTGATGCTGAGGAATTTTCAGGCCGACAGCGCTTATTTGCAATACGATCATATTGATACCAGGGAGGCTTCAGCGTATTTGTATGCCTGTTCCGAACGTCGGGAAGCGAAGATTATCATGAGTCCTTTTTGGATTATACCTAAGTTGGTCTATCATTTCGATACCCGGCACGAATTGTTCAGAACCCAAGGCAGGTTGGTAGGGCAGGATGTGGAATATACTGAATTTCTGGCATCCCGACGGATTTATGGCGATGATTTCAAACCCTTCGATTTTTCAGCCGATTCAGTGGTCGCCGTACTTCATTACAAAAACTACCAACCGGTTCATTTGCAAAAAAATATCCAGGAACAGAATTTGATATGGATTTATACGGAAGATTTGAAAGCNATGCAAATTGATTTTTATCGCAAGAGGGGCTTTGACGGGGATATTTGTGAATTGCCGAAAAATTACTAATTTTGCGTTCTCAAAACGAGGAACGCTCCATTCGTCTAACGGTTAGGACAGCAGATTCTCATTCTGCAAATAGGAGTTCGATTCTCCTATGGAGTACAGATTTTCAGAGGGAAAGCCCGATTTTGCGATGATGCGGAGTCGGGCTTTTGTTTTATTCCATCCCTTGCAGGTAGTCGGCGGCGGCCTCTATCATGCTGTCGATGCCGCTATGCAGGGCCACCGTATCCATCTGGCAGAAGACGTCCGGNGCAATGCCGTTCTCGATCTGTTCGCCGGCGGCGTTCAGCATGNGNGCGGCCGANAAGCGGAACGTCCAGCCGCAGGGCAGNTCCGAGTTGAACGGCAGGCCGCCGCCNCCGCCCGTCGAGTCGCCCATCACCGTCACGTTCGGAATGTTTTGCACCATGCACACGAATGTATTGGTGGCGCTGTAGCAGAGGCGGTTCGTGAGCACCACCACCGGCTTGCGCCANCGGCAGATGTCGCCCGGCTCCANGTAACGGGGCTGCGGNGTCGAGAAATCGTCGTGGCCGCGTCCCGTCTTGTGGCAGATATAGCCGTAAAGGACTTTTTCGTCCGTAAAGTGTTCCGCCAGGATTTCCGCATAGTCCAGGTTGCCGCCGCCGTTGTCGCGCACGTCGAGAATCAGGCCGTGGCAGTCCGCCAAATAATTGAACATACTCGCCAGGTTGCCCTCCCCGAAACCGCCCGAAAAGCTGCCGTAGCGNACGTAGCCGATTTTGCGGTCGTCCTCCGGCCGCAACACCGTGTAGGAGAACGACGAGGCGATGCGGTAATCGTTGCCNAGGTAATNGCGTTCCACCACCTCNTCCGAGAAGTTGCGCGGGTAGTCGGTGTACCATTTCCAATAGCGCCCCATGTCGCCCGCCGCATAGAGGTTCACGTGGCCGTCGCGCAGGTTGGCCATCAGGTCACAATACGTCTTGAATACATCGTCCGACGTCCGCGCGCGTTNGAGTTGCCGCAGATGCACGTCGTAGAGGCTGTCCCAGTCAATGTTTTTATACGTAAAGAAACAGTAGCGTTCGTCCAGCGTCCGCCACAGCACGTCGTAGTTGTAAAGCGCGTCGTTGTATTCGCCCTCCAACTTGTGGCAGGCCGTCAGCCATAGCGAGGCCACCGTCAGGGCCATGCCCGTCCATAATGCCGGTTGCAAGATAACCTTTTTCATCGTCCGCTTACATTTTGCATCCGCACCACAAAGCCGANCTGAACGCCGTGGCTGTGCCATTCCTGCGCCACACCTTTATATCGGCTCCAAAGCGAGTAGCCCACATACGAGAGCCGTAGCACACAGGGTTTAAACACAAAGTCCACGCTCAATTCGTTCTGCAGGTTCCACACGTTGTGCAGACCCGTGGCTATCAGNTGCCGGCCTATTTCGCCCGGCACGTCCATCAGCTCGTAGTACGAATGCCCGAAGTCGGGCGCAAAGCCGACGCCTATAACCGGCAGGGCGAGGCGGTAGTGCAGGCGGATGGGGAAGGTCTTGATCAAAAATTCATAGCCCACGTGAACGTTGGCCGTTGCCTGCAGCTGCGTGGCCACCTGCATCAGACTNTTGCCGTAGGCGGGTTGGTAAAAGATGCGGGCATCCCATTGCAGAAGGCCGCCCACGCGGATGTCGNAGCCCGANGCCTGAAACACCGGNGTATGGACGCCCCAGTGCGNCAGCACGTGTACNCTCGTCTGNTCGCGNGTCTTGGGCGGGTTCAGCAGGCCGCCTATTTCNCCCTGGATGCGCCATTCCTGAAACAGGTTTTTCGGCCGCATCGCGCGGCGGCCGTCGTACAGCAGGCCGAACTGCGGCCCTTCGTAGGTCAGGGGGCCGATATATTCATTATAAACGCGCGTCTGCATCCAGCCCACCGAAANCGCGTGCTCCGACTGCCGGTCGCGNNNNGGCTTGGCACGGTCGCGCTCCGCCGCATGCAAGGCCGGAGCCGTCAACACGGCCGCCGCGCCCAAAAGCAGCGGAAGCAACGTCTTCCTATACTTATGCATCCCGATGAGATTCATGATGCAAAAGTACATATAATTTAGTAATCATCCCCCGGTTCCCCGCCACCCCACGCCCGTTTCGCCGCGGCCGATTCCCTCGGCGGCTCCACTGCGTTCCGCGCACAGTTGCCGCTACGGGAACGCCGTCGGCTTATCGCCCAACGCTCACCTCGCACGAACTTTCGCCCATGCGCCCATTTACAGTTCGGCTCTGCCTCCCACGATTCCCGCCCACGCTTTCACACTAAAAAACTCAAAAAAATTAAATAGTCTGAAAATTGTAATTTTTGAGAAATATTATTACTAAAAAATATTTTTATTTTGGATACCGGAAACGTACCGAAAAAATTTTTTCGAATCTATTTTTGTTAAATAGTTGAATTAGAATAAACTAACTCAAAAAACTAGGTTCGAATGTCCTGACTTCTGGGCCGTTTTCAAAAAATATACCACCGTTAATGAATTCAAAATTAGAGCCTAAACGTGAATCTGTCCAGTCGGTGGCGATG
>JAAVBS010000008.1:0-51795 GCA_014802725.1 bacterium
CGCGTCTTCAAATTTCTTGGCTTTTTCGGCACAGTTGTTCGGCGCGTTGAAGGCCAAGGTCCAACCTTCGGACGGGGTATTGGCGCTGGTAACGAACAGACCGTCGGGTGTCGTGATAGTGTTGATATAAGCCGTGACGGTTCCCCAGTCACCGGCTTCGGCTTGCGTCATGCCGATAAAGTGTTTGTTATCGTTCTGTATCTGCATGGAAGCGAAAACGTCATTGGCAATCGTGAAATTGCCGTTTTCGACCAAACCGAAGAACAGACGTGCGGTATCGTTGGCTTTGGTTTCCAGTTTTTTGACTATGAGTTCGACATTACCGGAGGCCTCGTAAGCCTTGATTTGATAAATCCATTCGTTATTGTTGATGGCGTAGTCGTATTGTACGGTCAGGACTTGTTCGCCGGTTGTTCCTTCTGTCAGATACATCACCGGGCTTTTTCCGGCTATGCTTTCGGCGGTGTTGAGTTGGCCGTTTTGGTCTTTGGTAATGAGAGAGAGGATGTTTTGTAAATCGGCGGCCAAATTAAATGCTCCATGCCAGGATTGACTCTGCCCTTGGATAATGTTCTCATCCGCACCGAAAAAGATGCCGCCCGAAGCGCAAACCGTAAAGTACTTCATCGTTTTACCGCAGAAGTTGAAATCGAAGCCGAGAGGGAAGCCGGGATCGGTCTTTTGGGGGTCGGCGGTATGGGTTACGAACGGTGTCGCCTTATCGTTGATGAAAAATCCGTCTTTCAGTGCCGTGCCGGCGGCCAAATCCGCGCCGAACTTCTTTGTGGCGGGATTGTCGGCGATGTCGTTAAACGCGCCTGCGTTCGAACTAATCGAATAGGCATTGGCCGGAATGATGAAATTCGTTTGTGCCTTCGTGGCGTTAAGTCCCGACAAGCAGATAACAAGGCTTGCGGATAACAGGGCTTTTTTCATGATATAGAGCGTTGTATGTTGAAATAAAACGTTTATCTAGATTGCAATATACGTATAGTTTTTGTATTTTCGTACTTTTCGTGAAAACATTCTATTTGTGCTAGTGTAACGGTTTGTAACAAATGAGTTTATGTATCTGTTTCCGTGTTGTTTTTNNGTTTTTNGGTTTGAGGATTTGTCCGGTCGGTTGCGCCGTTTCTGACAAAATNTGTATATTTGTCAGAAGTTCCGTCATTTGGCAGACTTATTGCGGGGGGAACGGATAACTGTCAAAAAATGGCGGTTGCTTAAAATCAGAAAATTATGAAGTTTGAATATATCAACGGGCAGAATTTCTACTATATGTTTTTGGCGGGGGCTAAAGGCATTATAGANAATTATGCTTATCTCAACAAAATCAATGTGTTTCCTGTTCCGGACGGGGATACAGGCTCCAATATGGCCTCTACGGTGCAGTCAATTATCGATGCCGTCAANCCCTCTAAAAGGCTGAATAAGACGTTGTCGGACATGGCCGATGCGGCTTTGGTGGGGGCACGCGGCAATTCGGGCATCATCGTCGCGCAGTTCGTGCAGGGACTCAGTTTGGAACTCCAAAAGCACACCAGGGTCAATGCGCGTGATTTTGTGCGTTGTGCGGTGGCTGCTGTCCGCTTTACCTATGCCGCGCTGTCGCATCCCGTGGAGGGTACGATTCTGTCGGTGCTTAAGGCCTGGGCGGATGAGTTACAGCGGCTGNTGGATGCCGANACCACTGATTTCGTTACGCTTATGAGTGCTCCCTACCNAAAGGTGATGGAGGCGGTGGAGGCCACGCGCAACCGCCATAAGGGCGGAGCGGGGCTGGTGGATGCCGGGGCGCAGGGGTTTGCGTTTTTTGCCAAGGGGATGCTGGATTTCGCGCGCCATGCCGACATGAAAGAACTGGTGGGCGCCCGGCAGACCGTGTTGCCGGAACTGAACGTGGCCGACGACGAGGATGCCGTCATGACGTTCCGCTATTGTACCGAGGCCTTGGCTTCCGGCGAGCACATCGACAAGGATGCGCTCAAACGCGATTTGGAGGGCTTGGGTGATAGTGTGGTGGTGGCCGGCAACAGCAACAAGGTGCGGATTCACGTGCACACCGACACGCCGGAGGCGGCGGTGCGCAAACTGAGCGGCCGGGCGCGGATTCTGACCAGCAAGGTGGACGACATGGCGTTTCAGGTGGAAATCAAGGCGCACCGCCGCCACGACATCGCCGTGCTGGTCGATAGCGCGTCGGACTTGGATGCTGAAATCCGTTTCCGGCATCAGATACACCATGTGCCGTTGCAGGTGCAACTCGGCGAAAGCCTTTTCCTCGACGGGGTTACGCTCAAACACGATGATTTTTACAACTATTTGGCTACCAAACAGCCCTATCCCAAAACCTCGTTGCCGGCCCCCAAGAACATCTACAACAAACTGTCGTACATCGCCACTTATTATAAGGCCATTATCGTGCTCAACCTGTCGTCGGGCGTGAGCGGCACCTATCAGGCTTGCGTTGAGATGGCCAAAAAGGTGCAGATGCAGACGGGCGTTCCCATCGCCGTGTTCGACACCAAGACGNTGGCCGGGGCGCAGGGGCTCGTGGCCCTGCGCGTGACGGAGGCTTTGGATAAGGGCTTCAGCTTCGAAGACCTCAAACGCTTGATTCCGCTTTGGTGCGCGCAGTCGAATGTTTATGCCATGACCAAGACCGTCCGCTATTTTATCAAGGGCGGCCGCATCGGCCGCATGAAAGGTTGGTTGGCCACGTTCTTGGGCTTGGCGCCCGTAGTCACGCCCGATAAAAGCGGCAAGGGCAGCGTCTTGTTTACGGCCGCCAGTCAGGCAAAAGGCATGGAACGCATCCTTAAAATTGTGGAAAACAAGCTGAAAACCGGGCGGATGCACGCTTATGCCGTGGAATACACCGACCAAACGGCCAAAGCCACGGCCGAGGCCTTGTTGCCGCGGCTTAAAGCGTTGACGGGCAAGGAACCGGCCTTTATCGGGCAGGTCACGCCCGTGGTGGGCAACAGCGCCGGCATAGGCACTGTTGCGCTATCTACGCTGATGGAATAGGAAACGGTGGGGCTTATTCCAACACGACGTTGGCCGTGCGGAAAAAGATGCCGCAGTCGAGCGGAAAGGACAAGTGGGCTACGTAAAAGAGGTCGTAGCGGATGCGCTTTTCAAAGTCGATGGCGTTGCGGCCGTGGATCTGTGCCAAACCGGTAAGGCCGGGGCGGATNCTGTGGCGGATGGNCATCTGTTCGGATGTGCAGTAACGCGCACAGTCTTCGGGCGTAAACGGCCGCGGCCCCACGAGCGACATATCGCCTTTTATCACATTAATCAGTTGGGGCAGTTCGTCCAACGAGGTTTTTCTGAGGAACATACCGAAAGCCGAGGCNCGGTCTTCATCGGGCAACAAGCGTCCGTCGCCGTCCGTTTCGTTCGACATCGTGCGGAGTTTGATGATTTTGAAAGGCCGGTTGCGGTAACCGAGGCGCGTTTGGATGAAAAAGACGCGGAAAGACCGCTGTACGCAACAGGAAACCANCATCGTAAGCAGGATGATGGGCGAGCATGGCACGAGCAGCAGGCCTGCACATACGATGTCGAGGAGTCGCTTGGTTTTGGGCGCGTACATGGGCGTATGGTTATAACCGTCTAGGCTAAAAACTCACAAAGGTAAGAAATAAAATTAAAACTTGAACCGGATTTGGCATTTGATTTCGGGTTGAAGCCCGCCNGGCGTTTCGTTCAGCCCGCTGCCGCTGGTAAAGCGGTGGTCGTACAAGGTGTGGGCATAGCGCGCTTCGAGCGTCATAAATCTAAACGGTTTGTATCTTAAGAAAATATAGAACCGATGGCCGCGTCCGCCGTAGGACGGGAACGCGGCGTTGTAGAGCAGGTCGGATTCGTAGGCGTAGAACCGCTCGCCGTCGGGGGCGGTTTGAAACAGCGCGAAGCGCGCGTTGAGGCTTAACCGTCCGTNGGGCAGGCNGTAGCCGAAGTCCTGATACAGCAGGTAATCGGTCTCGGCGGCGGGGTGCAGCTCCAGACGGCTGCGGTAGAGAAAACCGCCGGGGCTNTCGTAGGCAAGGTGCAGGCGCAGGCGGTGGGTGCCGTTGGCGGCATTCTCNCCCGATTGCCGGTATTGATAGAGCGCATAGGTCTGCAACGCGTGTCGGCGGGCGGTATAGCTGAGCCTCAGGTCGTAACGGCGTTCCACAAACGGCGGTTTTTCAGGGTAGGCATACCAGGGGTGGGNGGCAAAGTCGGCGGCCCAATCCAGGTGCAGGCGGTCGGATATATTGGTACGGGCNAGGAAGCCGAAGCCNTATTCGTTGTAGGCTTTCGATTGCCGCCCCGGCGCGTTGACGAAGAAACCNCCGTACGACCGCGGGTAGCAACGCAGCTGGGCGGCCATGCTGAAGCGGGGGTGGATTTTCCATTGCAGGCCTTGGAACCATGCGGCCGAAAANGTGTGCTTTTCGCNGCCATCGCGGAGGATGCCGCTCCAGCCGATTTCGCCGTACAGGTGGAGCGACCGCCAGAGNGTCCGGTAATATATACTTCCTCCGACGGTTTTGTCCGATAGCCGGTTGAATTGGTTGTAAAGGNAAACCGCAGGCCGGTAAGGCAGGTCTAAGAACGTATAACTGAAGGTTGTGCCGAGTTTGAGACGCCGGTATTGCTGTTCGACGGCCATCCCCANGANCTGTTGTGTGGCTTGCCGCCGCTTCTCGCATTCGGTTTCGGTGCGGTGGTAGCCGCCCGTGGGCAGGCTTGTGATGTAGCCGTTCTCTACGGCGGCATCCACGCGGCGGTGGCTGTAAAACAGCGTGATTTCGGTGTTGCGGGCGGCTTGCAGCCGAANGGCCGACCCGCTNAAATANCCGCTTTCGGCGGTGGAGGCAAACGGCTTGAGGCCACCGCCGGGCCGCGTAAGCAGTTCGGCATCGAGGCCGCCGCCGAACAGCCCGCCGCCGAGGTGCAGGCCGTAGCCGAAATGCAGCGTATAGGTGCCGATAATCCACGATTTGAGGTGCGGNGCATGGCGGGAGGCGGCGGGCGGGCGCGCGTCGCCGAGCGCNANGAAGCCGGCCCAGCTGTCGGGCNNNCCTTTTTCGCCNGCGTCTTTCTCCANGGCCANNCCNATTTGCAGGCGGTCNTCGGCNTGNAAGCGGTANCGGAGCGCGGCGGCGTCGGGCGTGCCGGCATAGCGGTGTTCGGTATAGGCCTTGCTGCGGCGCAGCGCGCGCCCGTAGCGCAGCGCNAGTTCGTGGCGGCCCCGTTTNAGTGTCTGCGCCCAACTTTCGGGCTGCCGCTCTTGCTCAAACGACAGGAAGGCGGCAAGTTGACGCGCTTTTTCGGGTGGNAANTCNGGTATATATTGNAGCTCGTGCGCGCCGACCAACAGGCCGTAGGATTCGCGGTAGCGCAACAGGGCTTCGATTTCCCAAGGNGTCAATAGCCCCAGGGCTTCGAGGTCGTCGTAGGTGGCCGTATTGATGCAGAGCGGATGGTCGAGTTGCGCTTGCAAGGTCTCCAGCGCGAAGACGGAGNCGGCTTCGTCCCCGGCCTGTGTTTCGGCCAANGCTTCGTAAGCCGCNTCCCANGNNNNTTCGGGCGTTTGGGCGCGGAGGGCGGTCAATAGGCAGACGGCAAGCCCGAACAGGAGGCGGAAGNTGCCGTNCGGGGCCTTCCGTCCGGATGCTCGGCCNCCTGTGGCANGGGGCGGTATGCCGCGGGTTACCANNCTTTCCATGACACGCTGATTTGACCCGTCGCNCCCAGGGGCGGGTGGTAGGCCGTGGATACAAGGATGTCGAAGCGCGGCGCGGTGTAGCCGCCGCCAAGGCTGAAGCGGAACGGATAAACGCCGCAGAGCCCGAAGACCATGAACCGGCCCTTGATGCGGTAGGCCACCGCGGCGGCCGCCTCCACGGGGTAGCGGATGTCCTTGCCCACCTCCACGCCTATGCTGAGGTCGTCGCTCAGGCGGTAGGAGGCCGTGAGCAGCAGGCTCAACGCCTGCTGCCAGATACCGCCGCCTTGCAGCGGTATCTCGTAAGCGGCCTTAAACGACAGGTCCCAGTGGTCCAGCCGGCAGGCCACCGAAAGGCCGCTTTCCACGGCCCCCTTGTCGGCCACGTCCTCTATGCGGTTGCGGCGGCGGTAGCGCACAAAGACCCCGCCTTGCCACTGGTCGGTAAAGGCCATTGCATACGACGCTCCGGCCGAATGCTTATGGTANAGCGAAAAGCCCTCGAACTCATAGTGCAGGCCAAAGGTGTGCCGCCCAAACGACAACGCGCCGCCTANGCCCGTCTTTTTGTTCTCCGGAATAAAGCCGAGGTAAGAATAGACGCCGGCCTGTCCGCGCANCCGCCGCGGGGCCGCGCCGCCGTCGGTTTGCCGGCCGGAGGCGTCCGCGGNGGCGTACAGGCTGTTGGCGGCCAACAGGGCCGGATGCCCCACGCCCATGTCGGGCAGGTATAAGNTTCTGAAACTGGGTTGCAGGCAGGTGGGGAAAACGGGCTGCGGCTCGGCGGCGCATCCCCGCGCAAGGCCCGTCGGGTCACCCGAAAATAAAAGAAACAGGCACAAGGCCCAGTGCAACGCGGCCTGTCGGCCCCGTTGNCGGAAATGTAATCCATCCATGATACGATACTTTCCCAATATACGTCCAAGTGGGAAAAATATCGTAAAAAAGTNCNGTAGCCCGCGCCGCGCTTAGGNTCTTGCGTTTGCGCCGCGTTTAGTTCGTGCGGTTNTCGAAGCGGATGCTTTTCAGTTCCTCGTTGGCTTTTACAATCTTCTGACTCAGCGATTGTTTGTAGGCCTGAACCTTTTTGAAAGCGTCGGGGCAACCCGCCGCGATGATNTGCAANGNNAGGATNGCCGCGTTGAGCGCGCCGTTGATGGCCACGGTGGCCACGGGAATGCCCGGCGGCATCTGCAACATGGCCAGGGCCGCATCCATGCCCTCCAACGANGACTTGACGGGCACGCCGATAACGGGCAGGGGGGTCAGGGCCGCCACCACACCGGGCAGGTGCGCCGCCATGCCGGCCGCCGCAATGATGACCTTTACGCCGCGTTCGTGCGCGTGCGAGGCAAATTCCACCACTTCGTGCGGCGTGCGGTGCGCCGAGAGCGCGATGATTTCAAACGGGATGTTCTGTTGGTCTAAAAACTTGGCGGCGGCCTCCATCGTCGGATAGTCGGACGCGCTGCCCATGATGATGCTGACCAAAGGCGTTTTGTTTTCCATAAATAAATGTTTTCGGTGTGCAAAAATACATTAAAAAAACGTAATTTTGTGTCCTGACGGACGGTAGTCCGCCGTTTAAACGGCCCGCTTTTTGTACGGAGCGGCTGCAAATACTGTAAAAGCCATGCTGAATATCGTATTGTTCGGCCCTCCGGGGGCCGGAAAAGGGACGCAGTCCCAAAAACTGATTGAACGTTACCGCCTGTTGTATATCTCTACGGGCGATATGTTGCGCGAGGAAATCAAGGCGCAGACCGAACTCGGCAAACAGGCGCAGGCCACGATCGAACGCGGCGAGCTGGTTTCCGACGATTTGATCGGCCGCATCATCGAGGCCAAAATCGCGCGCGAACCCGAAGTGGCGGGCATCCTGTTCGACGGCTTTCCGCGCAAGGTGTCGCAGGCGCATATGCTGGAAGCCCTGTTGGAGAAACTCAACTCGCGCCTGCACTGTATGCTGAGCCTTGAAGTGCCGCAAGACGTGCTCTTGCAGCGTCTGTTGGAACGCGGCAAGGTGTCGGGGCGTGCCGACGATACGGAAGAGGTTATCCTCAACCGCTTCAAGGAATACGAAGCCAAGACCGCACCCGTGGCCGAATACTACCGGCAGAAGGGTATGTACACGGCCATCAAGGGCACGGGTACCGTGGAGGAGATTTTTGAACGACTGACGGCCGAAATCGACAAGGCGGCCGCGAAATAAGGACATTATGAGCATAACGATAGAACAGGTCAAAGCCGCGCTCTCGCATGTGCAGGATCCCGATTTGGGACGCGACCTCGTGAGTCTGGGCATGATTGACAAATTGACGGTGGATGGCAACAAAATCCGCTTCGAGATTGTGCTGACCACGCCGGCCTGTCCGATGAAGGAACGGATGCGGCGCGACTGTCTGGCGGCCATTGCGCAGTACGTGTCGCCCGAGGCGGAGGTAGAAATCGGCTTTTCCGCGCGTATGCGGGCGCCCGAAACGCGGGAACACGAGGCGTTGAAAGACGTCAAGCACATCATCGCCGTGGGGTCGGGCAAAGGCGGCGTCGGCAAGTCCACCGTATCGGCAAACCTGGCCTTGGCTTTGGCCAAGACCGGAGCCAAGGTGGCCTTGGTTGACGCTGATATATACGGGCCGTCCGTGCCCACGATGTTCGGCCTTACGCATACGGCCCCCAAAGGCGTGGAAGCCGACGGCAAGACCTATCTCGTGCCGATGGAACAATACGGCCTTAAAATCATGTCAATCGGCTTTTTCGTCGATCCGGCCAAGGCGGTGTTGTGGCGCGGCCCGATGGCGTCGAACGCGCTGCGGCAGATGTTTACCGAAACGCTGTGGGGCGAAATCGACTACATGGTCGTGGACTTGCCGCCCGGCACCGGCGACATTCAAATCACGCTCTCGCAGATGATTCCGGTAACGGCCGCGCTGCTTGTGAGCACGCCCCAGGAAGTGGCCGTGGCCGACGTGCGCAAGGCCGCCGATATGTTCCGCGAAGTCAAGACGCCGGTTTTGGGCGTGGTGGAGAACATGGCGTATTTTACGCCGGCGGAATTGCCCGATAACAAATACTATATCTTCGGCAAGGGCGGTTGCGAACGGCTGGCGCAGGAATTCGGCTTCCCGCTCTTGGCGCAGATTCCGCTCGTGGCTTCGGTCTGCGAGCAGGCCGACCTCGGCAAGCCCGTTATGCAAACGCCGGATTCGCCGGCCACCGATCCTGTCAAGGCGGTGTTTACGGCCTTGGGCGGCGAGGTGGCGCGCAAGCTGGCGGTGCTGGAGCGCGCAAAATAGTGCTTTACGATAATTAACTACGTATTATAAGGATATTATGGAAGCGACACAGAAAACGGAAATCACCGAAAAGGTGCGGGCGATTATCGAACAGCTCCGCCCGTATTTGCAGGCCGACGGCGGCGACATCGCGTTTATGGAAATGACCGACGACCTGGTGGTAAAGGTGCGTCTGCACGGTGCGTGCGGCTCCTGCCCGCATATGCAGATGACGTTGAAACAGGGCGTGGAAGCCACGCTCAAGAAAGCGATTCCCGAAATCAAGTCGGTGGAGGCCGTCTAATCCTCATTGGCAGCGACGATGGCGGAACCGATTATAGTGGCCAAGGGCCTGTGCAAGCGCTATGGCCAGTTGGACGTGCTCAAGGGCGTGGACCTGACCGTGGAGAAGGGGAAGGTGGTGTCGGTGACGGGGGCTTCCGGTGCCGGCAAGACCACGTTGCTGCAGCTGCTCGGCAGTTTGGAGCCGCCCACGGCGGGCACGGTCGAAATAGACGGCGAGAACCCCTACCGGCTGTCCGCCGCCCGACTGGCGCGCTTCCGCAACCGCCATATCGGTTTCGTCTTTCAGTTCCACTATCTGTTGCCGGAGTTCTCCGCTTTGGAGAACGTTATGATGCCGGCGTTGATTGGCGGCGAAAGCGCGCGGGCGGCGCGCGGGCGCGCCGCCGAACTCTTGGACTTCCTCGGGCTCTCCGCCCGTGCCGCCCACAAGCCCGGCGAGTTGTCGGGCGGCGAACAGCAACGTGTGGCCGTAGCCCGCGCGTTGATGAACCGTCCGTCGGTCGTCTTGGCCGACGAGCCGTCTGGCAACCTCGATACGGCGCATGCGCAGGCGCTCCACGAATTGTTTTTCCGTTTGCGTGATGAATTCGGGCAGACGTTCGTCATCGTCACCCACAACGAACACTTGGCGCAACTCTCCGACTGCCAGTTTGTCTTGCAGGACGGCCGCAGGATAGCGTAAAGGTTTTGTGTTCCCCGCGCCCGTTTCTTTACCGTCCGCTTGTTACGGTTCGCAACGCTTAAGCATGTTCTTGGCATTCGTTTAGGATAAATTGTTCCAATTGCTGGCGGCAGGGTAGTTGTAGTTGGTAGGTCGAAACAAAGAGTTGGTTGTCCATATTGCCAAGCGCGTATTCCACCATCTTTTTCCCCTTGCGGGTGCAGAGTAGGATACCCACCGGCGGGTTGTCGCCCGGTTGCATTTCATGTTCGGCGTAATAACTGACGTAGGCGTTCAGTTGCCCGATGTGCTCATGGCGGAATTCGTCGTTTTTGATCTCGACGATGACGTTGCAGTGTAATACCCGATTGTAAAAGACCAGGTCGGCAAAATAATATTCGCCATCAATGATGATGCGTTTTTGTCGCGCCTCGAAGCAAAATCCTTTCCCGAGTTCCAATAGAAAGTCTTGTAAATGTCTAATCAAGGCGTTTTCAAGGTCGGTTTCGGTAACGACATCTTGGGCGTTTAAGCCAAGAAATTCAAAGGTATAAGGGTCGCGTATGGATAGCAACGGAGAAGGCTGTTCCGCCGCGTTGTTGACCGACATCATGGCTTTCATCTTGTCTTCGGAAAGCCCGATACGGATATGGAGGTTGGACGAAATCTGCCGGCGCAGTTCCCGTACGCTCCAAGTGCCTTTGATGCACTCCGTTTCGTAGAAAAAACGGACTAACGGGTCTTCGACGGTAAGCAGTTCTACGATATGGGAGAATGATAGTTTCGCCACCAATGCGTCTGCCGAGGTATGGAATTTGGGATTTATTGCGGATGGGACGTGATGAATTTGTAATGTTTTGGTTGGTAAATGAATGGTATTCATTGCATTCTTCAATTCGACAGACACTGTCTGTTGATTTTGGAAGAGTTGTATCAGGTAAGGGTACGATAAGTAAAAAGCACGTGTTTTGCGAAGTAAACTTATACCTAATCCGGTTTTATTTAGGCGTTCGGCTAATTTTTCTACAAGTTTGTTGCCGTATTGTGCCCGGTCGCTCCCGTTCTGTTCGTATTCGACAATATAATAGCCGATAAGCCAATTCCGTAATGTTATGGTTTGGTTGATGGTTTTGGTCGCGAAACCCTGCAGCGTATTGTTTGCCGAAAGGATGTTTTCAGTTAGTTGCTCAAAAGAGGCATTTTGCGTGCGGTTGGTTTTCATGGCTTGTATGGTTTATTATTTGTGATAATAGGCCTGATAATGGCCCCAGTTTTTTAATGTACGTTCGACCACGACTTTTATATGAAAAAAAGTCTGCAATCGCTTACCCCACGCGCTGTTTGGCGGCTTCGCGGCGCGTCGGACGCTCGCTCCAACAAAAAAGCGGAACTTTTTTAGAATTACGCTCGCTGTCCGCGCGCCCGCTACGCCGAAATCAAGCAAACGGCTTAAAAGTGTTGGCTGGCCTGTGCGTAGGCGCCCGACGAGCTGCGCGATAGCGCGTGCGAGGAGGACTTAAGGCTAGGGGGCCGCTTTGCGCTCCGCGCGCTTAGCGGTCGTTTCACCTTCGCTTCGTTCATGTGAAGTTCGGCGGCGCCTTGGCATAGTCCAAGCAAGCTTGGCCTCTGCGCTCGGCTTGCACGAACTTTCTTTTGGTAAAACCTTTTCTTTTCGACAAAAGAAAAGGTTTTAATCGAGGCGAGCGCGAAGCGCCGCAAAATCCTCCGTCCGACAGGACAGAATAATATAGGAATAGAAAAGGGTAGATTAGGGAACTAGAGCATAAACCCGATGCGGATACCGGCTTCGGCAAAGATGCCGTTGTACTGATACGTCCACGAACGTTGAACGTCTTTCATCATGATGGCCTCGTGTTCGGGATTCTTGAAACCGTTGATGGCGTTGCGCCATGCGGCCCCGATATAGACGTCGAACGTGGCGCGCGGCCACATGCGGCACAGATAGCCGATTTGAATCTGCGTGCCGATGCGCGTTGTGTTGACGGAGTAGGGGGTGTCTTCGGAGTTGAGCCGGTCGCTCTGGTTGTATTCAAAGCCGAGGCCGGCCGCATAATACAGCCCGCCCGTATGATCCGCCTGACGGTTCGTGCCGGGTTGGTAATACCGCAGGTTCAGTTCCAAACAGAAGCCCGTTTGGTTTAGNGTATATACGGGTAGCGCGTTCTCCTCCGCATCCAGCGGCGCGTTCATGTTTACCTTCTTATATTGCCCGTCGGGGCGGTCCGCCTTGCGCCGGTAGTTGAACTGGGGCGCCACGTTCAGCCAAAGGTTGTCTTTGAGGCGGTAGTCGTAGTCGATGCGGAAACCGTTGAAGAACAGCGGTACCGGCACCAGGCTCAGCATATGGTTCTCGCTGTACATCTGATGAATCGCGTTGGAACGTTGCGCCCTGTTCTGCGCCTTTAGCGGCAGGGAGGCGCACAACGCCAAGCCCAATACCAAACCGAGGCCGACCCTCCGCGNGGTGCGGCGTGCGGCAGGCATACAGGCTAAAATATTCGGCAAGCGTTTCATCATCGTTTCTCGTTAAAAAATAAAGCCCAGCGTCAGGTTGATATGCAGGCAGGGGCCCCCGTAGCCGTAGTCGTACATATGGGCGTCGTAGGCCTTGCCCGTGGGCAGGGGCGGTTGTATGCCATCGGGCGATGGTACATACGTCGGCCCTTCGTAGCCATACGATTTGTTCAACAGAAAGCGGTTGCCGTAGCCCAACACAAAGTCGAAATACAGCGGCTTGGCGATAATCTGCCTGAAGCCCAGCATCACATCCAAATCCAACTTTTGAATATCGGTCGTCGATTGGTCGTGTGCGCGCAAGCGGTATTGCTCGTAGCCCAAGCCCCATTGCAGGAACAATTGGAAGCCAACCTTCTCGATTTCATAATAATTGTAGCGGTGATAGACGTTGACCGAAAAACCGCGCAGGTGTTCCACATCGGTTTTGCGCAACGTGGCGTAAGACAGCGTCGTATAATAAGCGGGCGCGATTTTGAGCCAATGGCGGCCCGTAGCCGGCGTCAGCAAGCGGTCGTATTCGATGCCGAAACCGTTGTTGACGAGCGGGAAAAACGAATAGGCCAGGGAGTTGCTTCCGAACTTGTCGTGTGGGTTGCCCTGAAATACGGCACGCGGGTTGCCCGCCGCGGCCGTCCATAAGCCGCCGGCGAAACCCCATGAGAGAAGCAATATGAGAAGCGTTTTCTTCATGTTAAGTGCCGTTTGCAATGGGGGCAAAGATACGAATAAGTTGAGAACAAAAGCAAATAAAAATGAATGATATTCAAAACCTTTTGGATTTGTAGTTTTTTTTTGATAACTTTGCGAACCTTTTTAATGCCCTAAAAAGGGTTTTGTAAACCTATGATTAACATAACTTTACCGGATGGTTCCGTGAAGCAGTTCGCTCCGGGAACAACGGCCTTGGAAGTGGCGCAGAGCATCAGCGAGGGCTTGGCGCGCAATGTCTTGGCCGCAAAAGTGAACGGCCAGGTTTGGGATGCCACGCGTCCCATCATGGAAGACGCTACCCTGACGTTGCTTACGTGGAACGATGCCGAGGGGCAGGCGGCCTTTTGGCATTCTTCGGCCCACTTGATGGCCGAAGCCATCGAACAGTTGTATCCCGGTGTCAAGTTCGGCATCGGCCCGCACATCGAAAACGGTTTCTATTACGATATAGATTTCATGGACTACAATATCTCGTCCGACGATTTCCCCAAAATCGAAGAACGGATATTGAAGTTGGCCGCCGAAAAGCAGGCGTTCAAGCGCAAGGAAGTGAGCAAGGCCGATGCCATGGCCTACTTTAAGCAGAAAGGCGACGAATACAAGTGCGAACTCATCGAGGATTTGCCCGACGGCAGCATCACCTTCTACGAAACCGGCACGTTTACCGACCTGTGCCGCGGTCCGCACATTCCCAACACCTCCTATATCAAGGCGTTCAAACTTATGAGCCTGGCCGGTGCCTACTGGCGCGGCGACGAGAAACGCAAGCAGTTGACGCGCGTTTACGGCGTTTCTTTCCCCAAGCAGAAGGAGTTGACCGAATACCTGGCGTTCCTTGAGGAGGCCAAACGCCGCGACCACCGCAAAATCGGCAAGGATTTGAAACTCTTTATGTTCTCGCCTAAAGTGGGCGCGGGGTTGCCGATATGGTTGCCCAAGGGCACGGCTTTGCGGGAACGTCTGGAGGCTTTTTTGAAAAACGTACAGCGCAAGGCCGGCTACCAGCAGGTCATGTGTCCGCATATCGGTCACGTCGATCTCTATAAAACGTCGGGTCACTACGATAAATACGGCAAGGACTCGTTCCGGCCCATTACCACGCCCATCGAGGGTGAGGCGTTCTTCCTCAAACCGATGAACTGCCCGCACCACTGCGAGATATACCGTTCCGAGCCGCGTTCCTACAAGGATTTGCCTTTGCGTTTCGCCGAATTCGGCACCGTATATCGCTACGAACAGAGCGGTGAATTGCACGGTCTGACGCGGGTACGCGGGTTTACCCAGGACGATGCGCACATCTTCTGTACGCCCGACCAGTTGAAAGACGAATTCAAGTCGGTGATTGATATCATCCTTTTGATATTCAAGACACTGCATTTTGAAGATTATACGGCGCAGATTTCGTTGCGTCATCAGACGGATCACGCCAAATACATCGGTAGCGACGAGAATTGGGAAAAGGCCGAACGCGCCATTATCGAGGCGGCCGAGGAAAAGGGCCTCAACACGTATGTGGAATACGACGAGGCGGCTTTCTACGGGCCCAAGCTCGACTTTATGGTGCGCGACGCCATCGGCCGCAAATGGCAGTTGGGTACGGTTCAGGTCGATTACAACCTGCCGGAACGTTTCGACCTCGAATACATCGGCGCCGACAACCAAAAACACCGTCCGGTCATGATTCACCGCGCGCCTTTCGGTTCGATGGAACGTTTCGTGGCCGTGCTCATCGAGCATACGGGCGGCAAGTTCCCGCTGTGGCTCACGCCGGATCAGTTCATCGTATTGCCGATTAGCGACAAATATACCCAATACGCCCATACGGTCAAGAGCCGTTTGGAAGACATGGGTTTGCGCGGCGGCGTGGACGAACGCAGCGAGAAAACCGGCAAGAAAATCCGCGATGCGGAGTTGAACAAGATTCCGTATATGCTTATCGTGGGCGAAAAGGAACAGGAAACCGAATCGGTATCGGTGCGCAAGCAGGCCGAAGGCGATTTGGGCACCTTTACGCTCGCCGATTTCGCCAAACGGATAGACGAAGAAGTAAAACAATATTTGTAAACTAATCAGGAGGACAGAGTCATCGCTATTCCCATTAGACATAACCGTCCGTTCAGAGGACCGGTTCAGAGAGAAGCCGAACACCGGATCAACCGTTTCATCACGGCACCGGTGGTGCGGGTGGTTGGCGAAAACGTCGAACCCGGTATCCGCCCCATCAAGGAAGCCTTGCAGATGGCGGAAGCGCGGGAGTTGGATTTGGTGGAGATTACGCCGAACGCCAACCCGCCGGTATGCCGTATTATCGACTACCAAAAGTTTCTTTATGAAAAGAAACGGAAGCAGAAGGAGTTGAAAGCCAAGTCGGCCAAGGTGGTGGTTAAGGAAATCCGCCTCGGACCGCAAACCGACGAGCACGATTTCAATTTCAAGCTTAACCACGCCAAACGTTTCCTGCAGGACGGCTCCAAGGTAAAGGTGGACGTTTTGTTCAAGGGACGCACGATTGTGTATAAGGAACAGGGAGAGGTGATGTTGCTCAAATTCGCGGAGGCCTTGTTGGAATTCGGCAAGCCCGAAGCCATGCCCAAGATGGAGGGCAAACGCATGATCATCATCATCGCGCCGGTTAAGAAATAAACAACTAACTAATAATAAATCATAAGCAATGCCAAAAATGAAAAGCAAGGCCAGTGCGAAGAAACGTTTTTCTTTCACCGGCACGGGAAAGCTCAAGAGACAGCACGCTTACAAGAGTCACATTCTGACGAAGAAGACGAAAAAGCGGAAAAGAAACCTGACGTATTCCGCCATCGTTGACAGCGCCAATGTGAAGGCTGTAAAGNATATGCTCGCTCTCTAAGCCGCATCCCAAACCAAAAACCAAATCCCGAAAGGGTAAAACATTATTTATGAACCTTGTTTGAAGCATTAAGTCCTCCTTGAAACGGGGCGCTCAAACAAAAAACATTCAAAAATGCCTAGATCAGTAAATGTAGTGGCCGCTCGGGCCCGCAGAAAAAAGGCCCTCAAATTGACGAAGGGTCAATTCGGACGGAGAAAGAATGTCTGGACCGTCGCAAAGAACTCTTTGGAAAAAGGTTTGCAGTACGCATACCGCGACCGCAAGGCCAAAAAGAGAAGTTTCCGCAATTTGTGGATTGTACGTATCAACGCCGGTGTGCGTCCCTACGGGATGTCGTATTCCGCTTTCATGGGTAAGCTGCACGCCAAAAATATAGATTTGAACCGCAAGGTGCTGGCCGACTTGGCCATGAACCACCCCGAAGCTTTCAAGGCGGTGGTTGACAGCCTTAAATAGTCGCTGAAGCGGTTGAAATTCAAGCTATTGTTAATTTTATAAAAGGAAGATAAGAGTTATGAGCAAACCGGAATTGATGCAGTTTGTGGATACTTTGACACAACGCAACGAGCTGCCCGCTTTTAAAGCCGGCGATACCATTACGGTAAGTTACAAGATAAAGGAAGGTAACAAGGAACGTATCCAGCAGTTCCAAGGGGTTGTCCTGCAACGTGTAGGCAGCGGCACCACGGCCACGTTTACCGTGCGCAAGATGTCGGGTAACATCGGCGTGGAACGTATTTTCCCCGTCAACTCCCCGTTTATCGAAAAGGTGGAAGTGAACAAACGCGGTGTGGTACGTCGCGCCCGCATCTTCTATCTGCGTGCTTTGACCGGCAAACGCGCCCGTATCAAAGAGCGCCGTTTCTAAACCGTTTGAATATGCGGCAAAGCCACTGTCGGTTTTTGGTGATCGGCGGTGGCTTTTTGTTTTAAGGGTTCGGTAATTTTGTTATGCGATTGAATATGAAGCGATCAACTGTGTTTGGTTGGAGCCTCTGCTTGATGTGGGGCTTTCTGTCGGTATCCTGCGTTGACAGGGAATATGCGGTGGACGATATCGATTTGACCGTCAATGTGGGGGGCGACAGTCTGGCTTTGCCGCTGGGCGTCACCGATACGATTTACGCCCGGACGTTGTTGGATGAAGCCGGCGACGACGCCCAGGCGTTTTTGAAAGAGCTGGCGGACGGTACGCTGGCCATCACGCAGGCGGGCGGTATGGCGATGGACGTGCCGGAAGTGGCAGCGGCCGGCTTGACAATGCCTGACTTTACAGGTGGCTCCGATTACCGATTGACTTTCGGGGAAGCGACGCAACCCGCGGCCAAAACCGAATTGTATTGGCTGGCGGCTCCCGTGGCGGACAATTTGCCGATAGAAACCGGTTTAAATGATTTGGCGCCGGAAATCAAGCATATCGATTCCGTGAAATTGGAAGAGGGTGCCATGTTGGTCTTTGTGTTCGAGGCTTCCGAATTGCGGCAGCATCCGGACATTGACATGGTTTTGAATGTATTGGTGTCGTTGCCGGCCTTTGTAAAACCCGCCGCTTCGGTGGCCTTGGAAGAAGACGGCACCCTGCGCATCCAAAAGGCGCTCACGGACGGGCGGGTGGAAGCCCGGGTACCGTTGGCGGGCTTCGATTTCTCGCAAATCCCGATTACCGATAACCGTCTTATGATTTCGGGCCATATGGAATACCACGGCCAGATGAATCTGATTTCGGCCGATGAGGTGCAATCTGCGGAATGGCTCGGCAAGACGTTGGATTTGCATGCCACCTATGAGGTAACCCATTTGAAGCCGGTGCGTTTTGAAGGCCTGTTTGAACCTAACCTCGAACCGACAAAGGAAACCGTGGCGTTGGACGACGTTCCNGATATGCTGACCGGCGAGGACATGATTTTTGATTTTTATGCCCCCTATCTGTTGATGTCCGTGCCCACGAACATCGGGCTCGCGTTGCAGAACGAGCTGACGGTAACGCCCGTTGAGCGGGGCGTGCCGCAGACCGACAGGGCGGTTAAGGCGCAGTTGCCGTTGCCCGCGCGGCAGGATGCCAAGATGGATACGACCAAGTATTGTTTGTCCAACCGGCGTCCGGCCTCTTTGGCGGCTGGTTATGAGTTTATCGAATGCGATTTGGCGGGTCTGTTGCGCCACCTTCCGGATGCCTTGCAGATAGAGGTAAACACCCGGGTGAACCAGGCTTCGGCCATGGTGTATGATTTCGGCGTGCATTATGCGGCCTCTGTCGATTACGATTTCATCGTGCCGATGGCCTTCGGCCAAGACCTGCATCTTTCGCTCGGCGACACGGTGGACGGTTTGCCCGATTTGGTCAATGAGATTCTTTCCAAAAACGAGTTGCATATCGGTGGCACGGCCTGGAACACGATGCCGGTGGATTTGGAAGTGAGCGTGTTGGCCTTGGATGCCGACCGTCAGGAAGTGCCGATGGAGACGCNGCCGCAACGGATCAAGGCGGGGACGGCGGCAGGCGAGGCGGTGCCCACGCCTTTGGACTTGATGTTGGGCGACCGGACGGGCGCGTCCGATCAAAGGCCGGTCAAGGCTTTGGTCTTGCGGTTCACGATGACGACGGGCGAGGGTAACGAAGGCGTGCCGATTAAGACGACCTCTTGGGTACGGGCCGCGCTGAATGCCCGGATACCGGGTGGCATTACGGTGGATTTGCGTGATTTGGATGAAAACGAATAAGGAGGCATGGATATGAAGGTAATGAAAAACGCATTTAAAAGCGGTTTGGCCGTCATCTTCGGCCTTTTGTCCTGTTGCGCCGTCAAGGCGCAGGGGCCGGCCTTGAGTGAGTATTTTCTGCCGGGCTATAACCAGCGGCATTGGCTCAATCCGGCCTTGATGCCGCAGTTCGGCTATTTCAATTTCCCGGCTTTGGGGATGATTGGCGTTGATGTGCAGAGCAACTTAGGGCTGAATTCGGTGTTCTATCCGTTGGACAACGGCAAACTCGGCACGTTCCTGCACCCCGACATCTCGGCGGACGAAGCGTTGTCGGGATTCCACAAAAACAATTACGTGACCGCGAACGCCGACATCAGTCTGCTTTCGTGGGGATGGTACGAGGGCACGTCCTTTTGGTCGGTGGATCTCTCGGCCCACGTGCACGGCGATGTGAATCTGCCTTACGAGGCGTTCGAGTTCCTCAAACGCGGCATGACGGGTGACCCCACCGAATATCATTTGAAGAACGTCGGCGTCAACGCCCAGGCTTGGGTGTCGTTGGCGTTGGGACACGCGCGCGCCGTTACACCCGAATGGCATGTCGGCGGCAAGTTCAAACTCCTGTATTCGCCCTTCGATGTTTCGGCCAATTTTCCCCAAACCGACTTGCTGTTGAGCGGCGATGTCTGGAAAGTGAATACGAACGGAAGCGGACAGATGCACGGCATCGTGCAGCCGATGGTGGTCGGTGACAGCATCACCGGCTTTGAAGGCGGCCATGCCGGCCGGGATGCGGGTTATGGCATCGCGTTCGACCTCGGTTTTGAATACCGTCCCAACTATGTGCACGGTCTGCGTTTCTCGTTCGCGTTGACGGACTTGGGCTTTGTGACGTATCGGCGGGAGTCGGGCGTCAACCTTGCGTTGGACGGCGATTTGGTTTACGATGGCATGGAAATCAGTACGGACGGAAACGGCGAGGTTAATTTCGACATGAATGTCGGGATGGAAGCCAGTGTGCCCTCCCGGTCCTATACCCGCGCGCTGTTCGCGCGTATGAACGCGGGCGTGGAATACGATTTTTACCTCGATATGTTCAGCATCGGCCTCTTGTCGAGCACCTACCTTAACTGGCACCACGTCACGACGGAACTCACGGCCTCCGTCAACATGAAGTTGTTGCGGTGGCTTTCGCTTTCGGTCAGCTACTCTTTCCTGAAAACGCGCCAAACCCTCGGTTGGGCGTTGAACATTACGCCGAAATGGGGTTTGAATTTCTTTTTTGCAAGCGACTATACGCCTTTGGTATTCAACCGTGTCCATACGGAGGGCGGGGCTTTCAAAGTGCCTGCGAAACAGGTCAACGCGCAGTTCATGTTCGGCCTCAGTTTCCCGATCGGCAACAACGTGCTGGTGCCGGAACGGGGCGGTACCTATGAAGCCTGGCTCATAGAAAAGGGGCTCTATACCGACGACATCCGTCAGTTGCAGGAACCCAAGCATCGTCGTCGCAACCGCAAGGCGGATGCTTATGTGGATTATCCGGAAGACGACGGTATTTATGTCCCGTCGGAGGATTCGGACAGGCCTGCGGCGGTTTCGGAAGAATCCGTCGATTCGGTTGAACCGGTCGAACCCGTCGAAGGGGGCGAACCGGCCGAAGGAATGGACGTGACGGAAGATACGGGGACGGCGGAAGATCCGTTTGTATATACAGAAGAATAGCCATGTACCCGTTGGTGGAGGATTTCTATTCCTTGCAGGGCGAGGGCTTCCACAGCGGCATGCCGGCTTATTTCATCCGGTTGGCCGGCTGCCCGGTCCGCTGTGCATTCTGCGACAGCAAGCAAACCTGGACGACGGAGGGCTACCCCCGGCTGTCGGCNCNGGCGTTGGCGGACCGGGCGGCACGCAGCGGGGCGCCGGCGGTCGTGGTCACGGGCGGCGAGCCGCTGATACACGACCTGNCGCCTTTGTGCGNGGCCNTGCANGCGGCCGGTTTGGCCTGCTGGCTCGAAACCTCGGGCTCGCAGCCGCTGAGCGGTCAATGGGATTGGATTTGCGTCTCGCCCAAGCCCGGCGCCCCGCTGCACGCGGCTTTCAGCCGCGCGGCCAACGAACTCAAGGTGGTGGTGGCCACCGAGGCCGATTTCGTTTTCGCCGAAACCAGCCGGCGGTTCTTTCAAAACGACGCTCTGCACGCTTTCCTGCAATGCGAGTGGAGCCAGGCCGACACCATGCGGCAGGCCGTCATCGCCTATATCCAACAACATCCCGTGTGGCGGCTCTCGTTGCAGACGCATAAGTATTTAGCCATACGGTAAGCGTGGCTGCGGCCGCGGTCTTTTGGCCGTAAGTCAAAAAAAACGTATCTTTATCCTTTCATCCGAAAAAGAGTTTAAACCGATATGAAACAACTGATTGTAAGATTCGGGCTTTCGGCCTTGCTGTTGGCGACGCTTGGCGGCGCGGCCGCAGCGCAGGAAGCGCAACCTATTTCAAAATTCGCTACCGTGGAAAATCCATTCGACCTTTCTTGGGCGGATCAACCGTTCAACACCCCGCCGTTCGACTATATCAAGCCGGAACATTACCTGCCGGCCTTGGAAAAAGCCATCGCCGCACACGAAGCCGAGATAGAGGCCATCGTACAGAACCGCGAAGAGCCTACGTTCGAGAATACGTTGCTTGCGTTCGACCGCAGCGGTCTTGACCTCGAACGCGTGATGCTCGTGCTGATGAACATCGAGTCGGCGCACTCCACGCCCGAACTCCGTGCCATTATGCCGGAGGCCCTGCGGCTTGAAACGGCGCATTCGGATGAGGTATATATGAATCCGTTCCTGTTCCGCCGTATCAAACGGCTCAAGAACAATGCCGACAAACTGAACCTGTCGCCCGTGGAACAACGGTTGTTGGACGAGACCTACAAACAGTTCGTGCGTTGCGGCGCCGAATTGAACGAAGCCGACCGCAACCGGCTCAAGGAGATCAACGGCCGCATCGCCGAATTGGAACATGAATTCGGAAAGCATGTCTTGGCTGCGACCGAGGCCTACAAACTGGTGGTTAACGACGAGGCCGAAATCGAAGGCTTGCCCGACGACTACCGGCAGGCGGCCAAAGACCGTGCGATGGAGGCCGGCAACAAGGGCTGGCAGTTCGGTTTGGATAATGCCAGCGTGATGCCGGCTTTGCAATATGTGGCCAACCGGCCGTTGCGCGAGATGCTGTTGCAGGCCTATCTGCAACGCTGCCAGGCCTCCGACGAGGCCAACGACAACGAAAAGGTCATAGACGAACTGTTGCGGCTCCGTTTGGAGAAGGCCAACCTTATGGGCTATGCTACCTATGCCGACTACGTGTTGGCCGACCGTATGGCCGGCACGCCCGCCAAAGTGTACGACCTGCTTACGCGCGTCTATGAGCCGGGCTTGGCCAAGGCCAAGGCGGAACTGGCGATGATGGAACCGCTCTTGGCGGCCGATGAGGCCGACAAAACGGCCTTTACCGCCGCCGACTGGCGTTTTTACGCCGACCGCATCCGCCGCGAACGCTACGATTTGGATGAAAACGAGTTGCGCCCCTATTTTTCGGTGGATGCCGTACGCGAGGGGATTTTCGAACTCAGCCGCCGGCTCTACGGCCTGCGTTTTGAAGACGTCTCGTCGCAGGTGGCCATGCCGACGCCCAATACGACGGCCTATGCCTGCTACGATGCCGACAGCACGTTGCTCGGCCTGATTTACCTCGATATGGTGGCGCGTCCGGGTTACAAGGGCAGCGGTGCCTGGAACACCAACTACGTGAACCAACGTATGGAAAACGGTCGGCGCTTTACGCCCGTCACGTCCATCGTCACCAACTACGCCGCGCCGGTCGGCGACAAACCCTCGCTGTTGACGCTCGACGAAACCGAGACGTTCTTCCACGAGTTCGGGCATGCGTTGCACGCGTTGCTGGCCAACGTGCCCTATCGCGGTTTGGCCGAAGTGCCTCTGGATTTTGTCGAATTGCCGTCGCAAATCATGGAACATTGGGCCGTGGCGCCCGAAATGCTGCAACTTTATGCCAAGCATTACGAAACGGGCGAACCGATGCCCGACAGCCTGATTAAAAAGATAGACGCGGCCGCCAAATACGGGCAGGGTTTCGCCACGACCGAGTTCGTCGCGGCCGCCCTGTTGGACATGGACTATCATACGCAGACCAAATACGGCAAGAAACCGATTCAGGTCGAAAAGTTCGAACAGCAATACCTGACCAAGAAGCGCGGGCTGATAGACCAGATTCCGCCCCGTTACCGCTCCACGTATTTCAGCCATATCATGACGGGGATGTATGCCGTGGGTTATTACGGCTACCTGTGGGCGGAAGTGCTGGATGCCGATGCCTTCGACGCTTTCTTTGAAACGGGCGACATCTTCAATCCGGCCGTGGCCACGGCCTTCCGCAAGTCGA
Organism: bacterium; assembly: GCA_014802725.1. GTDB lineage: Bacteria > Bacteroidota > Bacteroidia > Bacteroidales > P3 > CAMXAS01. Next base: position 23,250 of record JAAVBS010000008.1, read on the forward strand.
TTTTGGAGAACGGCGGCATGTACGATGCCCTGCGGATGTATAAGAATTTCCGCGGTCGGGAAGCCGACGTCAAGCCGTTGTTGCGCAACCGCGGACTTTTGGATTAAGGCGGCGCGATGGGGGCGGATACGGCATCGGATAAGCGTGCGAACCGGCGGTTCAGGCCGTGGCTCGTGGCCTGTCTGTGGCTTACGGTCGTCGGTTGGGGCGCGCCCCTGCGGGCCACCCACCAAAAGGCGGCCGAAATCACGTTTACCCATGTTTCCGGCTATACGTACCGGTTCCGTCTGGTTACCTATACGTTTACCGAATCGGAGGCCGACCGGCCCGAATTGGAACTCAATTGGGGCGACGGCAGTAGCGCCGTCCTCAGCCGTGAGAGCGAGACTGTCGTTGCCGGTCAACAGACTAAAATCAATGTATATACGGGAACGCATACCTATGCGGGGCCGGGTTCCTATTATGTCAGTATGGAAGACGCCAACCGCAACGGAGGCGTCGTCAATATGCCCAACAGCATCAATACGCCGATGTATGTCGAAACGCTGTTGGTCATCAGTCCATATATGGCTTCCGGCAACAACAGCCCCGTATTGACGGCGCGGCCCGTCGATGACCGCGGTTGCGTCGGCCGGCGGTTCATCCACAATCCCGGTGCCTACGACCCCGACGGCGACAGCCTTTCCTACCGTTTGGTACGTTGCCGCACTTCGGGCGGGGAAGACATCGCGGGCTATTCGTTTCCCTCCGCCTCCGACACGATTTACGTTAACGAGCGCACGGGCGACCTGGTTTGGGAAAACCCGGTGACGCAGGGCGAATACAATGTGGCGCTCTTGATACGGGAATGGCGCAATGGCCGCCTCATAGGCGAGATTACGCGCGATATGCAGATTGTCGTGCAGATGTGCGACAACTATCCGCCCGACCTCATTTGCGACGATGCCTATTGCGTGGAGGCGGGGCAGCGTCTGGCGTTCGAACCTTATGCGCTCGATTTTGACGGCGACGGCATCACGATGCAGGCCACGGGCGAAATCATCGCCACGCGGCGTGCGGCCGACTTGCGGCTGTTGGGGGCCACGCCCGATAGCGCGCGTTACCAATTCGTCTGGCAGACCGGGCTGAGTGATTCGCGCGCGCAACCCTACGGCATCTATCTCAAGGCTACCGATGGCGGCACCCCGCCGCTTTCCGACCTCAAGACGGTTTCGGTACAGGTGCTGGCGCCGGCCGTGCGCGGCCTACGGGCCGATTACGACCTGCGGCAGGCGCAGGTGCGGCTCTGCTGGCAGCCGTCCGTCAGCCCCCATGCCAAGGGTTACCGCATCTACCGCCGGGTTGGGCCTACCGACGGCGAGGCGGCCGATGCATGCCGCGGCGGGGTGGGCGCGGACTACACGCTGGTCGGCACGTGCGATGCGCCCTCCGACACGGCCTTTGTGGATGAGGCGGATTTGGCTTCGGGCATGCACTATTGTTACCGCGTCTGCGCCTATTTTGCCGACGGCGACGAGAGTTACGCCTCCGCGCCCGCCTGTGTTGAAATCGCATCCTATACGCCCGTCTTCACGCACCTCAGCGTGGCCGAAACCGATGCACAAAATGGCCGCATAACGCTCGAATGGCGGCACCTGCATGCGGGTGACAGCGTACTGAACGGCTACGGCTATGGGCTTTTGGGCGGCTACACACCCGACAACATGCGGCTTTTGGGGTATTTCCCGTTGGACAGCGTCGTGACGTGGACCGATACCGGCCTCAATACGGAGGGGCATCCTTATTACTACCGTTTGGGCTTGTTGCCCGAAGGGGCGGGCGACACCCTTAAATACGCCACGCCGGTCTATGCCTCCACCTACCTCATGGCCGTGCCGCACAGCCGCCGGGTTGAACTCAACTGGGATTTCCTGCATCCGTGGCACAACGAATACTTTACGGTCTATCGCCGGCATCCCGATTCGGCGGCTTTCGCGCCGGTGGCGCGCGTGGCCGCCCGCCACTATGTGGATGTCGGTCTGGAGAATGACCTTACTTACCGCTACTACGTGGAGAGCCTCGGCTCCTATTATAACGACAGCCTGCCGTCCCCCTTGATCGACAGTTCCAACGTTGTGTCGGCGGTGCCTAAATTGGGTACGCCCTGCCGGCCCACGTTGTATTTGCGCGACAGCAGTTGTGACCCGCTCCAAAATACGCTCGCCTGGTATTTCGAGGTAGGGGAAACGGGCGGGGCGGCCGATTCCGCCGTCCGGGCCGACTGCTACACCGACGCGGCCTATTATAAACTCTACTACAAGCGGTATAGCGAGCCGGTTTACGAGGAAGTGGCCGTTACGGAAGAAACCCTATACGAACACGAGCCGGAGGGCTATTGGGCCTGCTATTATGTCACGGCTGTCAACGAATCCGGTATGGAGGGAGAGGCGAGCAATACCGTCTATGCCGACAACCGCTCCTGTTTTACCTATCGTCTGCCCAATGTCTTTACGCCCAACGGCGACGGCTACAACGACACGTTCCGCGCCTTACCAAACCAGTATGTGGAGGGCTTCCGTATCGATATCTACAACCGCTGGGGCAATCCGGTCTATTCGTCCACCGACCCAAGGTTTGAATGGAACGGGCGTATGGGTGGCGACGGCAAGGCCTGTCCGGACGGCGTCTATTTCTATGTCGTCGCGTTTACGGTGGAATCCGAAGGGCTGAACGATACGATTTACCAGAGCGGTTCCGTCACGATTCTGCGGTAACGGTGGCCTACCGTTTGACGATATGGTAGTTCCGGTATTCGAACAGGCGTTTTCCGGTCAGACGTTCAATGAAAAACAGCACTTTGTTTTTAAGGCCGCGGGGCTTGGACGTCGCCAAATCGAATACGAATTCCCAGTCTTTACGGGCGATATGTTCGGCCATGACGGCCGGATGCGTGCCGGCGAACGGTTGGAGCATATCGATGTTGCTGTAGTCGTAGGCTTCGTTCTGCGGGGTATGCGTCTTGACCCATTCATCGGAGTGGTAAAGCCGATGGAACGTCGATAGCTTGCGTTGCTGTACACGCGGCGGTCTGACCCAACCGTAGTGATATATATAGGCGTCGATAGGCACGACGTTCAGCTTGCGGTCGCCGATTCGGAAGCCTTGGGCGTCTTTGTAAGAACGCACGCCGATACGCGGTCGGATGATGCGGATTTCGTGGCGGTACCATTGGCGGGCGGTGCCGATATAATCGTAGGAACCATAAAAATGGCGGTAACGGAACAACAGGCCTTCCACGTCAGGACAATCCGCATATTGTTGCATGGCCTGCCGGATCGTTCCGTAATCTTCCTCATGGACGGCTTCATCCCCCTGCAGGTAGAACGCCCAGTCCGCATCCGGTGCAATTGCATCCAAGGCTTTGTTGGTCTCGTCGGCCAGCACGCGGCCGCCTTCACGCAGGCTATCGTCCCAAACCGTATGGATGATGCGGATTTTGTCCGAGCCAATGCTTTGGATGAGGTCTTCCGTCGTGTCATCGCTTTTCCCAACGGCCACCACCATTTCATCCACCAAAGGCAAAATGGAGCGGATGGCTTCCGAGATGGGATATCCATACAGAACCGCGTTGCGAATGAATGTGAATCCGGATACTTTCATGGCAGAGGGCGTTAGAAGCTGAAATAAATGAAAGGTTGGGGCACCGTGCTGTGGCTTACAATGAGCAATACCCCTATAAGCAGGCATACCAACCCTTTGATGAACCAAGGCGCGCGTGCAAACGTCGTCTTTACGGCCTCTTGAGCCGCAGCCGGCAGGAAATGCAATGCGAAACCGACCGCCATGATGGCGAATACGGTCTTGTAATGGCCGATGACAGCGCCGATGGTTTCAACCGGTGTGGTCTGGCACAGGCCAAGATACCAGTCGGCCGCCGCTTCGAGCGATTCGGTGCGGAAAATTACCCAACTCAGACAGATGAGGTGGAAATAGACCAGGGTTTTCAGCACGCGTGTCCAGCGTTTCTGCGGGTGACCGTCCAAGCCCGTGAGTTTCTCGAAGCATAGGAACAGGCCGTGGAGGAGTCCCCAAAACAGGAAGTTGACCGCCGCGCCGTGCCAAATGCCGCAGAGCGTCATGCTTACGAGCAACGCCACCATCATACACCAAACGCCATGCCGGTTGCCGCCTAACGGAATATATACATAGTCGCGGAACCATGTGGAGAGCGTAATGTGCCAGCGGTGCCAAAAGTCGGTAAACGAGTCGGCCTTGTAGGGCGAACGGAAGTTGACCGGCAACGTAAAGCCGAGGCAGGCGGCCAAACCTATCGCAATGTCGGTATAGCCGGAAAAGTCACAGTAAATCTGTAAGGCGTATCCATAGGTCGCCATCCAGTGTTCAAAGCCCGTATAGAGCGTCGTGTTCTCGAACACCGGGTTTACCCATTGGGCAATCCAGTCGGCGATGGCGATTTTCTTGACCAAGCCGCAGAGCACCATAAACAGTGCAAACGAAAATTCTTTGGTCGAGAGTTGATAATGCCGCTGCAGCTGCGGCAAAAAGTCGCGGGCGCGTACGATGGGCCCCGCCACCAGTTGCGGGAAGAAACTCAAATAAAGCGCAAAGTCGAACAGGTTGCGGCAATAGGGAACCTGACGGCGGTACAGGTCCACGAGGTAACTCAATGCCTGGAACGTAAAGAACGAGATGCCGACGGGCAACACAATCGTATTCAGAAACGGTAAATCGCCGAACAGGCCTTCATCCGTGCCCGGCCAGGCCGGAATCCATTCATAGACGAGCCGGTTCAGGAAATCGGCATATTTGAAATAGGAGAGCAACGACAGGTTGAGGATGATGCCGATAATGAGAAAGAACTTGGCGATGGCGGGTTCCCGCTCCCGGCGGCTTTTGTCGATGAGCCAGCCGCAACCGTAATTCAGGAAGATGGATGCGAGCAGCATGAACACGGCCGCGCCCGCCGTTTCGAAATAGAAAAACAGGCTGCAAAGCAGCAGGAAGCGGTTGCGCGCCGTGCGGTAGCGGTACAGCAGGCTGAAACCGGCCAATACCACGGCCATGAACCACCAAAACGACAGGCTCGTGAATAAGAAATCAGGGTTTCCGGCTATCATAGGCTTTCTCCTGTGCTTTTACGAACCGATAGTAATCGGAGATAAACGATTTGTATAACATCTTGCCCACCATATCGGCGCCGGCGTCCGAAAAATGGATGTGGTCGGACGAAATCCATTCCGGATGGTCTTTCGTCAACGCCCACAGGTCCCAAAAGACGCAACCCGTGCCCAAGGCCACTTCGCGCTGTATGTCGTACACCACGCGCAGGGCGGCGCGGCGGTCGTATTCTTCCTCCATGTCGCGACGCGCATCGACGGGGCGGGGCGGGATGCTGACGATGCAAATCGGCATCGTGGGCGCAACGGCGTGCAGATAGGTGATTTCCTGCAACAACGCCCGCCGGTAGTAGGCCAGTTCGGCCTGGCGGAGGCTGTCGGTCTTGGCGGGGACGGCATTGTAGGGGATGAGGTTGGCACCGAATTGATAGATAATGAACTTGACGTCGGCCAAGCGGTAATTTTCACTTAGGAACGCGCGTTGTTGCGGGCTGAAGATATAGCCCGAATTGCCGCGGTAGGGCAGGTTATCGACACAGATGCCCGTGCTGTCGTTAAGGCTGACGGCGTAGAGGTTGTGGTTGCGGCTCAGGCGCATCTTCAGGTCGCGGCTCTTTTCGATGTCCTCGCGCTTAAAGCGGAAACGCTTGATACCGAACCCCGTCTTTTCGGAAGGCGTTCTGTCGGCGGATACCGCCTGCGCCGCCGCGCCGTCTTCGGTGCGGGTGTCCACGGTCCAGCTCAGGTTCTTGGCCGGCACGTCCTCGTGCACGAACACGTCCACGAACGCGCCGCCTTCCGGTTTGTTCCAGTCCAAACGGAAATGCCCGTAGTCGGCCGTGCGCAACAGCGGTTGGATAAACCAAATGGCGGGCGGCATAAGGTAGCCGCCGCTCAGGCCGTAGTTGCCGCGCCGCTTCTCCTGCATCATGTTCACTTCCGCCCATTCCTTGCTCTTTTGCATTTTGAGCCCGTGCGCCTGCACGTTTTGGGTCAGCGACACCAGGCCGCGGCCCGCGCCGCCGAACGCCCGTTGCATGTAATTGCGGAAACTGCCGCTGATGCGGTCGTTTTCAATTTGGGAATCGCCATAGTGGAGAATGCGGATAAGCGGTTCGGGTTCGTCATCCCATTCGTTCGTAAAGTCCATGAGCGCGGCCGCGAATCGGTCCGGATCCTCGCGGTAACGCAACAGCGTGTAGAGCGGCGCGAGTGGATGTTCGCTCAGCGCGGTGTCGTATTCAAATGGCCGGAACGGTACGGTCGAGAGTTCGCTGCGGAAGAACAGGGCCGTGTCGAACAGGAAGAAACGGCGTTCCACGGCATCGAGCGAATCTAAAACGAATTGTTCCCGTTCGGCCCGTTCCCGCGCAATGCGTTGTGCCTCCGCGATGGCCATTTCCCGTTGGCGGAAGTTATAGGCGAGTGCCGAACAAATCAGCAACAGAACCAGCAGGAACAGAAAACTTTTGTAAGGTTTCATGCCTAATGGACCGGAATAATCAGGATTTGGTTCGGATAAATCAGGTTACCGTTGCGCGAAAGGTTGTTCCGGCTGATGATTTCCTTGATGGTCGAGCCGGGGTGCTTGCGCCATATATCGTACAGCGTATCGCCTTTGCGCACCTTGTATTCCACCTCTCGTCCCTTGGCCGAGGCCTGTTCGGCCGCTTGTTGCGCCTGGCTTGCGGAGGCAGACGCCGTTTGGGGTGTCGGTTGCGGCTTGGGTTGGGGGACGGTCTGTGCTTGCGGCTTGGACGTGGCGGTTGCACCCGCCGGTTGGTTGGCCGCCGCCGGGGCGGCCGGGTTTGCCGTTGTTGCCACCGTTACCGCGGTATCATAGACTTGCGGCCGGCGCGTCACGGTGGTCGTATGCAGGTCGGCCGGCAGGAGCATCGTCTGGATTGCGCTGTCCAAAACCGTGTCGATGGGAGGCGGCAGCGTGGCGGCCGTATAGCTCAGACGCGGCGCCTTCTCGCGCATGGAGTGGATATGGAGCAATTGGTTGGCGTAAATAACCGTGCTGCGGAGCTTGTTCCAGCTCATAAGGTCATCGACCTTGACGCCATAGTGTTTGGCAATGGAGGATAGCGTTTCGCCGCGGCGCACGCGGTGCGAGATAATGACCTCCTCCCAAATCGGGTAGTAGTCTTTCCAGGTCGTATCCGACAGGATGGCTTCCTTGTTCTCGATAAAGTCGCCTATCATAGAGGCCGGCAACCGCAGGCTGAACGCGCCGCCCTCATGCGGTATGACGTTGATTTTGTATTGCGGGTTGAGGTCTTTGAGAATTTGAAGCGGCATATGCAGGCCGTCCGCTACCTGCCGCAAATCCAGGTCGTGGGCGAAAAACAGCGTGTCGGTCAGGATGGGCGTGTAGTGGCGCGGCGGGCATTGGCCGTGTTCCTCGTGGTAGTTGATGGCGTAGGCGGCCGCGATAAAGGCCGGCACATAGCCGCGGGTCTCGCGCGGCAGATAGGGAAAGATGGTCCAAAAGTCGGTCCGTCCCTTGGCGCGGCGGATGGCCTTGTTCACGTTGCCGGGGCCGCAATTGTAGGCCGCGATGGCCAACGTCCAGTCGTTAAAGCAGTTGTAGAGTTCTTTGAGATAGAGGGCGGCGGCCATGCTCGCCTTGATGGGGTCAAGCCGTTCGTCCACCTTCGTGTTGATTTTTAGATGGCACATGCGGCCGGTCTGATACATGAACTGCCAGATGCCCGCCGCGCCCGCCGGCGACACCGCACGCGGGTTGAGCGCGGATTCGATGACGGCCATGTATTTCAACTCTTCGGGTAAACCCTCCCGGCGCAAGGCTTCCTCAAAGATGGGGAAGTAGTATTGCGACAGCGCGAGCATGACGTGCAACTGCTTGCGTTTCTTGATGGTGTATACTTCGATGTAAACCTTCACGCGGTCGTTGTAGGCCATCTGTATCGTCTGTTTAGCATTCAGCGCCGCGATGCGTTCGCGGTAAACGGAGTCGGGGTTCGTATATTCCTCCGCGGGCGGCAGTTCGTCCTCGTTGTAGAAAATCAAAGCGTCCACGTTGCGGGCGTTGCCGTCAAAAAAACGCAGGTAACGGGAAATATAGATTTCGTCCAACAACCGGCGTTCGATGCTGTCCCGGATTTGTTTCTTTTCCTGCGGCGTCAGCGTGGCGGCCATATCGGCGAAATCGACATGCGCCACCGTAAAGTCCGAGAACACGGGTTTGTTTTTATCGGTTTTCGAGCGGATGTTGAACGCCGCTTCCCGAATTTGGCCGGGGGCGGTCGAAGCGAACGCGAAATGGGAGGAAAGTACCGCGGACAGCAGACCGAGGAGGCTTGTCAAGGTGCGTTTTCCTATCACTTGTAAGTTCATATAAAAAGTCTAATTTTGCACACGCCGTAAGGAGGTCCTTTCGCTTTCGCACGGGCGTGCCCGCGTGGGCGTTATACATTACGTGCGTGCCTAAAAGGCGCAAATATACATAAAAAAACGCGCAAAACCAAATAGTAATGCGGATATTGCATTCATGGGGCGACTTGAACCCCTATCTGCCGCCGGCCGAACGGATGCCCGCGCAGTCTTCCGTCTCTATGCCGTTGAACGTGGCCATGACGGAGGCCGTGGACGTGGCCGCGCTGTATCGGCCGCGCGACCGCTTCGCCTACAAGGGTGATTTCGGCCACGGACTGTTGGCGGCGGGATCGCCGGGCAAGGCGGGGGCGGCGGTGCTGGCGGCGCGCGCCGCCCTGCGCAGCGGCCTGGGCCTGCTGACGGTGGCGACGGCGCCCGACAACCGGGTTATCTTGCAGACGGCCGTACCCGAGGCCATGGTGGCGGACGGGCCGCTGCCGCAACGGCCCTTTGCGGATTATGCCGCCGTAGGCGTGGGGCCGGGCTTCGGCTTGGATCAAGCCGCTGCGCTCCGGTTGGACACCCTGCTGCAAAGGGCCGGCACCGCAGCCCTGCCCGTGGTGTTGGATGCCGACGCCTTGACCCTCTTGGCGCAAAACCCCGGCCTGGCGGAACGGCTGTCGGCCTTGGCGGGTAGCGTCTGCACCCCGCATTACGGCGAATTGCGCCGTTTAGTGGGGCCGTGGCAATCTGCCGCCGACCGTATGCAAAAGCAGCAGGCGTTTTCCAACCGTTATGGCACGGTGGTTGTAGGGAAGGGTGCCTACACGTTCATTACCTTCCCGCAACGGCCGGCCTTGCTGAACTCCACCGGCAACGCGGGTATGGCCACGGCCGGGAGCGGCGATGTGCTGACCGGCATCATCCTGGGTTTGCTGACGCAGGGCTACGGACCGGCGGAAGCGGCCGTGGCGGGCGTTTACCTGCACGGATGGGCCGGCGATAAGGCGGCCGTCCGGGTCGGCGAGGCCGCTTTGGTGGCCGGAGACATAGTGGCGGCCCTACCCACCGCGTTCATGGCGTGGGCCGCCCGAACCCTTTGAAAACTAAAAACGATATGACATACAACGCAATTATGGCCAAGGCCGTCCGCGCGTTCGGTCGCGCCGCGATGCTGGCCGTCCTGTTCGCCACCGCACCGCTCGCGGCACAATTCCCTGCGCCGCAGCTGCCCGCCGTGGCGGGCGGCGAACGCAACACGCCGCAGCAGGTGGAGCAGAAAATGCACCAACTCTTGCAGATGATACGCTTCGCCTACGTCGATGACATCGATATGCAACCCATCGTCGAGAAGGGTATCGAAGAGATGTTGAAGGAACTGGACCCGCATTCGGCCTATATTTCGCCCAAGGATGTGGCCAAGGCCAACGAGCCTTTGGTGGGCAATTTCGACGGCATCGGCGTTTCGTTCCAAATCCTTAAAGACACCATCGTTATCGTGGATGTTATCGCTGGCGGCCCCGCCGAAAAGCTGGGCATACAGTCGGGCGACCGCATCGTGCGCATCGACACGTTGGCCGCCGTGGGCGACAGCGCCACGAACGATTTTGTATTCCGCCGCCTGCGCGGCCCCAAGGGCACGACGGTTTCGGTCGGCATCCGCCGCCGGGGCATCGACCGCGAGCTGGAATACAAAATCGTGCGGGATAAAATCCCGCTCCACAGCGTGGACGCCGCCTTTATGGTGGACGACAAGACGGGCTATATCCTGTTGAGCCGTTTTGCCCGCTCCACACCCGACGAAATCCATTCGGCCCTGAGCGCGTTGCAGTCGGAGGGTATGACGCAGCTGATTTTAGACCTGCGCGGCAACACCGGCGGCTACCTCGATGTGGCCGTGGCGCTCTCGGACGAATTCTTGCCCGGCGGCCGCATCGTCACCTACATAGAGGGCAAGGCGCAGCCGCGTTACGAATTCAAGACTACCGACCGCGGGCTGTTCGAGAACGGCGACATGGTGGTGCTTATCGACGAAGGGTCGGCCTCGGCCAGCGAGATTGTCAGCGGGGCGTTGCAGGACTGGGACCGCGCGTTGCTCGTCGGCCGCCGCTCTTTCGGCAAGGGATTGGTACAAAGGCCGTTCGACCTGCCCGACCAGGCGCAGGTACGGCTTACGACCTCCCGTTACTATACGCCCAGCGGACGTTGCATCCAGAAACCTTACGAAGACGGGGCGGACGATTACAACACCGACATCTCGAAGCGTTACAGCCATGGCGAGATGTGGCATGCCGACTCCGTCCAATTCCCCGATTCGCTCAAATACCGTTCGGCCGGCGGGCGCACCGTCTATGGCGGGGGCGGTATCATGCCCGATGTATTCGTGCCGCTCGACACGGTGCGGCTGTCCGATTACTACGTCGATCTGCGGCGAAACAACATCCTCAACAATTTCTGTCTGACCGAGGCGCAGGCGCATAAGGCGGACTGGCTGTCGCGCTATCCGGACGTCCGGACGTTCGACCTCGCGTTCAACATGGATTCGGTGATGCCGCGCTTTTACGCCTATGCCGAAAGCGAAGGCGTGACCCGGCGCAACTTCAAGCCCGAAAAGGCGGCGGCCTTTATGAAAGCCCTGTTGGATTCGATGAGCGCCGACAGCGCGCACGTCCGGCTCGGCGACACGGTGCGGACCTATGCCGACTATATGCGGCAGGCGTTGTGGCCGTCCGAGGCGATGCAGGCCTACCTGATGGAACAGGCCGCCGCCGAAGACGCGCGGCAGGCCGCGTCGGCCATCGTTTCCGACCGCTTCCTGCGGGCGCAGGTCAAGGCGCTTTTGGCGCGCAACCTCTACGGGATGCCGGCCTATTACCGCATTATCCGTTCCGTGGACGACGGCTTTGAACGCGCCATCGAAGCCTTGAACGACAAGGCGTTGTTCAAGGCGTTGCAGGAAGCCGCCGCGCCCGCAAAGCCCGCTAAACCCGCTAAACCCGCTAAAAAGCGTTAGGCGAAGATGGATTGGCAGGAACGGACACGGCTGTTGGCAGGCGATGAGGTCGTGCAGGTCTGGGCGCGGGCGCACGTGCTTGTCGTGGGCTTGGGCGGCGTGGGCGCGTATGCGGCCGAACAACTGGTGCGGGCGGGCATCGGCCGCCTGACGCTCGTTGACGGCGACCGTCTGCACGAAACGAACCTGAACCGGCAACTGCCGGCCCTGCGATCCACCTTGGGGGCGTACAAGACCGAAACGTTGCGGCAACGCTTCCTCGACATCAATCCCGATTTGGACTGCGAAATCATCTCCGAATACCTCCGCGACGAACGCATGGTGGAGGTGTTGCAGGCGCACGCCTACGATTATGTCGTGGACGCAATCGACACGCTTTCTCCCAAAATCTATCTGCTCTACCATTGCGTACGTCTTAAACTGCGTGTGGTCAGCGCCATGGGTACGGGCGGCAAATGGATGCCCGAAGTCTTGACGGTCTGCGATATCTCGCAGACTTATCAGTGCCGTTTGGCCGACGTATTGCGCAAACGGCTGCACAAGTTGGGCGTGTATGCGGGCATACAGGCTGTGTTTTCGCCGGAGGTCGTGGCGGCGGATGCCGTGCGCGAGGAAGAGGGTGTCAACAAGAAATCGGCTGTCGGCACGGTGTCGTATATGCCGGCCGTGGCGGGCTGTTTCTGCGCTTCGGTCGTGCTGCGGGAGTTGGCCGGCCGCCCCGTGAAGTCCGATTTGCCGGTGCCGCACAGCATCCGTAAGCGCCTCTCTACAGATACCCCTGCTTAGCCACACCCCATCGCACGCCCAGCGCCCGTTTCGGCTTTGGACGCTATGTCGTTCGCTCCACAAAAAAAGCGTAGTGCTTATACCGCGTTTGCCCTAAAACGCCCAAACTCGCGCCGCAGAGCGTCGCTCAAACAAGTGCGTTTTGGTCGGGCTGCACGCGTATAGCACTAGCCCGCTTTTTTCGAGTTACGCTTACTGACATAGCGCCCTCTGCAATGACTGTATTCGCGTTGGCGGGACTCGTGGGGTGGCGCCCGACGTGCGCGCCGCAAGGTGCGCGGAGGAGGACTTAGCGCCGCGGGGCCGCTTAGAGCCCGCGCGGAGCGGTCGTTTCTTTTGGCAAAACCTTTTCTTTTCGACAAAAGAAAAGGTTTTAAAAGCGAGGCGATGCGCAGCGTCGCAATCTTGGTCTATGCCTGTCTCCGGCATCAGTCCGGAACGAAAATCGAATGAAAAGTTAAAATTAGGGCGATAAAATTTTTTTTAATGAAAAATATCGTGTAGTTTTGTTTCATGAAAAGAGACGTTTAACGGCGGGGAAAGTAGAAATATGGCCTTTATTTTGTTGAAGGTCAGTGTTTTGTTGAAGAAAGCGGATGTCTCTTACGACCAAGCGAATAGAAAAACAAATAAAAACTTTTTGTTATGGACGTAAAAAAAATTCTCGCGGATCTCAAAACGAAGCATCCCGATGAGCCCTTGTTCTTGCAAGCGGTAGAAGAAGTATTGGACTCCATTAAGGATTACGTGAAGGCGAATCCTAAATATGACCAATACAAGATTATCGAACGTATGGTTGAACCGGACCGTATCTTCACGTTCAAGGTTGAATGGGTTGACGACAAAGGTCAGATCCAGGTTAACACCGGCTACCGTGTTCAGTTCAACAACGCGATTGGACCGTACAAGGGCGGTTTGCGTTTCCACCCGTCTGTAAAACTCGATACGCTCAAATTCCTGGGCTTCGAACAGACGTTCAAAAACAGCTTGACCACGTTGCCGATGGGCGGTGGCAAGGGCGGTTCCGACTTCAACGCCAAGGGCCGTTCCGAAAACGAAATCATGCGTTTCTGCCAGGCCTTCATGATGGAACTGCAGAAATACATCGGACCTGAAACCGACGTTCCCGCCGGCGATATAGGTGTTGGTGGCCGTGAAATCGGTTACATGTACGGTATCTACAAAAAACTGCGTAACGAAAACACCGGTGTATTGACCGGCAAGGGCTCCGGCTGGGGTGGCTCCATCCTGCGTCCGGAAGCGACCGGTTTCGGTGCCGTTTACTTCGTACAGAGCATGTTGAAGACGCAGAAGAAAGACATCAAGGGCATGACCGTTGCCGTTTCCGGTTTCGGTAATGTAGCTTGGGGTGCCGCTACGAAAGCGACCGAATTGGGCGCCAAGGTAGTCTGCATCTCCGGTCCCGACGGTTACATCTACGACCCGGCCGGTATGGACGAAGAAAAGATCGCCTATATGCTCGAACTGCGTAGCTCCAATAACGACGTTGTAGCCCCGTACGCCAAGAAGTTCAAAGGCTCCAAATTCGTAGCCGGCAAGAAGCCTTGGGAAGTTAAGGTTGACATCGCTCTGCCGTGTGCCACGCAGAACGAATTGGCCAAGGAAGACGCCGAAAAACTGATCAAGAACGGTGTTAAACTGGTTGCCGAAGTTTCCAACATGGGTTGCCAGCCCGGCGCTATCCACGCTTTCCAGAAAGCCAAGATTATGTTTGCGCCCGGTAAGGCCGTAAATGCCGGTGGTGTTTCGGTTTCCGGTTTGGAAATGAGCCAGAACGCCGAAAAACTTTCCTGGACGGCTGCCGAAGTAGATGCCAAACTGCATCAGATTATGGCCAGCATCCACGAAAACTGCGTGAAGTATGGTAAAGAAGGCAAGTACATCAACTATGTAAAGGGTGCCAACATTGCCGGCTTCATCAAAGTAGCTGACTCCATGATAGAATTGGGCGTTTGCTAACCGCAAACCGTCTGATTCTTCTCGAAAGGGGTGTCCGTTTTGCGGATGCCCCTTTCTTTTTTACTCACGCTTTCTAATTTGTTTAGAATAAATTAAATGTTTATTTTTGCAGATTAGACTATTGCCGTCGGTAGGTTGCCAACCCGGGCCGTCGGATAAAATTTGAGAAAGTGAAAAAAATCGCCGCCTATTTGGGGTTGATGGTCGTTGTATCCATGATTTCGGTCTCCTGTTTCAGGGAGGAGGATTTCGATTTGGACATGATAGCCAATGACCAGGACGTCAATTACGATTTGGCTGTGCCGCTATTCGAAACCCGGCTTACGATTGCCAATCTGTTGCGTATTTTCGGCCGGGACGAGAATTTTCCCACCGCTTCGGATGGACTGGTCCATTTGGTTTATGCGCTCGATAAACCTTTGCGTTTTGACATCGGCAATCGCATAACCATACCTAACATTACGCTTGGGAGTTTTGATGTTTCCGGTGTGCCTTATTGGAAGCATGATACGGTTCTTTCGGTTACGCAACGCGATACGATAGGCTTTGACATCCGTGGCTTGCAAACGGGGGCGGCCATCGACCGCCTGGTGTTGGATTCCGTCAACATCGCCTTGTCGGGGGCTTACGGTCTCGGCATGGCGTCCACGATGGATGTCGCGTTTGTCAATATCCGTCACAACGGTCAACCGTTGACCCTGCATCTGAATTTGGAAAAAGGTGCTTCGCTGTCCTATGCCCAGTTGTATGAGAATGTGGAAATCGTGTTTGAGGGCGAACTCCGCGAAAAACCTCAGATTATTTACGAGGTAAAATTCCGTGCCGATTTGAATACGGCTGAAAACGAATATCCCGATGTGCGTACGGGGCACGTGCAGATGCGGCCGTTATTGAATCAATTGGTTTACGGCCGGATAGAAGGTTATATCGGAAAGTATCCCATCTCATTTAAGGGCGATTTGGATGTTTCCCCTTTGCAGAATCTGAATGTCGAGGATATGTCGTTTTACGAAGGCACGATAGATGTCGTGAGCAAACTGACCGGTTGCAGCGTGCCGATTTTCATCAACGCCTCCGATTTGATTTGCCATTTCGCTTCCGATTATCCCGAAGCCGAGGTGGCGTTGTATCCCGAAAACTATACGTTACCGTATCCGGAGCCGGGTGCCTCCATCTTGGAACAAACCAACGTGCAACAGGTTAACATTCATGAACTTTTGGCGCATAAGCCCAAAGATTTTTCCTATCTGATCGATGCCACGTTGAACGGAGGCGAAAACGATGATGTATCACACAATGTCATAGAACGCAATAGCGGCCTGGAAATGGATATCGCGTGCGATATTCCGATGCATATGTCCGTCAGTCAATTTATCGTGGACGAAGCGCTGCCGTTTTCGGGTATCGAGCAAGTCGATCTGATTAAGCGTTTTTTCCTGAAGGGCATCGTGACCAACGCATTTCCGTTGGAGGTGTATATGCACTTGGATTTTCTCGACGCTTCGGGCAACGTGCTGTTCTCGCCCGTGGCCGGCGATACAATCGCGGGGGGACGTGTGGCGGATTTGCACGTTGTGGAACCGGCCATCTATCGGTTGGATACCGAGCTGACCTCCGACGAGGTGGCGATGCTCAAAGACACGAAAACCATCCGCGTATGGGCCAATGTCAGCACCTATAACAAGGGGGAAGTAAAGATATACGCCAACAGTGATACGGAAGGCTTTATGCGCATCAAGTTGGGCGCACGGGCCATGTTGCGTGCAGGGAATATCATAGGCGACCTCTTGGGGGGCGATTCCGGTAGTGCGGATAACGGAGAGGAGGGCGCGTTATGAGAAAGGTAGTTATAGCCTGCCTGTTGGCCTTGGCCGCGGTTGGCGGTTTGCAGGCACAGGTGGGAACCAACCTCTATTATATGGATTTCGTGCCGCAGCAGAATGCCAACAATCCGGCTTTCAGTGCGCCTTACGATTTTTATTTCGGTTTCCCGGGTTTATCCGGTATCCACGCGCAACTCAACAACGATGCGTTTGCTTGGAACAACCTTGTGGAACGCGGTGTGGATGACAGTTTGCGTTTCAATGTCGGCAAATTGGCCGGGCGCTTGCACAACCGCAATTTAGAGGGTTTGGAGATGACGGAAGAAATTCTGCGTTTCGGTTTCAAGCATGGCGAAAACTATTTCCATCTCGGTCTATCGGCCAAAGTGGATGCCGATGTCGTGCTGACCAAGCCGTTCTTGAGTTTCCTGTTGTTGGGGCCGGGGCAGTTTCTTGGCGAGAACTACTTTAAACACAACGCTATCGATGCCACGGCTTACGCCTACCTCTATTTCGGTTGGTCGCGGAAAATCAGCAATATGGTAACGGTAGGCGCCCGCGCCAAACTCATCAGCGGCTTGTATAACCTTTCCACCAAAAATATCGGCATTACGTGGAATATCCTCAACGATGATATGGCCGACCCCACGCTTTCGCCTTATACTTACGAACTCAAGGTTGATGGACAGATTAGATCCAATATGCTGTCGAATGACTTTAAATTCAATGGTTTGAGCTTCGATGGCTTGGGCAAGAACTGGGGTTTCGGCATCGATATGGGTGTGGTGGTCGATTTTGCGCCCAACTGGCGGTTTACGGGCTCGGTGCTTGACCTTGGCGCAATTTTTTGGAAAGACGGCAACGCGCACGTTTATCGTTCGCGCAACGACAGCCTCAATTTCCCGTTCCAGGGCTTGGACGAACTCAATGTGGTAGGCGAGGATATCCGCTTCGACTCCTTACTTTCGCGAGCCGTGACCCGTATCGTCGATACACTGAATTTTGAATGCGACACCAATTATAAGCACGGCTATGCAACGATGCTGCCCACCACGTTGACGTTGGGCTTCGACTACACGTTGCTGGAACAGCACCGCTTCGGCGTCATGTTCAAGGGACGGTTGCTCAACAACTATTTCTCGGCCGATGTCGGCATTGCCTATACCTATACGCCCTGTAAGAATTTCGCCGTGTCGGTAAGCAATACGTTCGGCAGCAGCGGGCCGCTCAATCTCGGTTTCGCGATTGCCGGCAACCTCGGACCGCTGCAACTGCATTTGGGCGTTGACCGAATCAACTCGTTCAATGTGGCCAAGATGCGGACGGCGGCCGTGACGTTCGGTATCAATTTCGTTATCGGCAAATACGAGATACACCCATCCAAGATTGCGTATATACGTTCCGAAAGGGCGGCCGCGCAAAATATGGAATTCTGATGAGTCGGAACGGCTTGCTTGATATGCTTGAGGGCAATTTCCCGCATCTGACCGCCCAACAAAAGGACCGGTTCGCGGCTTTGCTTCCGCTTTACGGGGAATGGAATGCGCGTATCAACGTGCTTTCGCGCAAGGAAACCCCGGCGCAATGGAGCGTGCGGCACGTGTTGCACAGCCTTTCCATCGCGCGCTTCATTGCGTTCAAACCCGGCGCGGCCATCATGGATTTGGGCACGGGCGGCGGGTTTCCCGGTATTCCGTTGGCGATTATGTTTCCCGAAACCTCGTTTTACCTCGTCGATTCCATCGGCAAGAAAATAAAGGTGGTGCAGGCTGTGGCCGGGGCGTTGGAACTATCTAACGTGCGGGCGGAACAAATCCGGGCGGAGGACGTACCCGGCCGCTTCGACTTTGTGGTAAGCCGCGCCGTGGCACCGCTGTCGGAACTCCACGGCTGGATACGGAACAAGATCAAGCCCGTTTCGCAACACGCGTTGCCCAACGGTTTGATATGCCTCAAAGGCGGTGATTTGGCCGAAGAACTTGCGCCCTTTGGCCGCCGCGTGCAGGTGCAGCCGATATCGGACTATTTCGGGGACGATTTTTTTGAAACCAAGCAGATTGTGTATCTGCCGATATAACGCGTTGTAAGACATGAACGTTTTAGGAAAGTTGCTTGAATGGGATTGGCGGAGCAGCCTCGCCATCAACGGTTGGCACAGCGATTGGGCCGATGCGCTCATGCTGTTTTTGAGCAACCGCTATGCTTGGATACCTTTCTACGTGTTGATGGTGGTTTGGCTGTTCGGATTATATAAAAAGAAAGCCCTTTGGATTCTGTTGGGCGTGGCCGCGCTCATTGCCGTGGCCGACTGGACGAGCGTGCATTGGTTTAAACTAACCGTACAGCGGTTGCGACCCTGCCACGAACCGATGTGGGAAGGGTTGTTGCATCTGCCGGCCGGTTGCGGCGGGCGGTTCGGCTTCGTGTCTTCGCACGCCGTCAATCATTTTGCCATGGCCGTTTTTCTTACGCCATGGTTTTCCCGCTTGTATGGAAGCAAACACGCTTATTTTAACGCGAGGCAACGCTGGCGGTTTGCGCTTGGCAAGGCCATGTACGGCGGCTTGGCGTTTTTCCGTTACGGCGGATTGTATATATGGGCTGTGCTGATTGTCTATAGCCGCGTCTATTTAGCGGCGCATTATGTGGGCGATGTTATCTGCGGCGGATTGTGGGGCGCGTTGCTCGGGCTGTTGTTTTACCTTGGCCTGCGGCGGACCAAACTCGTTTAATCCGTCTGTAACGCCTGCCATAGCAAGTCTTTGAGCCCGTCGAGCCCCCATCCTGTTACCGAAGAGATGGCGTGGCACAGTGAGGTGCCGAACAGGGTCTGCAGGGCGGGTGTCAACGCTTCGCGCGCCGCGTTCGGCAACAGGTCGCATTTGGTAAAGCAGAGCACCTGTTTCTTGTGCAACAGTTCCGGATTATGGCTTTCCAATTCGTTGAGCAAAATATCGTAGGGGGCACGTAGCGTCCGCACGGCTTCTTGAAGCGGCGCGNCCCCCGCCAANGCCTCCNCNAACGGCTCCACGCTGATCATAAACAACAACAAGGCATTCCGCTCTATGTGGCGCAGAAACCGGTTGCCCAAACCNTTGCCCTCGCTCGCGCCCTCGATAATGCCGGGAATGTCGGCCATGACGAACGAGTGGCGGTCGCGGCAGGATACGATGCCGAGGTTGGGCGTAAGCGTCGTGAAAGGGTAGTCGGCTATTTCGGGNTTGGCCGCCGANACGGCCGCNANNAGGCTCGACTTGCCGGCATTGGGGAAGCCNACGAGGCCGACATCGGCNAANACTTTNAATTCCAATATCTTCCANCCNTCNATGCCGCTNTCGCCGGGTTGNGCGTATTTGGGCGCCTGGTTTACGGCCGACTTGAAGTGGTCGTTGCCGAGCCCGCCGCGACCGCCCTTCATCCAAATNACCTCCTGGCCGTCTTCGGTTATTTCGGCTTCCGTTTCGCCGGTTTCCGCATCCTTGACCACGGTGCCGATGGGCACTTCCACNTAGAGGTCCTTGCCGTTGGCGCCGAACCGGCGGTTTTCGCCGCCGCTCTGTCCGTTTTCGGCAAACAGGTGCTTGGTATATTTAAGGTGCAACAGGGTCCAAAGCTGGGCGTTGCCTTTGAGGATGATATGCCCGCCNCGGCCGCCGTCGCCGCCGTCGGGGCCNCCCTTGGGGTTGCTGCGGCTGCGGAAAAAGTGACGAGAGCCCGCGCCGCCGTTGCCCGAACGGCAGAAAATCTTGACGTAGTCTATAAAGTTGGAAGAAGCCATAACCATACAAAGATAAGAAGATTTTTTGGGATTTGCCCAATTCAAAAAAAAGTGTTATCTTTGCACCCTGTTTGCAGATGGCGCGGTAGCTCAGTTGGTAGAGCAAAGGACTGAAAATCCTTGTGTCGTTGGTTCGATTCCAACCCGAGCCACAAGAGAAAGCGAGAACCAGGCGTTCTCGCTTTTTTAATATCCACCAAAAACCAGATGAAACTATGAGCANAATCCTGATTATCGGTGCCGGTGGGGTCGCCACCGTGGTCGCCCACAAAGTGGCCACCCATCCGGACGTATTCACCGAGGTGATGATGGCCTCCCGCACGCAGGCCAAATGCGACAAGATTGCGGCGGACGTATTCAAACGCACGGGGCAACGGTTCAAAACGGCCCAAATCGATGCCGACAATGTGCCGGCCCTTACGCAATTGCTCAACGAATACAAGCCGGAACTGGTCATCAATGTGGCCTTGCCCTATCAGGACCTTCACATTATGGANGCCTGTCTGGCGGCCGGCGTCAACTATATGGACACGGCCAACTANGAGCCGTTGGAAGAAGCCAAATACGAATACAGTTGGCAGTGGGCCTACCACGACCGCTTCAAGCAAGCTGGGCTTACGGCCATTCTCGGTTGCGGTTTCGACCCGGGGGTAACGAGCGTTTATACGGCCCATGCCGCCAAGCACCATTTCGACGAAATCCACTATCTCGACATCGTCGATTGCAATGCCGGCGACCACGGCAAGGCTTTCGCCACGAACTTCAATCCGGAAATCAACATCCGNGAGATTACGCAGCGCGGCAAGTACTGGGAAAACGGTGCCTGGCACGAGACCGANCCCTTGAGCGTGCACAAAGCCCTCAATTACCCGCGCGTGGGGGCACGGGAATCGTATNTGATGTATCACGAAGAGCTCGAATCNCTCGTCAAGCATTATCCCACCATCAAACGCGCGCGTTTTTGGATGACGTTCGGCCAGGAATACCTGACCCACCTGCGCGTCATTCAAAATATAGGCATGGCCTCCATCGAACCGATTGTGTACGAGGGCAAGGAAATCGTGCCGATACAGTTCCTCAAGGCCGTATTGCCCAATCCCGGCGACCTGGGCGAGAACTACAAGGGCTTTACGTCCATCGGTTGCCGAATCCGCGGCNTTAAGGACGGCAAGGAACGTACGTATTATGTCTTCAACAACTGCAGCCATGAGGTGGCGTACAAGGAGACGGGCACGCAGGGCGTCAGCTANACGACGGGCGTACCGGCCACCATCGGNGCNATGATGTTTTGCAAGGGCCTGTGGAAACAACCCGGCGTGTTCAATGTGGAACAGTTCGATCCGGACCCGTTTATGGCCGAGCTCAACAAGGACGGCTTGCCTTGGGAAGAGTTGTTCGATATCGATTTGGAACTCTAGGCGGAGCTTGCGTTCNGCGTATAAAAAAACCGCGATGGCTTTGGCCGTCGCGGTTTTTTCGTAGGGTCAGACGTNACTTACCGTTGGCGTTGCGCCTTGATGTATTGGCCAATCGGCTTACGGTATTCATAAACCAAGGCCGAGACAATAAACAGGCCGAGCCAAATTATGCCCAACCAAATCTTTTTGGANTGCTGGGAGGTNGGTACCGGCTGAAAATCCGAAACGATGTTGATGCTTTGTTTGTTGGTAGCCAGCAAGGTCTGTAAGGTGTTCTTTTGGGATGTCAACGCAATGATATCCTTGTAGTCNAACGGAATACCGACTTGTTTCTGGTCGGCCAATACGAGACGCTCCGCACCTTGGCCGTAAGAGGCCGCCTTCAAACGCGAATTTATGAAATATTCGATACGCAACATNCTGTCGAGCAAAGTCTTTTGACGGTCGATTTCTATGATGTCGTTCTCCCAGGCTAACCGTTGTAACTGCAACTGTTCCTGCAATGTCGGCAAATTGTTCAGGTAGTCGCAGACGGCATGTCCGATTTCGGTCAGTTTTTGCAAGTCGTCTATTTGCGTCTCTATTTTCATGAAGAAAATATTGGGAACCTTCTGTTGAATGGGNATTTTGATGAGTTTATCACCTTGCGATCCTCCTTTNAACGTCTTTTCCGTATAAAGATTCCGGGCTTTTCCAGGCGTGTATTCCACAAAATCGGCGATGGTGTCGTTGTCGATGTCCATGCCGTAGCCGAAGGAGATGGTTTTGAGGCCGAGCGTCAGTTTNGGATCCAGGCCCAACAGCGATTGTGCGACGAAAAAAGACGTGTTGCCGGACGCAATCATTTGGTTGATTTTGGTGATTTCATCCTGGATGTTCGTTAAATCAGACGTGTAACAACTCAATTTGGCTTCGCCCGTCACGTAGTTTTTTCTGCGAAAGCAACGTGCCGACAATAATAATGAGTAAACCGCTCACTATGCCGCCCAGCAACCAGAAGAAATGGCGGACGCAGAAGTTGAAACAGGCGGTCAGCGCGATGCCGATGCCTTTGACACAGGCCACGATGCCGCGGCCGATGGCTTGGCAACAGGATATGAACAAGGCCAAAAGGTCTATTTCGTTGCCGGAGTTGGCATTCATGTTTCCGTTCGTCGGTGTGAGTTCGTCCATAGGGATGTGTATTGTATTAAACTGCAAAATTACGTATTTTTGTAGAAAATGCAGAATACATTACCGACATATTTTGTACATCCGACAACGGTTGTGGATGAAGGCTGCCATATAGGCGCCGGCACGAAAATATGGCATTTCTGCCATATCATGGCCGGTTGCCGTATAGGCGAAGGGTGCAGTATCGGACAAAACGTCGTGGTGTCGCCGGAGGTGGTATTGGGGCGTAATGTAAAGGTTCAGAACAATGTATCCATCTATACGGGCGTAACTTGCGAAGACGATGTGTTCCTGGGGCCGTCCTGCGTGTTTACGAATGTCGTCAATCCGCGCAGTGCGGTCAACCGTAAGGCTGAATATGCCGCTACCCGTGTGGGCAGGGGGGCTACGATAGGCGCCAACGCCACGGTTGTCTGCGGCCACGATATAGGGGCTTATGCTTTCATAGGCGCGGGGGCCGTCGTCACCAAGAACGTGCCGCCCTATGCGTTGTTGGTGGGTAATCCCGCCCGGCAAATCGGATGGATGAGCGAACGCGGTTGCCGTCTGCATTTCGATGCCCGAGGCCGGGCGGTCTGCGCCGAAAGCGGCGAGGTTTACCGGTTGGAAAACGGTCGGGTCAGTAAAGAAAGTGGCGTATAATAGATATTGGAGTTTGTCAATGAAGTTGTCGAAATACCGTCTGCCGTATGAGTGGGTCAAGATTTATGTCTTGATGCTCTTGGGTTGTGCGTGTCTCGGAAATGATTTCTTGAAATTTCCGTTATTCGGGTTGCCGTTCAATCCCTACCGATTGCTTGGATTGGCGGCTCCTGTCGTGTTATTACTCGCCCCCGCACCGTTCTGGCGCACGCTTTGGAAAGGAGGGGCACGGCATTATGCACTGTTTGCAACGGTATTAGGCGCCTATGCCTTATTGAGCGGGTTGTGGGCTCCCGATAGTGCGATGTGGGCAACGCATGGGCTGTTTTTGGTTTATGGCGTTTTGACCACCTTGCTCTTGATCGGTTGTATGGATAGCCGCGCGGCCGTGCACCGTGCGCTACGGGTGTTGGAGGGGTGCGCCGCCATGGTGGCTGTTGGCGCATTGGTGGAGATTCTGAGCGGACATTATTGGTTTAATGACCTCTATGCCGGCGATTACCTATGGGCGCGCGGTAAGAGTTTCATGCGTCTGCCGTTGCCGGTTTTCGCCATGGGCAATGTCAACGATTTCGGTGCCTATCTGTTTTTTGCCTTGGCGGCGGCCTTGTGGTTGATAACGGTAGATAAACACCGCGTATGGCGGTTCGGGCGTTTTCGGCTCCGTGCCGTCTATGGACATGCGGCGGTTGCGGCTTTATACCTGTTTCTGATGTTGTGCACGCAGTCGCGCGCCGTNTTCCTTGGNTTGATTTTGGCGGGAACGGCCGGTTTCGGCTGTTATCTNCTTTTAAAACCACCGCATTGGCGGTTGTTGCTNGGCATGGCTTGCAGCCTNTTTGTATTGGCGGTAGTTGCGTTCGTGTTGTTTTGGCGTTACGATGCGCCGGGCGATATCGAGGCGCACAGCGATGCCGTGCGCATGGGCGTGGTNCGCAATGCCTGGCTGTTCTTCAAGCCGGTTTGGTATCGTGGCTTGGGGTGGGGCGGTATTGACTATTACAATATGCAGTATCCCGTTTATACCGTAGGCGATGTNCCGCATCTGCATAACTGGTTTTTGGAGNTGCTGTTCGGTTGCGGGCTGTTGTTATTCGTGTTTTATGCTTGGGTCTATATCCGGGCTTGGTGGCATTGTCTGCGGTTTGCGGTTTGCGGTCGGCGTGTGGGGGAGGGCAGCGGCTTGTCGGTAAAACCGGCCGTATGGCGGGCCATCGTCCTGGTGGCGGTATTGAGCGGTTTTACGGCCGTCAGCCTTGCGGCCTCGTCTTTTGTGCCGGATCAGTGGTTTTGGGCGGTTTGGGCGTTATGCTTCGGGGTGGCNGGTGAAATGGAAGGGCGGTCATGATTTATATATTTACGCATAGTTATCCGTATACCCGCTGTGGCGAGGTCTTTCTTGGCAGCGAGATAAGATTTGCACAGGCTATGGGGCTGGCTGATTCTATCTGTTTGGTCCCGTTACGCCACGAAAAAGGGACTGTTTCGGTTTGTCCTGTGGTACGTTCCGAGCCCTGTTTGCTCAGTGTATCGAACGTGCCCTCGTTATGGCGGTTGGTGCGCTTGGGCATCGGTATGGGTTTACAGCCGTTATTTTGGCGGATGCCTGCCGATTACAATCGGAATTTGCCGTTTGGCACGAATTTGAAGCAGGGTGTCAAGTATTTTTATGCGGCCTGGGCCTATGCCGACTGGATTCGCCGGCATCGCCACGCATTGAAACCGGGTGATGTGATATACAGTTATTGGGCGCACTACAATGTCTTGGGCATGGCTTTGGCCAAACGGAAAGGCTGGCTACCGGCCGGCGTGCGTTGTATCTCACGCGGACATGGTTACGACCTTTACGACGAAGAGCGACATNTGTATTTTCCTTATCGTCAGGCGGCGTTGTCGCTACTTGACGGGTTGTTTCCCTGTTCGGAATATGGCGCAACTTATATGAAACAACGTTATCCGGCATTGGCCGACCGGATTCATCCGGCTTTTCTGGGGGTTTGTTCGGTAGGTGCCGACGATGAACGGCGGATGCGGGCTTTAACGCCACCGTCGAATATCTATCGTATCGTTTCGTGCTCTTTTGTCAAACCGGTCAAACGGTTGCCGTTGTTGTTAAACGCTTTGGCGGCATTTTCCCGCCAACTGCCGGCGGGCATCGTTTTGGAATGGCATCATTTCGGCGGTGGTGGAGATTTGGCGGATTTACAGGCCGAAGCGGGTGCTAAAGCGACAGATTATCCACGCTTTAAAATTGTATGGCACGGACAAACCGAAAATAGCGTTCTGCGGGAAACGTATTTGAATACATATTTCCATGTATTCATCAACGTGAGTGAGAGCGAGGGATTACCGTTTTCGTTGATGGAGGCTTGTGCGGCCGGCATACCGGTTGTTGCCACCGATGTGGGCGGCAGCGGAGAATTGGTACGGTTCAGCCAGGGCCGTCTTTTGTCAAAAGATTTTCACCAAGCGGATTTTGATCAGGCGGTGAACGCTATTCTGCGGGCGGGGGATGCCGCGCGTCAATCCGCATACCACTGTTATCAGACATACTTTTCTGCCGAAAAAAACTACACGGCGTTTTATCGGCAAAATGTGAACCAAGGAAAATGACCTGCCCGTCAATCTCTAAATACTGTTTTTTATAAGAGCCTATAGGTCTCGTTTAGCGGCTTTTCACTGATTTGGTATATTGNGANNATGCCACGAAAAGGCCATACATCAGCCCGAAGAAGATGATGCCGAGTTTTGAATCCAAATTTCGGTCGGTCAGCGTGAAGCAAAAAGCCAAAAGCATGAATATGGCCAAAAGGCCGTTTTTCGATTTGTAAGCCTGCCTGAAGCCTACAACGAAAAGCCAGGCCAGGGCCAATATGCCGATTNCGCCGAAGCGTATGCCGTCAAGCAACCATTGGTTATGCGGATGGTCATATCCGGTTTCAATCAAGAGGCATCTTTCNGCGCCGGTTCCCCATCCGAACAAGGGCTTTTCTTTGATGGCTTCCATCGATTTCCGCCAAAGCACAATGCGNGGTTGTACGGAACCTTCCCGAATTTCGGAGTCCGTTTCCTTGTCGAAAAGATTGACAGCCACCGATTGATAGGTGGTTTCAAGTACCTGCCTTTTGTTAGGCGAAAAAAGGAAAAAAACGCTTATCAGCCCTACGAGCAGCGCAANGGTGCCGGCGGCAGTCCAAACGGACAGGCGCTTGTAAATTAAAAAAGCGATGGTCAGCACACACCAAACGGCGAACATCAGGCAGCCCATTTTCGACATATCCAAAAAGATGCCGAAAAAAATGAAGGTAAACAACAGGACGATGTTGAGGAACTTTTTGTACCATTGTTTGTACCATTGGGGATAGGTAATCCATGTATATGCAATTATGCTCATGGCCGTCAACATATACCAAGATTGGAACGTATGGTGTACCCAAAAACGGCGTCCGCCTGTGGGTATATATGTGGTCAGGTTGCGTGAATAGATGTCGAGCAGTGCCAACCAGCGGTGTTCGTCGTAGGCGGCTTTCAGACCGGGTTGTCTGATTGCTAACATCATGTAAATCAGAAGGAATATTATAATTATTAGACAGGATACGTAAAATACGATGCCTAAGGCCTTTAACCGTTTGAGGGTAAAGAAACCGGGACCTAAGAGCAGGAATATGGCGGGAAATACAATGAACGAGAGGTCGTTCTCCAAAATGCGCCCCGCTTTCGGGCAATCGGTATATAGTGTGCCTATAATCGCGAGCAGGTAGAGGCATACCATTGGCATAAAGCACCATGCGTAATGCCGCCACGGTTTGTTTTTGAATGCGGCAAACGAACCGAAACCAATGCCATAAACCAAGGCCAGGCCTCCGATACCGCCGATGAGGTAGGATGAAAAGCGCCAATAGTAAGGTGCGCACAGAATAAAAAGGCCTATGACAAATAGGATGCTATATTCCAAAATAGATTTAAACCGTAGGGTATTTATTTGCAGCATCATGTTGGGCATATAGGTTATGTGGTCGGGTTCCGGATGGCATTTGTGTTGCAAAACTACACAAAATGTGCTATTTTTGCAAAGATGAAAAATTTCGCCATGATAGGGGTGGGCGGCTACATTGCGCCGCGCCATCTGAAAGCCATTCAAGATACGGGCAATACCTTGCTTGCGGCCTACGACAAGTTCGACAGCGTGGGCATCATGGACCGTTATTTTCCGCAGTGTTCCTTTTTTACCGAACTGGAACTCTTCGACCGGCATTTGGGTAAACTCAATCGGCAGGACACGGGCTTGGATTTTATGAGCGTCTGCACGCCCAATTATCTGCACGATTCCCACGTCCGTTTCGGTTTGCGTCAGGGGGCGGATGTTATTTGCGAGAAGCCTATTGTGTTGAATCCATGGAATATAGATGCACTTGAGGTTGAAGAAAAAAACAGCGGCCATCACATTTATACGATATTGCAGCTGCGCCTGCACCCGTCCATCGTCGCGCTCAAGAAACGGATAGAAGAAGGGCCTAAAGACAAGGTTTACGACATAGACTTGACTTATATTACCTCGCGCGGCCATTGGTATTATACGTCCTGGAAAGGTGACGAACGCAAGAGTGGCGGTGTGGCCACGAACATCGGCGTGCATTTCTACGATATGCTTTGCTGGGTGTTCGGAGAGGTAGAGGAAAATACCGTGCATATCAGCCGGCACGACCGCGTGGCCGGTTTTCTGCGCTTGAAGCAGGCGCGTGTGCGTTATTTTCTGAGTATCAATGCCGATACATTGCCGGCCGAAGCGGTCGCCGCCGGTAAAAAGACGTTCCGGTCGCTCCGGATGGAAGGCGAGGAAATCGAATTCAGCGACGGTTTTACCGAACTGCATACGCAGAGTTACCAAGAAATCCTGTCGGGGGGCGGCTTCCGTATCTCGGTGGCCAAACCCTGTATCCAAGTCGTACACGACATCCGCCATGCGAACCCCATCGGCCTCAAAGGCGACTATCATCCGTTGGCCAAACTGCCGTTGTCGGAGCATCCGTTCGGTTGGTAATTATCTTGCTAATCCGCTTGATAATCAAAAGCAAAATGCTTAACTTTGTGACCTATGAGCAGACGGCCTGTAGGGCAGGGCGTAAGCCGGCCACAAAACCGCATCTGTCTGTGTAAATCGCTGACAAACATATTGATGCCAAAGNTGGCATGAACTAGGATTATGTCCTTACCTCAGGAATTTTCTTCTTTGGCTGCAGTTTCGACCGGTTCAACTTTCACTATGTCAGCCGCTGATGTTGAGGAAGGCCGTTGGTTCGTATTACGGGCTTACAAGAACGAGAAGAAGGCCGAGGAAGTATTGGGCGGCGAAAACGGCTTGCCGTATTTCATCCCCAAACAATATGCCGTAAGGGTTTATCATGGCAAGAAAACCCGCCGGTTGGTGCCGGTCATTCCCGGGTTGGTGTTCGTGCGGGCCTCGCAGACCGCCA
>JAAVBS010000008.1:51801-76495 GCA_014802725.1 bacterium
ANNNNAAAAAACGGCACAACTTCCTGCAGTTCGTCATGCGGACGCGGAACACGGCCGATAAAGACTATCTCGTTGTGCCCGACAAGCAGATGACCGATTTCATGCGCGTGGCGGGTCAATATGAAATGGACGTGACCTATTACAGCCCGGCGGAACTCCAACTGGATAAGGGCGCGCGCGTGCGCATCCTCGGCGGGCCGTTCGACGGCGTGGAAGGCACGTTCATGAAGGTGAAAGGGGCGCGTTCCCGGCGGTTAATCGTTCAGATTCCGAACACATTGGCCGCCGTCGTGTCGGTGGAACCCGATTTGGTGGAAGTGATAAAAGATTAAGTATGAAAACTCATAACGCAAAACGCAATATCCTCATTACCGGCGGCGCCGGATTCATCGGCTCGCACGTGGTGCGGCTGTTTGTCAACCAATATCCGGACTATCAAATTGTCAACCTCGATAAGTTGACGTATGCCGGTAACCTCGCCAACCTCAAGGACATAGAAGGGCAACCCAACTACACGTTCGTCAAGGCCGATATCGCCGANTTGGAAGAAGTGCGCCGCATCATNNGCACGNACCGCATCGACGGCATCATCCANCTGGCCGCCGAAAGCCANGTGGACCGCTCNATCAAAGACCCGTTCACGTTCGCGCGCACCAATGTGATGGGCACGTTGAGCCTTGTTGCAGGCGGCCAAGGAGTATTGGGAAACCTTGCCCGAGAAATACGANGGCAAGNTGTTCTACCACATTTCCACCGACGAGGTCTATGGCGCGTTGGAACTGACGCATCCCGAGGGCGTGCCCGCACCGTTCACCACCAAGGCGTCGGCCGGCGCGCACGAAGCCTACGGCACCGCGTTCTTCGAGGAAACCACCAAATACAACCCNCATTCCCCTTATTCGGCCTCCAAGGCGTCGAGCGACCANTTCGTGCGCGCCTACCACGACACCTACGGNATGCCGACGCTGGTGACCAATTGNTCCAACAACTACGGCCCGTACCAGTTTCCNGAAAANCTGATNCCNCTGTTNATCAACAATATCCGGCANGGCAANCCGNTGCCGGTCTATGGCAAGGGCGAGAACGTGCGCGACTGGCTGTACGTNGAAGACCATGCCCGCGCCATCGACCTGATTTTCCACAAGGGGAAGGTGGCCGAAACCTACAACATCGGCGGCTTCAACGAGTGGAANAACATCGACCTGATCAAAGTCCTCATCAAGACCGTTGACCGTCTGTTGGGCCATCCGGAAGGGCAGTCCGAAAAGCTGATTACCTANGTNACCGACCGTTTGGGCCACGATATGCGCTACGCCATCGACAGCCGGAANCTCCAGCGCGAACTCGGCTGGGAACCCTCGCTCCAGTTCGAGGAGGGCATCGAGAAAACCGTACGNTGGTATCTCGACCANCAGGACTGGATGGATAACATCACCTCCGGCGAGTACGAGCGGTATTACGAGGAGATGTATAAGGGAAGGTGAAATAATAATCGGAAATAGAACCTATTGTAATGTTTAACTTAGATAAATTTATATCCGACTGTGTGACATTTCGTCCCCAAAGCATGTTCATTGCGGATATAGAGGCAAATGCAAGTGTTCTTACTAGCGAAATCTGCGGTAAGTCTGTGTGTGTGATTGGTGGCGCCGGTAGTATAGGATCCAGTTTTATTAAGGCGGTCCTTAAATTCAAACCAAGCAAATTGGTTGTAATTGATTTGAATGAGAATGGATTGGCTGAACTTACTAGAGACATTCGTTCTACGGAAGGACTTTTTGTACCGAAAGAATACAGAACTTATACACTGAATTTTGCAGACCCGATTTTTACGCGTATCTTCCGAGAAGAAAAGGGTTTTGATATAGTGGCCAACTTCTCAGCCCATAAGCATGTACGTAGCGAAAAAGACCGCTATAGCGTACAGGCTCTTATAGAGAACAATGATATCAAGGCTAAAAAGTTAATGGACTTACTTTGTGAGTTTCCGCCTAAACACTTTTTCTGCGTTAGTACGGATAAAGCCGCCAATCCTGTGAACATTATGGGAGCCAGCAAGCGGATAATGGAAGATTTGGTTATGGCATACAATAGTAAGTTTAAAGTAACTACAGCACGCTTTGCCAATGTCGCTTTCAGCAATGGTTCTCTTCCTGACGGTTGGATTCATCGATTGCAGAAAAAACAGCCTCTTGCGGCGCCGAGTGATGTAAAGCGCTATTTCGTGAGCCCTGAAGAGAGTGGTCAAATTTGTATGTTGGCCTGTATTTTGGGTAAAGGCGGGGAAGTGTTTTTCCCAAAATTGGGAGAAGATCAGATGCTTACATTTAGTGGTATTTGCGATGATTTTGTGAAGTCTGAAGGATTTGTAAAAAAAGAGTGTCGGAGTGACGAAGAAGCCAAGCATTATGCCGTCGAGATGGGCTACGATAGTGATACATATCCTGTGGTTTATTTCAAGAGCGACACAACAGGGGAAAAAGCATACGAGGAATTTTATGTGCCTGGCGAGAAGATCGATATACAACGTTTTCAATCTTTGGGCGTAGTGGAGCAATCTTCTCGTCACAATATGGATGAAGTGAATGTTTTTTTTGAAACGTTAGAGAAAATTTTTGCGAAAGAAGATTTTACCAAGGCACAAGTCGTTGAAGCCATAAAGGGGTTTATTCCGAACTTCGAACATGAAGAAAAGGGTAAGAATCTTGACCAAAAGATGTAATTAAATAGAGAGCGGAGGTTATTATGGAAAAAAGAAAAGAAAGGATACTCCTTTGTCTATGCCACTTATCGGGCAAAGAACAAGAATTTGTGCAGAAAGCGTTTGCTGATAATTGGGTCGTACCGCTTGGTCCTAATGTAGATGAGTTTGAGAAAAGGCTTGAGGCGTTCGTAGGACAGGACAAGCGAGTGGTTGCGCTCTCTGCCGGTACGGCGGCAGTTCATTTGGGGCTTCTTGCTTGTGGCGTAGGACAGGGGGATGAGGTCTGTGTACAGAGTTTTACTTTCTGTGCCTCATCGCATCCGATTACATATCTTGGGGCAACTCCCATATTCATTGACTCGGAGAAGGATACATGGAATATGGATCCGGAACTGCTTGAAGAAGCAATTAAAGATCGTATTGCAAAGACCGGAAGGAAACCCAAGGCTATTGTCCCCGTAGCCCTATATGGGATGCCGTATCAGATAAATAAGATTATGGAGATTGCCAATCGCTACGAGATACCAGTGGTTGAGGATGCGGCAGAGGGTTTTGGCAGCCGCTTCAAGGGACAGGTTCTTGGCACATTCGGTAAATATGGCGTACTGTCGTTTAATGGAAATAAGATGATTACCACATCGGGTGGTGGAGCGTTGATTACGGCCAATGAAGATGAATGGCGTGAGATTATGATGTATGCGACGCAGTACCGCGAGAGCTATCCTTACTATCAGCACGAAAAAATTGGTTACAATTATCGAATGAGTAATATTTGTGCGGGCATCGGGTGTGGACAGATGACCATTGTTGACCAACATATCGCACACCATAAGAAGGTACAAAGACTTTATGAAGAATTGCTTGCCGGTGTGCCGGGAATACATGTCCATAGTCAGCCGGCAACAGGAGAGTATGATAGTAACTATTGGCTCTGTACAATTACTATTGATGAAGACATTAAGGTTAAGGGGCAGGAGAGTGCCTACAGGGCGGTTGTGACAGGGACCGTTGGTGGTGCGGCCGGTGTAATCCATGCCGCTGAGTCTGCCCATACGGATTGTGAACCCAATGAAAATGTCGAGGCTATGCGTATGGGGTTAGATGCATTGAATATTGAGAGTCGGCCGCTTTGGAAACCGATGCATAGACAGCCAGTATATAAGAATGCCCCCGCCTATGTGAATGGCGTAAGCGAAGCGTTATTCAAGGTGGGGCTGTGCTTGCCGGCCGGCCCTTATGTAACAGAGGATGATGTGCGGTTTATTTGTGAAGCCATCAAAGAACTAATAGTTCGGTAACGATGGGAGCATATTTGTATACGGTACGAACATTGTCAGATTTTGATGATTATTACACCATTAAGTGTGATCCGACAGCCATTCTGTGGTCTGGATTTGCCAATGCTCCGGATCGCAATAAGTTATTAGAGCATTTTAAGCAACTGTTGCTAGATATTGAAAAGAACAATAAGTTCTTGGTCTATTTGAAAGAAACTGAGACGAATGCACTCATTGGATATGATTTAATGACAAAGGTGGATAAAGATATTATCGAATCATCGGGGCATAGTATTCTTTCCACCTGGCAAGGAAAAGGAATGGGAACTATCCTTTTTTCGCAACTTATCCCTTATGCGAGAGCATTAGGTTTCAAGTATTTTACCGGTTGGGTTTCAGATCTCAATATTGGTTCGATTAAGAACTTGGAGCGGAATGGCTTTGTGAAAACGGATGAATTACGGATTGTTCATCTCGCTGCCTTTGGCCGGGATGACGTATTCCACAAATATGTTTGCAATTTATAGATGAAAAACATCTGCATAGTAACAGCCGCTCGTTCCGAATATGGCCTGCTCAAATGGGTTATAGACGGAGTGTACAAAGATCCAGACTTAGAATTACAATTAGTAGTTACTGGTGCACACCTTAGTGAAGAGCATGGGCAGACCTTTCGCTTTATAGAAGATGATGGGTATCCTATTGTTGCGAAAGTGGATATAAAATTATCTTCTGATGATAAAATTGCTATCGTACAATCAATGGGGCGTTGTTCAGAGGGCTTTGCAACGACGATTAGTCAGTTGCGCCCCGACCTCATTGTTGTGCTTGGCGACCGCTATGAGTTGTTGCCTATCGTGAGTGCCGCTCTAGTTCTTGGAATACCTGTGGCGCATATATCTGGTGGTGATGTTACGGAAGGGGCTATAGACAATGAAATTCGTAATGCCATATCCATGATGTCAGCCATCCATTTTCCTGGGGTTGAGAGTTCTGCCGAGAATCTCATGCGGATGCTTGGGCGCAACGAGTATATTTTTACAGTGGGAGAGCCTGGTTTGGAGAGTTTTTTGCGGTATGAATTGATGGGCAGGGAAGAACTGGCTGAGAACATGGGCTTAGATGTTGAAAAGCATTGGTGCCTGGTGACACTTCATCCTGAGACGAGACTTGATTTTGAGGAAAACCTTGAGATGGTGCGTAACCTTTTCAGTGAGATGCAAGCAGTTGAGGGCGTTCAATATGTCATCAGTAAGGCAAACGCTGACTTCGGAGGAGTTCAGATAAATGAGTTTTGGGAAACAGCGGTCAAGATAGATACCGATAAGTATCATTTATTCTCATCATTAGGCCAAAGACGTTATTTGAGTTTTATGCGGCAAGCTACAGGCGTGATAGGCAATTCTTCCAGTGGTATTGTTGAGGCGCCATTTTTGGGAATCCCCGTTGTCAATATCGGCGCGAGGCAGAAAGGACGATATCTCTGCAAGAATGTCATTCAGTGCAACCGGGAGCAATCTAGCATCCATAAAGCCTTTGAAAAGATGCTTCAACAACCGAGGATAAAGGATAACTATTACGGAGATGGACATACCTCTGCTAAGATTATAAAGCATATCAAAGACTATCTCTATGCGGAATAGGGTTATCGGAGGGGAATTTGAGTTGACGGAATTGCCGGTCAATGTCCGGGGAAAGAGTGATTACTATAGTTATGCTTCCGGCAGAGCGGCTTTGTATCAGATTTTGATGTCAATAAAACCGTCAATTTCAAAGGTTTGGCTGCCGGATTGGTTATGCGAGTCAATGATAGATGCAGTGGCGCGGTCAGGAAGGGATTACGGATTTTATAAGCTTGGTCCTGATTTGAGGATGGAGGTGGCCTATTTTGTGGCGCAGAATCGTCCAATCAGCGTGCATGATGTTATTGTGTTGGTAAACTACTTCGGATTAGTCGATGTAGAAAGTACGATAGAAGAACTTCGGGAACTGAAAGTTGATGCAGTAATTATAGAGGATGATGTACAGGCGCTTTTCTCTTTCTTTGACAATGTCCCTCATGCTCATGTCGCAGATTACTGTTTTACAAGTTTACGTAAATCCCTTGCAATTCCTGATGGGGGCTTGGTAAAGACCAAAAAGGCGATGCCTGTTGTGCACGGAGAGAACACATTTTCATCATATAAACTCCAAGGAGCTTTAAGAAAAGGCTTTGCAGTGGATTCTTCGGAAGACGATGCCTATCTTTCGTTGTTTAAGCAAGGAGAAGACTTAATAGCAAACAACTTTGATAGCGAAATGAGCAAGGAGTCGGAAACTCTTTTGGCTTATGCGGATATAAAAGCTGCGGCGATAAGAAGAATGGAGAATGCTCAATATCTGCTCTTGGAACTTGAGCAACTTGGCATAGCACCTTTGCTAACCATCAAAGAGAACCATGTTCCCCTTTTCGTCCCAATCTTGATTGATTGTCGAAATGAAGTGCGCAGAGCGTTGTTCGAACATGATATATTCTGTCCGGTACATTGGCCATTGAGAGAGGATATGGCGCATTTGTCTATGGGGAAGCGGATGGCCGAAAAAGAACTTTCGTTGGTCGTGGACCAGCGATATAATGCAGAAGATATGCAGTGCATCGTACAGGTGCTTAAAAATGCAATATGGAAGTAGAAATAAGGCGCCATTGGAATGAACAGTTGGAATCATTCGCCCCGCTACAGAAAGACATCTACTTTACGGAAGAGTATGTAAAGTTGTATGAAGCGGGGGCCGAGGCGGCGTGTTTTATATGCAAGGATGGAGAAAAGGTAATACTGTTGCCTTTTCTATCGAGGACGTTCTCTTTTGGTGGAGAAACTTATAAAGATTTTGAAACTGCTTATGGTTATGGCGGGCCGATATGTAATTGCGAAGATGAGGCTTTTTTGAATAAAGCATTAGGGCTGTTCAAAGATTATTGCAAAGCCAAGGGGTATGTCGCAGGTTTTGTTCGTTTTCATCCGCTACTTCAGAATCAGATTGGCTTTAATCTCATTGGACAGGTACTGGCGGAGAGGAAAACGGTAGTCATGAATCTTGCCCAAACAATAGTGGATGTGTGGGAAAACGAAATCCATTCGAAGAATCGCAATGCAATACGCAAGGCTGAGAAAGCGGGATGCCGGTTTATCGTAGATGACAAGTATGAGCATCTTCAGGATTTCATTCGACTATATGATGCCACGATGGATAAACTTTCGGCAAATGAGTTTTATTACTTCGACGATGCATACTATACTAGTCTTGTAAAAGGAGTCCCCGACAGTTTTCTCGGCTGTGTGGAAGATGCAGAAGGAAAGATTATCTCGGCAGCCATCTTTATGTATAGTGGACCTTACGGACATTATCACTTGTCAGGTAGCGACAAGAGCCAGTTGGCTCTGTCTCCCAACAATTTCATGCTTTGGAATGCAGCCGTCGAATTACAGAAAAGGGGAGTGAAGAGATTTCATCTTGGGGGGGGGATCAATAACGATGAGGCGAATTCACTGTTTCTGTTTAAGAAACGCTTTTCAAAAGACACCTGTCAGTTCTATATCGGGAAGTTGGTATTCAACGAGGCAGTATATGATGCGATATGCAAGGCGTGGGAACAAAGGACGCCAGAGAAGGCGGAACGTTATAGGCATCATCTCCTAAAGTATAAATACTGAAATAATGAGGACTTATATCATAGCCGAGGCGGGCGTAAATCACAATGGTCAGCTTGACTTGGCGTTGCAACTCTGTGATGTTGCAAAGGCAGCAGGTGCGGATGCCGTTAAGTTCCAAACTTGGAAAACGGAAAATATCGTAACGGCCCAAGCTCGTCAAGCAGTCTATCAGATTGAAAATATAGGGGATATTGGAAGTCAATACGACATGCTTAAGAAGTTGGAATTGAGTTATGATGACTTCCGTTTGATTCAAAATCATTGCAGGAAAATAGGGATAGAGTTTCTCTCCACTCCCGATGAGGAGGATAGTCTGGAATTTCTTGTTTCCTTGGATTTGCCTTTCATCAAGGTTGGCTCTGGCGAAGTGACAAATATTCCATATTTGCGGAAAATAGCGTCTTATGGGAAACAAGTTATCCTGTCAACGGGTATGTCAACGTTGGCGCAGGTCGCGATGGCCTATGATACTCTCCTTCAGGCTGGAGCTCCGAAGGTGTCTTTGTTGCATTGCACCACTAATTATCCTTGTCCCTATGACGAGGTAAACTTGCGGGCAATGCAGACCTTAAAAGATGCTTTCAAGTGCCCAGTGGGCTATAGTGATCATACGATGGGAACCGAAATACCTATTGCCGCGGTGGCAATGGGGGCGGAAATCATAGAAAAGCATTTTACGCTTGGCCGCACGATGGATGGCCCTGACCATAAAGCCAGTTTGGAACCACAAGAACTGAAATTGATGGTCGAGCAGATTCGGCATATAGAAGTTGGTCTAGGTGACGGTATAAAGCGGCCAAACAGAAGTGAGGCGGAAAATGCAAAGGTTGTGCAGAAATCTATTTTGGCTAAGCGTCCCATTAGGCAGGGAGAGAAGCTCTCGGAAGATATGCTTGTGGCCAAAAGAGCCGGTGAGGGTATTAGTGCCCAATGCTGGGATATGGTAATTGGGGCTTATGCTATCAAAGATTTCGGGATGGATGAGCCTATAGTGCTTTGGTAAGATGAAGAGTTTGATTGTAATTCCGGCTCGTGGCGGAAGCAAGGGAATCCCCCATAAGAATATTAAACTATTGGGAGGCAAACCGCTTGTATATTATAGTATAGATGTGGCTTGTCAATTTACCTCAAGGGATAACATTTGTGTGACAACAGATGATGATGAGATTATTCGTGTCGTGGAAGATTACGGTTTGAAAGTTCCGTTTAAACGGCCCGATTATTTGGCTACAGATACATGCGGTAGTAATGAGGTTATTCTACATGCCTATCAATTCTATGCAAGGAAGGGCGTCCATTATGATGCAATTTTGCTATTACAACCAACGTCGCCATTCCGTAAGGTCGAATTTTTGGAAGATGCTTGCGCTATTTATGATGATAGTATAGATATGGTGACTAGTGTTAGATTGTCTTCTTGCAATCCTTATTATGATGGATTTGAGGAAGATGCGGATGGATTTCTCAAAATAAGCAAAGGGGACGGAACTCTTGAGCGGCGTCAGGATGCGCCAAGTGTATGGCAACAAAATGGATCTATCTATGTCATCAATCCTAAGTCGTTGGTGGAAAAAGGAATGGCACATTTTACAAAGATTAAGAAATATGCAATGCCGGAACTTTACTCTGTAGATATAGACACCCCTTTCGATTGGAAGATTGCTGAGTTGGTAATGAACGAAAAATTGTTAGGTTGATGAACAACCATATTATTAATAAGGATTTAACTTTGATAGAGGCTTTATCAAAGATTAATGGCGTTGCTCCCGAGCCGCTTGTCCTCTTTGTGGTAGATGAACAAAACCGGATGGTGGGAACCTTGACGGATGGCGATTCCCGTCGGGCTTTGATTGCCGGTGCCTCAGTGACTGACAAGGTGGAGCGAATTATGCATCGAGATTTCAACTATATGAAAGTTGAGGACATAGATGATGTAAAGGAAATCAAGAGGCAGAAAGAATTAAAGATGAAGCTTGTGCCGGTTCTTGATAAAGATCGTCATATCTCCGAAATAATCAATTTGGAAAAATATGAGACGCGTCTTCCTATAGACGTTGTCCTGATGGCTGGCGGTAAAGGAGAACGGCTACGTCCACTAACGGAGAAGACCCCTAAACCTTTGTTGCCCGTTGGGGAAAAAGCTATTATTGATCACAACATAGACAGGCTTATCCGTTATGGGATAAAGCATATTAATGTTACCGTTAATTATTTGGGAGAGCAACTCGAAAATCATTTTCAGGCTCCTCGTGGTGAAGTCCAGGTGTTAACGGTGCGGGAACCTAAGTATTTGGGGACAATAGGGAGTATCCGTTTCGTAAAGAAGTTTTATAATGATACGGTTTTGGTGATGAACAGCGATTTGTTCACCAATATAAACTATGAGGATTTCTATCTCCATTTCAAAGAGCATGATGCCGTGATGAGTGTCGCCGCTGTTCCTTATACCGTGTCGGTGCCGTATGGTATCTTTGATTTGAAAGGACGTAATATACAGGGGCTTATTGAAAAGCCTACTTATGATTATTACGCCAATGCCGGCATTTATTTGATTAAACGTTCTGCTTTGGATGCAATACCCGAGGATGTTTTCTTTAATGCCACAGATTTGATAGAAAAGTTAATCTCGGAACACAAGAAGGTAATCCGTTTCCCGTTGAATGGGACTTGGATTGATATTGGCAATCCACAGGAGTTTCAAAGGGCGAACGAATTGGTTAAGCATATAGGTTAGTATGGGCGGTAAACTGGCCAAACAATCGATATTTGTTACCATAATACTTTTTATTGGTTACATTATATCTTTTGTTAAGGAAACTGTTGTAGCAAATTATTTCGGAGTATCTGCGGAAGTTGACGCATATACCGTGGCTATAACTATTCCTGTAAACTTATTTGCTATAATCGCTCTTGCCATACAACCGATAGTGATACCCATTTATTCAAATCTGCGGATTAATCGGAGTGAAGAACAAGCCAATGCCTATATATGTTCTTTGATCTCAATAATCGGAGCTATCTCATTTGCATTCATTGTTTTATTTGAGATTTTGGCAAGTCCTATCGCCTATCTTTTCGCTCCGGGTTTAGAACAGGAGACGCATCAGCTTGTTGTTTCCCTTCTGAGAATCACGTTACCAACCGTGTTTTTTACTCTCTTGGACCGGGTTCTTGTCGGGGTTATGAATGTTCATAAGCAATTTGTTTTACCGTCATTATCGGTTTATTTTCTCAATCTGAGTGTAATCGTGATGATAGTCTTTTTGCATTCGGCATATGGTATTACGGCTGCTTGTTTCGGTCAGGTAGTGGGGGCGGTTTTACAAATTTTGTTTTTGGCCTTTTTTGCACGGAAGTATATTCATTTTTCATTTAGGCTGAACTTTCGTGATGAATCGATCAAAGAAACCGGAAGAAATGTCATTCCTGTGATTTGGTCGACATCTGTGGCTGAATTGGATGCAATCATTAATAGGGCAGTGGCTTCATTCCTTTTTGTGGGCGCAATTTCCTCTCTTGGTTATGCGACCAAAGTCAATACCGTTTTAATGACATTTTTTACATCTGCAATTGCAACTATTGTGTATCCGCTATATGCGGAAGCAAGTGCAAAGAATGACTTGGCTCAATTAAACTCGAGGGTTAATACGACGCTTTCAATTTATGCATTTTTGTTATTGCCCTTGGTTTTTGGTATCCTGTGCCTTAAAAGGGAATTAATCATTGTCGCTTTTGCAAGAGGGGCGTTTGATGCGGATGCTGTTGATTTGACGCAAAGCCTTTTGGGGTGCTATTGCCTTGGAATTCTCTTTTTAGCTTTTAGAGAAACTATCACTAAAGTTTATTATGCGTTGCATGATACTATGACGCCGGCCAAAAATACTACTTTTGGATTGATTATCAATATTGTTTTGAATTTGACTCTCCCGTTTTTTCTCGGAGTTCAAGGGCTTGCGTTGGCAACCAGTATCTCTGCGGCATTCATGGCAATAGGATTACTTTATCAATTGACCCAAAAGTATGATGAAATTAATCTGGGAATGACCATGAAAGAGATTGCCAAGATGATGTTGCCTGTTGCGGTGATGGCGCTCTTTATTATGGTCTTAAAGTTGATTACGGATTTTAGCCCTATTGTAACACTATTAGCAGGTTTTGTGTCGGGTTCAATAATATATATTCTTGTGTCCTATTTGCTTAAAATAAATGCGTTCATGTATTTAATGTCTAGCGTTTTTAAGGGCATAATTAAAAAATGAATTGATGCGAAAGTCTGATTTAAAACTATTTATCCCGGAGTTGCTTTTAGTATTGTTCGCGATAGTGGCGGTCGGTGCGCCTCTTATCAAGATGGATACTGACAGAATGAATATGTTTATTGCTTTGGTCGGGCTTTTTTGTATGATTTATTATCTTGTTAAGGGGAATAGACAAATGAAGGTGTTTGGATTGTCTTTTGGCCTATCGCTGAGCGTCTTCATGTTAATAAGCATTGTTTATAACGGTAATGCTAAACTGGTTAATATATTGTGGATTTGGGCCTATTTGGGTGTCGCATTGCTATTATATCAGTATGGGATTCGTAAATTTTTCGCTACGCTCTTGTTTTATGCAGGAAGTCTTTTCTTCGTTTATCAAGCTTTGACTGGCAATCACGCTGCTGATGAACTTTTAAATGTCGGAAGTGAAAATAATATATCAGTATACTGTATATTCTTGATGATTATTTACTATCTTTCATGCTTAAAAAATGGCGAGATTAAAAAAATCCCATACATTCCGATTTTACTTGTTTTGTTTATCGCACTTTGGACGGCAAGTAGAGCGGCAATGCTTACATTGGGATTGTTTTTTGTGTTCGTCTTAATCTATAATACAATAAGAGGACATTTTTCCATTAGTAGTGTTGTGATGCTTTTGGTTATTGTAGTGGCAGTGGTATATTTTTCCAAAAACTATTTTCAAGAATTTGGTCTTGCTTTGACAACTAAGATTGATAGGTATGGTGGTAGCTCCGTCAGGTCGTTGATATGGAGCGATTACTTTCGAGGGATGGGACAGAGTTTCGGTAATTTCCTTTTTGGGGTCAAGGGGACGGATTCTCAGTATCCTTATTTGTGTTATTATAACGGTAACACGCATAATGCATTTCTGATGCTCCACTCAAAATTTGGGGTGGGTGGCGTTGTTCTTATCTTTTGGTATTTATTGCTCGGAACGATAAAAGCTTTAAAGGCTAAGAGATATGTTTTTATATCGTTATTGTTTGTTGTGGCTCTTAGAGCTATGTTCGATTGGGCGGCTTTCCCGGGGCTCTTGGATGTTATATTTTATTTTTATGTTATCTATGCTAAGGATAAATATATTAGTTTGAGGCAAGATGCTATTGTTGTAAGATGATGTATGAGTGACGATAAATTTATATACTATCATCTCACGTTATTTGAGGGCTGTAAAAATGGCAATACATGAGCAAATTTTTTAAGATACTCCTTTTTCTCGAAAAAGGCAATAAGACAATTTTTGATTGTTCTGTTTCGGAACAGCAAAAATATATTGAGTCACTTGGGGAGCCTGTTGATTTGCAGGATAGGAGTTATAAGCAGTATCGTTGCCATATGTATTTGGTACCGCGATGGAAGCGAATACTGCAGTCTTTGGGGGCGGCGGTTTTTTTTCCGTTGATTCTACTCATCCTATTTATCAAGGGTTTCAGGCTGAAATTCAAAGAAAAAATTGCGGCTATTTGTGATTTTACGACTATGATAGAAGTGGTTCCGGATGAACTTGTTGCCGAATTTCATCCGGATAATGTACACTGGGATGAATCATTGGCGCTTAGAATGTCTGATCTCCCATTCATCTTCTCTTTAGTGGTGCGTTATTTACGCCATCCGTATTTTGTTCTTAAAGTTGTGTTAAAAATAGCTTTATACCAGTCTGTTATATGCCGTTATGATCCAAGAACATTCATTGTCGGCAATGAATATTCTTTCACGAGTTCTATATTGACTGCATATTGTAGAAATAAAGGAATATGCCATATTGATGTCATGCATGGAGAGAAACTATATTATCTCCGGGATTCTTTTTTCTGTTTTGATCGCTGTTATGTTTGGGCTCCTTATTATGTGAATCTTTTCATCCGTTTAAAGGCTGCCCCCGACCAATTCAGAGTTGCGGTCCCACCTTCTCTACACATAGATACAGCGGCATATAAGAATTCAAAGGTTTATGCTGATGTTAAGTATTATCTAGGTGATAATGCGGAAGAAGACTTTGCTTCTATTATTGAGTCTCTACGGCCTTTTAGAGATGCGGGTATGTCTGTCAAATACCGTCTGCATCCACGATATAGCAATCGTGTTATAGTGTGTAAGTATTGTTCGAATGAAGATATCGAAGACCCGAATGAGGTTCCCATTCAGGAATCTATCTCAAATATGACTTATGCTGTCGGGTCTTATTCTACTGTTCTTATGCAAGCGTTATTGGCAGGGAAGACGGTAATACTTGATGATGTAACCTATAGGAAAACTTATGACCAACTCAAGGAGATGGGGTACATCTTGTCAAATAAACCACATCATAGACTTTCAAATCTTTCAGGAATATGTTGATAGCAAATATAGTATCTTTGTTCTGTCGATGTCGCAGTACGATTTCGACTTTTGCCTTTAAGCGTTGTGCTGTATCCTATGGCGATCGCCTTCGCGTTGCTCGTATTCCTCGTTTTTCAGGAGAAGCTAGGGTAGAAGTGGGACATGACTGTAATTTTAATGGAATAACTATCGCTGGACATGGGGAGGTAAAGAGGAGACTATTATTGATAAAATAGCATTACAAATTTTGCTTTGTTGATTATTAATTATGATAAATATGCGAGACGTTAAGATTTGTGTCATCGGCCTCGGTTATGTGGGCCTGCCGTTAGCTCGTTTGTTTTCGACTAAGTATCAGACGATCGGATTCGATATGAATCAGTCGCGGGTAGATGCCTTGAATGGTGGTCACGATGCCACGCTGGAAGTCCCGGATGAATTGTTACAGGCGGCCATTCAAAAGCATGGCTTCCACTGTACGACCAATTTGGATGACATCCGTGATTGCAATTTCTATGTGGTGGCCGTTCCTACACCGGTGGATGAGAATAACCGCCCTGATTTGAAACCGCTTTGGGGGGCATCGGAAACCGTTGGTAAAGTCATTTCCAAAGGTGATATCGTGGTGTATGAATCCACGGTTTACCCCGGTGTGACGGAAGAAGAGTGTTTGCCGGTTGTGGAACGGGTTTCCGGCCTGAAATTCAATGTCGATTTCTTCGCAGGCTATTCGCCCGAACGTATCAATCCCGGAGATAAGGAACATACCGTTGAGAAAATCAGGAAGGTGACATCCGGTTCCACGCCGGAGATTGCCGATATGGTGGATGGTGTGTATAATTCCGTGTTAGTCAATGGTACGCACAAGGCACCGTCAATCAAAGTGGCGGAAGCGTCTAAGATTATAGAGAACTCGCAGCGGGACGTCAACATCGCCTTTATGAATGAATTGGCCAAGATTTTTAATGCGATGGGCATCGATACCCACGATGTGATAGAGGCGGCTTCAAGTAAGTGGAACTTTATCAAACTTAGTCCTGGTCTCGTGGGGGGGCATTGCATATCGGTGGATCCTTATTACCTGATTCAGAAAGCGCAGGTGTATGGCGTGTTGCCTCGTGTAATGAGCAATGCCCGCCGCTTGAATGATGGTATGGGCGCTTATGTGGCCAACCAGACCATTAAGTGCATGAACAAGAAAGGCGTGATGGTGA
The DNA here is from genome assembly GCA_014802725.1 of bacterium. Classification (GTDB taxonomy): domain Bacteria; phylum Bacteroidota; class Bacteroidia; order Bacteroidales; family P3; genus CAMXAS01. The sequence continues at coordinate 67,291 of JAAVBS010000008.1, forward strand.
AGGATGCCAAGATATTGATTTTAGGTATCACTTTCAAGGAAAACTGTCCGGACATCCGCAATACCAAAATCGTTGACATATACCATACCTTGAAAGAATATACGGACAATATCACGATTTATGACCCGTGGGCCAATGTAGAACATGTGGCGCAGGAGTATGGTATAGAAGTGACTAATAAACAACCGGCAGATAAGTTCGATGCGGTTATCCTTGCTGTGGCCCACAAGGAATTTTTTGAACTTGATGTGCGGGCCTTTGTTGGCAATAAAGGGGTCGTGTATGATGTGAAAGGCATTCTGCCCCGGGGTATTGTTGATGCAAGGCTGTAGCGATGGAAACTTCTCGATTATTTGAAAAGATGTAATTGAGGAAGTATTTTATATGGATATTCGGAATATAGTTATAGTTTGGGGAATTGATAATTTCAATACACTTGGCTTGTTGCGTCAGTTAGGCCCTGCCGGGCTGAATCTGTTTCTTTTGATTTTTGGGAGAGAGACTGGATGCGCAACATCGAGCAAATATTGCAAGGAGCATGTGACGTATTCCGACCTTGATGAAGCTTTTCTATTTTTGAAGCATAGGTTTGCAAATGAAACGCATAAGCCCATTATTGTGACGCCGGGAGATGAAATAATTGAGTATATTGATCAGCATCGTAGCGAGATGCTTGCGTATTTTATCGTACCGGGTACAACAGTTTCTGGAAAGTTGACCGAATTGGACAATAAAATTAATATGGCTCTTTTCGCTAAAGAGCATGGAATTCCTATCCCGATGTCAAGGGCGTTTAAATGGAATTCATCAGCGGCAGGCATAGCGTATCCGTGTTTTTTAAAACCAAGTCATATAACCAAAAACAAGAAAAACGAATTTAAATATAGGAAATGTAATTCCGAGAAGGCGCTCCTGCGGGCAATGAAATATGTGCGCCATGATTCGGAGTTCTTGCTTCAAGAATATATTCCTGCGGAAAAAGAATTCGTCATATCCGGATGCCGTACAATGGATGGAAAGACAATTATTGGCGGGTGTTATAGGACGGATAGATATGCTGATGACGGCAATAGTTCTTATGCTTTTTTGACTGCGGAGATACCGGATTGTATAGATGTTTCAAAAATCCGCAGCTTTCTTGAGGATATGGGCTATTATGGGGTATTTGGATTTGAGTATGGCTTATATAAAGGAACGGCATATTTTTTTGAGGTCAATTTGCGCAACAATGGTACGTCTCAATCGTTCGCCTTGGGAGGTGCCAATCTCGTCCTTGCTTGGGTATTGAGTGCCGCGGGATACGATTATTCCGCTGTTTCTACAACGGTCGTAGGTGACCATTTTTTTATGGACGAGTTAATGGATTACGCCAATGTTTTGCATGGCCGCATATCTCATAAAGCATGGAAAACGGACAAGGTAAAGGCCGATATTAAAAAGTATTACCTTGAGGATGATATGCAACCATATATTGTTATGAAAAAGCGGCGATGGGTAACGATGTTGCGATTTGCTGTTGTGAAACGATTCCGACTTTATATAGTCTATTTTATGGATATGATTAAAGCGTAGGATAGATATGGTCTCTTTGATGTATCACGATGTTTACAGGGACACTCCTTATGAAAGTGGTTTTCAAAATGAGAGCGCATTTCAGTATAAAATAGCCGTGACCCAATTTGAGAAACAGATTGGAGCCATTGTAAACTACTGCAAACGTATAAAGCGAGATGTGAATGATATGGTGAAATTTACATTCGATGACGGTGGTGTCTCTTTTTATACTGTGGTGGCACCTACTCTTGAAAAATACGGTTTAAAAGGCATTTTCTTTGTTTCCACAAGGTATATTGGTACATCTGGATTTATGACACGAGAGATGATTAAAGACCTAGCTTACCGCGGACACATTATAGGAAGTCATAGCCATACGCATCCTCAAAATATGGCGCAACTATCTTATGAAGAGATAGTGTCAGAATGGAATGAATCGGCTTCTATTCTGTCTGCAATTATTGGCAAGAAAATAGAAGTGGCCTCAATACCGAATGGTTATGCCGGTAAATCTGTTTTGACGGCGTGTAATAAGAATGGTTTGAAAGATATATATACGTCTGTGCCGGCGGCCCGCGATATATTAAACGCGGAGTTGCACGGACGATATGTTATGTATGATACAACGAATGAAGAGTATGTTATCAATTTGGTTTCGAGTAAATTATTCCGTTTTATCTTGGGAGTCCAATACAATATCCTATCTTTAGTGAAATTCGTATTAAGGGATCATTACGATAAAGTGAAATCATTGGTCGTTCGTAGATGAGTTGTTTGTTATTTACAAAAGTGACAAAAAGATATGCTGTCCGTTATTTGCCCCATATACAATGAGGAAAAATATATCCGGGATTGTATAGAGTCCATCCTTGCTCAAGATTATCCGAAAGATGATCTTGAAGTTGTTTTTGTGGATGGAATGAGCTCTGATAGAACTCGGGATATTGTTGCCGAGTATCAGACGCAATATCCATACTTGCGTATTATTGACAATCCGGATAGAATCGTCCCTTCTGCGATGAATCGGGGTATAGAAGCATCAGTGGGTAAAGTTATCATTCGTATTGATGCCCATGCCGCTTATCAGCCCGATTACTTCTCGGCATTGGTTCGTCGGCTTTATGAACTGGATGCCGATAATGTGGGGACGGTTTGTAAGACCGATGTTCTCAACAAAACTCCCAAGACATTGGCCATAAAGGAAGTGCTCGGCAATAAGTTCGGGGTTGGGAATTCGGTATTCCGTACGGGTATTTTGGATGTTCGGCAGGTGGACACGGTGCCATTTGGCTGCTGGCGGCGGGAAGTATTTGACAAATATGGCCGGTATGATGTTCGGCTGGTGCGCAACCAAGATATTGAACTGAACAAACGGATTATTCGAGGCGGTGGTAAAATATTCATAGTGCCGGATACGTTTTGTACCTACTATGCGCGGGAAACATTCATGGCGTTAGCGAAGAATAATTTTGGCAATGGCAAGTGGAATGTATTGACAGTGTATTATACAGGAGAAATTAGTGCATTGTCACTACGTCATTTTGTTCCGTTGTTATTCATACTATCACTCATTGTTCCACTATTGTTGGCTTTGGTTTGGAGGCCATTGGCTTTGGTCGCTGCAGCTTCGTTGATGGTTTATATATTGCTGTTGTCGGTTGTATGTGCAAGGTTGACTAAAGGAAAACGGCTGAATTTCTTTTGTTTGTTAATGGCCTTTGTCGTGTTGCACCTATCTTACGGGTGGGGCAGTTTGATGGGAATTCTCACTTTACCTTTTCGCAAACGTTAACCAGTATGTTTTTGAAATTTCTATTTGACCGTATAGCCGCTCTGTTTGGATTGCTAGTCCTTTGGCCGGTCTTATTGGTCGTGGCGGTGCTAATAAAGTTCAAAATGCCGGGTGGCCCTGTGATTTTCAAACAGAAACGGGTGGGACGAGAAGGGCGGCTTTTCACGATGTATAAGTTCCGCTCCATGACGGTAAACCACGGTGGTTCTTCGGTGTCGGTAGCGGGGGAAAGCCGCATCACGCCGTTGGGGGCAAAGTTACGCCGCTATAAGTTGGACGAATTACCGGAGCTTTGGAACGTATTGATAGGCGACATGAGTTTTGTGGGGCCGCGACCCGATGTGCCGGGTTATGCCGACAAACTCCAAGGAGAAGAACGCGAGGTCTTGAAGCTTCGCCCGGGTATTACGGGGCCGGCTTCGCTCAAATACCGGAACGAGGAAGATCTGTTGGCGCAACAGGCCGACCCGCAGCGATACAACGATGAGGTCATTTATCCGGATAAGGTTCGGATAAACCTCTACTATCTGCGTCATTATTCTTTTGTCAAAGATTTGCAGATGATGGTTTGCACGGTGCTAGGGCACCGGATGTATTACAACAACGAATGGATATAAAGTTTATACGATAATGAACAAGCGTATTTATCTGTGTCTGGCGCATATGGGAGGCGCGGAGCAAAAATATGTACAGGAAGCGTTCGATACGAACTGGGTGGTGCCGTTGGGGCCGAATGTAAACGGCTTTGAGGCGGATTTGGAAGCCTTTGTAGGCGAGGGCAAGAAGGTGGTGGCACTGTCGGCGGGCACGGCGGCCGTGCATTTGGCACTGTTGGCGTGCGGCGTAGGCCCTGGCGACGAGGTGTTGGTGCAGAGTTTCACGTTCTGCGCGTCCTCGCATCCGGTCACTTATCTCGGCGCGACGCCCGTATTCGTGGACTCGGAGCCGGACAGTTGGAACATGGATCCGGCCTTGCTCGAAACGGCCATCAAAGACCGCATGGCCAAAACGGGCCGTAAGCCCAAGGCCATTATGCCCGTCTATCTTTACGGTATGCCGGCGCGTATTGACGAAATCATGGTTACGATATTCCCGTGGTGGAAGACGCCGCGGAAGGCTTTGGCAGCCGCTTCGACGGCCGGGTGTGCGGCACGTTTGGCCGCTACGGCGTGCTGTCGTTCAACGGCAACAAGATGATTACGACCTCGGGCGGGGGCGCATTGATTTGTCCCGACGAGGCCGCCAAGCAGGAAATCATGTTTTACGCTACGCAGGCGCGGGAGGCGTATCCGTATTATCAGCACGAAAAAATCGGCTACAACTACCGTATGTCCAATATCTGCGCCGGTATCGGCCGTGGACAGATGCATGTGTTGGACGCGCATATCGCGCACCACAAGCACGTTTGGCGGCTTTACAACGAGTTGTTGGCAACCGTTCCCGGCATCCGTCTGCAGGGCAACCCGTCGCCGCGCTACGACAGCAATTTCTGGCTCTGCACCATCGTGTTGGACGTGGCCCTCAAGGTAAAGGGTGAGGACAAGGCCTATGCGGTCACGGTGCAAGGGGCCGTCGGTGGGGCCGCCGGCGTGACGCACGCGACGCAGAATCCCCATACGGCGCACGAACCCAACCGCAACGTGGAGGCCATGCGCATGGCTTTGGATGCGGCTGGCGTAGAAGCGCGCCCGCTGTGGAAGCCCATGCACCTGCAACCCGTCTATGCCAACAATCCGGCCTATGTCAACGGCGTGAGCGAACAGCTGTTCCGGCAAGGCCTCTGTCTGCCCGCCGGCCCCTGCGTCTCGGACGAAGACGTCCGCTACATCGTGGCGCAGATCAAAGAAGCGTTGGCGTAAGAGGCGAGGCTGTTTGTAAATAGGCACCCACTAAATGACCGCCCTTCTATCCGACAGAAGGGCGTTTTTTTTGGGGTAATGAGTGTTTAGATTTGTAGAATGTTTATCTAATATATTTTGAAGTTATGGAATTTGGGACGCAAATTTTGGAAAGGGTAAAGTATGTGTATGGGAAGGTGGAGGAGATTGTGAAGAAGGTAAAACAATTTAGTGTGGAGGTAAAAGAAATTTTGGGAAAGATAAAGCAACGTTGGGAAGATGTAAAGCACTTTTGGGAAGAGGTAAAGCAAGCGTGTGGATTTGGAAGGAATATCGACACAGAAAATAAAGAAAACTTATTCTTGCCGCGTCTTAGCATCAAACTGAACAATTTTCAATTTTACCATACGGCAAGTACGTCCGAAAAGGTAGATGCAAGGTATATCCATCGGCCTAAGTTAGAACATAAACTAAAAAATTGGTTGACAGAGCAAAGTGGACGCGGGGTATATCTGATAACGGGGCATCGGGGAACGGGTAAATCCAGTTTGGTGGGGGCGGTTATCCGGGATATAAAGAAGAATTACCATGAAGATGATCCTAAATATATTGATATTTGCGTGAATATCGGTCAAGATAATATCAAAGAATTGCATATTTTGCATGTCGTTGTGAAAAAATTGCGCGGAGAACTTGCGAAGGCGAGGACAGTGTGTTGTGTAAGTATATATTCAATATTTAAGACCATAGATGCTTATAGATGGTGGATGGTGTCTTTTATATTAGGCATATTCTGCTTTAGATACAAGACGATGGATTGGGTTGGTTCGAACAAGGTGGATATATTTTGGCAGTATGCATTAGGGCTTTGCCGGGAGATAGGCGAGGGGGTAGCCAAGAAAACTGTGATAGATGTGTGTTTAAATGCGTTTGTATGGCTGTCATTGCTGTTGTTAATTGCTAATTGGTTCGTGTGGCGAGCGTCGAAATATATGAAATCTCTAAGTCGATTGGATGTGCTTTGTGATCGGTTATATAGTTCAACGAAAGAAGTGGTTTCAGGGGGAATCAAGATAGTTGATTGGTTTAATCAACATCGAAAAGAGCGCATGAATCCAGTGATAAGTATACGGGAGATAGAGTATGATCTTACTGAGATACTTGAAAGTATTGAAGATAGATGGCGCATTGTTGTTGTCTTCGATGAGTTGGATAAAGTAGAACCCCAAGAAGCATATAAGATGCAAGGGGGAGGCCAAGTGATTGCAGCCCATGAGGCGCGTCGTCAGCAGGTATTGGATATGATTGCCAATATGAAATATTTTTTATCTACTGCACGGGCTTATTTTGTATTTATTGCGGGGCCGGAATTGTATGACGCGGCGATGGCGGATATTTCGGATCGGAACTTTGCTATAGGGAATTTATTCAATGGCGTGCTGCGGATAGATAGTTTTTATACGAGAAAGGGGTTGAGTGAGGCCATTGCATTGACGGAAGAGTTTGTTTGTAGGCAAATAATGAGGCCTCCGAAATGCTCAGGAAACATTTCAGAGGATTTTTATAGGTTAAAGAATTATCCGAAAACATATAGAGGAGGTGCTCGTAGCCAAGAGGAAGAAATCGTTTTTCTATATCATTTTATTTGTTATTTAGCTTTTATCAGCCATGGGTCACCTAAGAAAATTGCGGTGTTTTTTGAAAAGTATGTTCGGAATTATGAATATCTTCGAAGGCAAAAGCAAACTTATGGTATTAGTAAAAAATCAAAAGACAGGGATTGGTATCTGACTTTCAGCGACCATCAGCAGATGAAGATAAACTTTGTACATTATCTTACATTCCCAATTCTGCAGAATATTATGGATCGTTCGGCCATCTTTGGGGATAAACTTCGAGTGGCCGAATCGTTTATTTTTGCACATATTGTGAAATTGCACAATAGCGGCTTTTCTTGGCGGAATATAGAGCAGATACCGGAGATTATGGCCATTAATCGGGAGCCGGAAGTGCGGGAATATATTCAGGCCATTCTGATGAATATGCAACAGGGGAGTATAAAGCAAATTATATGTGGTTTATATACTTATAAATTTCCGTTAAGACTGGCTGAGGAGATTTCTTATTTCTCTAAAATGTCAGACGAATTGGCTGCCTTGCTGAATTTCTCGATAGGGGAATTGCAGCCAATCAAGGAACATTATTTTGCGTTGTTGGATAAATTGCCGACTAATGTCGAACGCGAAAAAGAGCGGGAAATTAAACTGCATATGTGTGAGCATGTTTATGCGGAAGCCAGTATTCGTCATGCGTTGGGCGATATTTATATGCAGGAGGAGAATTTTTCGGCGGCCATCAGGCAGTTCGCACGCTGTGTGGAGTTGACAACGCCGTTGTTGATAGAACCGATAGTGAATACCCATCGGCAGTTGCAGAACTATGTGTTGTTTTACTATCGAACGATGCTCAAATTGGGTTTGGCGCATGAAAAGCGGCATACGGATAATTCTGCCTATGTGGTATATGGCGACTTATTGCGGGTTTTGTTCGAAGTGAAAGATAGGTATCCCGCTTTTGTAGCCCCTTTGTTCCGCGATAACAGGGGCTTGCATTTAGGTATATTGGCCCAATTGTATGTATTGGAGCGGATAGGGACAACGGGTATAACTTGTCTTCACATAGCCGAGGCAATTGAGCGGTTTGATAAATTGTACCAACTTGTGTTGGGAGGTCTGAAAACGTCGGTTTGTAATCCGATTGTCAAAGCGGATTTTTATCGCAAGTTGGGCGATATCATGTTTTATAAAAATTTTAAATGTATAGAGAAAGGATATTCGGCGATATGGGCCTATGAAGAAGGTATTGAGATCTTGTTGATGGAGAAAGGTTTGGAAGGGCGTGATTTTTGGCAGAAGGTATATGGTTATCTTGCTTCGCAAAGGGATGATACGGGGGGCGGTTTGCTCGGGGATAAAACATGGATTTATAGTTTGGCCATCTTATTTGAAAGTTTGGGCCATGCTTATATAGGGATATCGCGGCTTAAGGATTTGGAGTCGGAAGGAGGGCAAATTGCATGGATTTTCAATACAATTATTCGGGAAGAACGAGGTGGGGATGGAACTGTATCGCAGTGCAATGGATTCGACATAGGGAATGCTGGAACTTTTGCCCAAGGGCTTTATTGTTATTGGGTGGCGGCTAAACTTGAGGATGTGATGGGTGGAGGTCATGGGATGTGTCGGAGTTATAGGAATTTGTTGTCCGTCTTGGAATTATATATAAAGCAATGTTATCGTCATAAAAATATCACATTGTCAGATGAAAAAGTATTGAAGGCGATGTTGCGCATGGCTAATTTTATAACTATGCGTCTGTTTATGGGAACATATAAATCTTATGAGCATGTGAATATGATTGAAAAGGATTTAATAAGTCATTATTTCAGCTTTTATCGGGAAAAAAGCCAAGCTCGTGATGTGCGTGTTCAAAGTTTTTTGTCGGTCAAAACGGATATCGAGGAGTTTGTTTATGCCTATTTCCGTCTATTGATAGAATACGGTTATATTGATACAGGGGTATGGTTTGTGAGACGAATCCGCAAAGATTTATTGCGTGGATTGTTGCAAATTGTTAAAACCGATTCGATTTCGAATGCCACATTGACGACTTTGGTTAATCGGCATCGTTTGATTGTGTGTATGTATGATTATTATTTATCTGATTTATTGAACAAAGGGAATAATTCGTGGCATACTCCGGCGGATATATCTAGTACAGAAGTAAAGGATTTTATTGAAGGTTATTCTCAAAATGTGTCCGATTTTATGCAAGGAATAGGCGAAAGAGAGTTTTTTAAATTTATGTGTGACAATTGTCGGCAAGTAGATATGACGGCCGAATTGTTGAAAATGAAAAATCGAGTATTGTTAGATAAAAAAGTTGATGAAATTGGCGAAGACAAAAAGTTTCGATTCTTTGTATTGAATAAGATTTTAGTAGATGCCGTTCGGCGTTCGGA
>JAAVBS010000009.1 GCA_014802725.1 bacterium
AGCCATGCCTCAGACACTTCTGATATTTTCCACTCCACAACTACATGACCGCTGTTCCGAAGTTGGAATACGCCTTCAAATACCCATTCCAAATACAATTCGGATAACGCATTGCCGTCAATATCCAATATTTGCATTTCCGCTTGCTCTTGCTCCGGCTCTTTTTCTTTGTCTTTGTCGCAACCCGTCCAAACGGCGGCCGACAGGCACAAGAGCAAGCCCATACCCATGTAAATCAGCTTTTTCATAGCAATATTGTTTTAATATCTTTGATTCCAGTATTTTACAACATAACATATATAGAACGGACAAACTACTGCCCATTCGGCACAAACCTCTAAGATAATATATACATCGTGAAGTACCAATTCTTTCGACCACTTTTTTCCAAAAAGTTTTCAACATAACACATAAGCACCTGACAACCTTTTCTTTTATCGAAAAGAAAAGGTAACAAGTAGCGGCGCGCAGCATCGCAATAAAAAGCCCCGGAGATGCAATCTCCACAAAGCCGTCCGATGCGCCGTAAAACCGCCAACAGAAAGGAATCCGCAACTTTTTTTCATATGTTTTTCAAGGTCGAACGTATATTGATAAACGGCCTAAATACGACGGCCTCGTTTTGCAACTAAAAAATAGTTACATTTGCTATACCTATTTTATCTCATGCAGACTTTAATTGACATACTTCATGCGGAGGGATGCTCCTGCGTGATACGCAACGGGGCGGAAATACGGACGTTCCGCCAACGCGGCGTGGCCGACCTCTATGACCTGTATTTAAATGAGCCGGCGTTTTTGAAAGGCGCGGACATTGCCGACAAGGTGGTGGGCAAAGGCGCGGCCGCCCTCATGCGGCTCGGCGGTATCCGCCGGGTCTATGCCGACGTGCTGAGCGAGCCGGCGGCCACGTTGCTGAAAGAAGGCGGCATCCCAACGTCCTGCGGCCGACAGGTGCCGCATATCGTCAACCGGCGCGGCGACGGGTTCTGCCCGTTGGAAACGGCCTGTATGGACGTGCCGTTCGACCGGATTTTCCCGGTCATCCGCCAATTCGTGGAACGGTTACGGCAAAACGCGCAATCATGAAAACGGCGCAAGATACAAAGCGACTGCCCGAAGCCTATCTGACGGGGCGGCGCGGCGAACAGGCGGCCAAAGCCTACCTCGAAGCGCGAGGCTATACGATTTTGGCCGCCAACTACCATGCGGGCCATAAGGAAATCGACCTCATCGCGCAAGCCGACAACCGCCTGGTATTCGTGGAGGTCAAGACGCGGGCGGCCAACTGCCTCGTTTTGCCGCAAGACGCCGTGCACCGTCTCAAACAGCACCGTCTGCGCCGCGCCGCCAACACCTATATCCTGCGGACGAAAAACCCGCTCGAAGCCCGCTTCGACATCATCTGCGTGCAAAAGACCGACGATGGCCGCGTGGAAGTGACCGACCATATCGTCGATGCCTTCCACCACGCCTAAGCGCGGCATCCGCCGGAAACGCGTTGCCCCGTCAAGCCGGTGTGGCCGCCGTGACCACGCTCAGCCTAACGTCCGTCAAGCCCTCGAGCAAGGCGGTGGCCGCGCTCTCCAACGTGGCGCCCGTGGTCATCACATCGTCCACGAGCAGGAGATGCCTGCCGGCCACGCGCGAACGCAAGTCCGCGTCCGCGTTCAATTCATAGACGGCCTGCACGTTGTCCCAGCGTTCCGCCCGGTTCTTGCGGGTTTGACTCTCGTTAAAAAGCCGTTTGCACAGTAATTCCGCCAGCAGCTGGGGCTTGGCGGCGGGCGCGCCGTGGCCATCCCCACCGGTAGGCCAGGCTTCCACCATGCCCAGCCCCAACAAAGCCGCCTGGTTGTAGCCGCGCTTTTTCAACTTGGCCGGATGCAAGGGCACGGGTACGATGTAATCCACGTCTGCATACAGCTCCGAGCGGCCGATGCGCCGCCCCATCAACGCGCCCAAATACAGCCCCAACTCGGGTTGCCGCTTGTATTTAAGCGCATGGAGCATGGTCTGTACGCGGCCGTCGGGCGTAAAGAACAGCACCGAAGCCGCCCGTTGCAACGGCACGCGGCCGTAAAACGCCCGCGCCGTCGGATTGCCGTTCCAACATTCATAATGCGTATAGGGCAGATGCACGTTACAGTCGGTGCACAACGTGCGCTCGCCCGTGGCCAACGGCCGGCCGCAGGCTTTGCAGACAGGCGGGTATAGAAAATCGACAAAAGCCCGCCAATACGATATAAATATATTGTTCCCGGTCATAACCGTATGTTTTTGCCAAATTTATTGTTATTTTTGCAGTTGCTTTATCATTTTTCCTTAAAAAACGCAAAAACACGAAATCATGGCCTGGGAAACACAAACCGACCGGACGGTCAAACGTCTCAAAAACACGATTCTGCTACTGATTCTCATCATCCTCTGCTTAGGCGGCGGCATGGGTTACGCCCTGTATCAGAAACAACAGAGCTTTAAACAAGGCGTTCAACTCAAAGGCGAACTGGATCAGTTGATGGACGACTATACGAGCGTCAAGGTCGAGAATCAGGATCTCTCCGCCCAACTCGTGGATAAGGACAGCATCATCATGGCCAACGCGAAAGAGATTCAGAAACTCATCGCCTCGCAGGCCGACTACAATAAAATCAAGCGCAAACTGGAACTGCTCCGCAAAATCACGCAGGATTACGTACACCGCATCGATTCGCTCGTAGTGGAGAACCAAACGCTGACGGCCGAAAACGTCCAAATCAAAGAGGAAATTGCGGCGGAACGGCAGAAGAACACGACGCTGACGCAAGAGAAACAGGCGTTGTCCCAACAAGTGGAAGTGGCCGCCACGCTCAAGGCCTACAATCTGGAAGTGGGTACGGCGCGTTTGCGGGCCGACGGCCGGGAGGTGCCGACCGACAAGGCGATACGCCTGAGCCGTATCTCCATTTCGTTTACGCTGAGCGAAAACAGTTTGGCCAAACGCGGCGAACGGCAACTCTACGCGCGGGTCATGCGGCCGGACGGCGTAGTGCTGACCAAGGACGCGACCGACGACGCCTATACGTTTACGACCGACGACGGACAGAAACTGCAATATTCGATCAAGGAAACAATCAACTACGAAGGCGAGGCCATGTCGGTGCATATGTTTTGGGACAAGACCGACAAGAAATCGCCGGCCATGGACGGTAAATACGACGTGACGATTTACATGGACGACAAGGAAATCGGCCGCGGCAGCTTCATCGTAAGACCGTAAGCCGCCCGGTGCCATGCCAAAAAGAAAAGCGCCGTTCCCTGCGGAACGGCGCTTTTTTATTTCCGTACGGAAACCTCCGTCTAAAACTGCGACAGGAAGCGTTTGTCGTTTTCGGAGAACAACCGCAGGTCGTTGACCCGATACTTGAGGTTGGCCATCCGCTCCACGCCCATGCCGAACGCATAACCGCTATATACGGTGCTGTCTATGCCGCAATTCTCCAGCACGGCGGGATCCACCATGCCGCATCCCAGAATTTCGACCCAACCGGTATGTTTGCACAGATGACAACCTTTGCCACCGCAAATCGTACAGGCGATGTCCATCTCGGCCGACGGTTCCGTGAACGGGAAGTAGGACGGGCGCAAACGAATCCGCGTGTCCGCGCCGAACATCTCCTTGGCAAAATGAAGCAACGTACTGCGAAGGTCGGCGAACGAAACGTTTTTGTCGATATACAACCCCTCGACCTGATGGAAGAAACAGTGCGCCCGCGCCGAAATGGCTTCGTTGCGATATACACGGCCGGGGAATATGGCGCGGATGGGCGGCCGCTGGCTCTCCATCATCCGGATCTGTACCGAAGACGTATGCGTCCGCAAAACCACATCGTCCGTGCCGCCGCGTTTCTCCACAAAGAACGTATCCTGCATATCGCGCGCCGGATGTTCGGGCGGGAAGTTCAGCGCCGAGAACAGATGCCAGTCGTCTTCTATTTCAGGGCCGTCCCACACGACAAAGCCGATTTTGCCGAAGATGTCGATGATTTCCTCGCGCATGAGCGACAACGGATGCCGGTGTCCCAAGCCGGTTTCCACCGGCCGTGTCATGTCGGGCACATCCTTGGGCGCGCCGCCCTGCTGTTCGATGGCCTCCTTGGCTTGATCCACCGCCGCCTGCGCCGCCGTTTTTAGCCGGTTCAGCGCCGCGCCCATCTCTTTCTTCAAAGACGGTTCCAACTGCTTGAACGCCTCAAACAAATCGTTGAGTTCCCCCTTTTTGCCCAAAAGACGGATACGGTACCGCTCGATGGAGTCGGCGGTGGTGAGTTTAATGGTTTCGGCTTCTTCCAATAAAGCCTGTATCTTCTCTTTCATGCTGTTCCCCTTGCCTATTTTTCGATGCGCATCTTCATCCATACATCTTCGACGGGCCGGTCGGCGCGGTCGGTCTGTACGGCCGCAATCTTGTCGATGATGTCCAAGCCCTCAATCACCTCGCCGAACACCGTATAGTCGCCGTCCAAATGCGGGGTGCCGCCCACGGTGCCGTACAACTGTTTCTGTTCTTCGTTCAGTTTAAGACCGCGGCTTTCGAACATCGCGAACATCTCCTGCGGATAGACCTGCCCCTGCACGATATAGAACTGACAGCCCGAAGAAGCCTTGGCCGGATTGACGGCATCGCCCTGACGGGCCGCCGACAACGCGCCTTTTTTATGATACAGCCCCTTGACGAATTCGGCCGGCACCGTATAGCCCACGTCGCCCATGCCCAGCATCTTGCCGGCCGGCGCCCCCTTGGAATCCGGGTCGCCACCTTGAATCATAAAGTTTTCTATCACACGGTGAAACAGCAGATTGTCATAAAATCCCTCTTGCACCAATTTGATGAAGTTATCGCGGTGTTTGGGCGTTTCATCGTAGAGTTTCACGACCATATCGCCGTAAGGTGTCTCGATCCGCACCTTGGTCTGTGCCTGTGCCATAGTTATGATGGTTGTTAAAAATAATATCCCCGCCATGAGCCGAACCATCGGCCGTTGTACGTTTTTCATTGCCTGTACCTCCTAATATCCTGCAAAGTTAGTAAATTTCCCCTACCGCGCCAACCACAGGGCCGGATCCATCTTCGTTACGCCTTTCCAAACCTGGAACTGCAATTCCGTTTTGCCTTCCTCCTGGTTCGTCGCCACGCGGCCTATCGTCTGCTTGGTCGTTACCTTGTCGCCCTTCTTGACCGACACCTGATCGAGGTTGGAATAAACCGTGGTATAGGCGCCGTGCCGTATCATAACGAATTTGAGGCCGTAAATCGTGCCCACATTGCTGACCTCGCCGCTAAATACGGCGCGGACCGGCGACTGGGCCTCGGTAATGATGTCGATGCCGTTGTTGGTTACCGTCACACTCTTGACCACCGGATGCGGATGCGTGCCGAACGAGCTGGAAATGCTGCCCTTGGCGGTAGGCCACGGCAATTTGCCCCGGTTGTTCTCGAAGTCGGCCGAAAGGGCTTTTTCCGCCGGCGTCAGCGCATAGGCGGCCGCCGAAGTCGTCGTTTTCTGTCCCGAAGCCGCCGCTTTCTTCTGCGCCGCCTCGTTCGACTTGCGGATTTCCTCTTGGATAATCTTTTGAATCTGCGCGTTGAGTTCATTGCGCTTCTTCTGCTTGGCTTTGAGTTGGGCCGCCAGTTGGTTTTCCTTTTTCTTGAGGGTATTGACAAGCTTATTCTGCGTGGTCTTTTCTTTCTGCAACTTGCCCTTCTCTTTTTCCTGTTTGTCAAGCAGCTGCTTCTTTTCCGCGCGCTGTGCCGTGAGTTCCACGCGCTTTTCTTCCAACGCGGCCTGCTTGGCCTCTATCTGCGCCACGGTAAGCCGCTGATGGTCGCCGTATTGTTTGATATACTGCAACCGCCGCAAGGCTTGGTTGAAATCGGAAGAGGCCAGGATGAACATCCATTTGTCGTATTGGCTCCGGTGCAGGTACGACGACTGCAACATGGCGGCGTATTCCTTTTTAAGGTTTTCGATGTCGCGCGTATGCCGCGCGATGTCGGACGTGAGCTTGCCGATGCGTTGGTCCGTCAACGTCACTTCCTGGTTCAGCCCCTTGATGAGTTTGGTACGCATGCTGATGTTCTTGTTCAGCAGCTCCAGTTCCGCCAACGAATTGCGCTTGTTCTTGCGCGTCTGTTCCAACAGTTTGGACGTTTGGGCGATTTCCTGCTCCACTTTTTTCTTGTTGGCCTCCAACGTCTTCTTGTCTTGGGCCGACAAGCCGGAAAGACCGCCCGAAAGCAGGCAGACCGCCAGAAACCATATCAGGGGGTTATTCCGCATAACGTACCGTATATTTTTTAGGCAAGGTAATCGGGACCTCAACCGGTTCGTTCACTATCAGTTTATTGAATGTCAACTTGATGTTAATCTCAAATCCATCCGATTGCCGCCAATACAACTTCCGGCTTTCGGGCGTCGGATACCGCATACGCATGGCGGCTTTGTCCAACACGGCGGCCGCGGCGGCGGGCAATTCCGAAGCCTGAACCGACATAGGTTGTCCAAGGTTCAACATTTCCGGCGTAAGCCAATACAAGCCCTTTAACCGAAAGTCGGTCGCAGCCACATCGCAGACCACCAGCCCCACCGCGTGTTGGCCCGCCACCGGCAGAAGTCCGAAACGCAGGACTTCCGCGCCGCCTTCGGCGGCCGGCCGCCGCTCCATATAGGCCACCTCCGACTGCAGCAAGGCTTCCGGTATGACGCCTATCAACACCGACGAAAAGAATTGCCGCTCCGTTTGGGCGGCCAACGTCAAAAACGGCCAGCGTTCGCGCCATACCGACAAGGCATAGACATCCACCGCACCTTCCATCTTGTTAACGAGCCATATGCTGTCGTGATGCACCCAGGCCTGAAGCGTCTCCACGCCGAACATACCCACCGTCAACCACAACAAACTGTCGGCTGACTGCCGCAACTGTCCGTTGACCTGCACGCCTTTTTGACCGGACCGCCCTTTTTCAGACACTTGCGTGAACGTCAACTTATAGCCCGCCGAAAAAGTCGTGGGCANCTGTTGGGCCAATCCCACCNCCCGCCAAAGACTGTCTCCCTCGGTGGTATGGATTANCTCCACCGGNGCTTCCGGCCAAACGCCGTTTTTNCCGCCGCCACGCCGCCAACAAGCGGTGGCGATACACGCCGCCAATACCATCAACAGCAGGTTACCAAGCCATTTGANATTTATTCTATCCATCGTCCGCTTTCTATTTTTCGTTGCAATAAAATGATATCCCGGGTGGGCTCGGCCAATTCCAAAGCCTTGCGCCAAGCCTCCACCGCCTTGTCCGTCTTGTTCAGATGAAAGAGGATGTCGCCCGCATGCTCCCACACCACGGTCTCCCCNCTACCGCCCCGCCGCAACGCATTGCGGATGGCCGCATAGGCATTGCCGTATTCGCCCCGCCGGAACAGCACCCACGCATANGTATCCCAAAAACTGTAAAGGCCGGGCATCTGCCTACAGGCCTGTTGCGCCCACCGCGCCGCCTCATCCAAACGCGTGTTGAGCAGGCTCAACTGATAGGCATAGTTGTTTTTCAGATAGATGTCGTCGGGAAACGTCCGCACCGCCTCGTCCATCAGCCGCATATAATCTTCATAACGGCCGCTCCGGAAATAACAATCGCCCACGCAACCGTACAGCAGTTGCCCCCATTGTTCGTGGTCGGGTCCCGCCACATACGGCAACCGTTTCAAGGCCTGTTCNCCGTAAGCGAGACATTGGGCGCAGTCGTCCGCATTGTATGATGCCACGGTCAGATAGACGTAAAAAACCGTGCTTTCGGGAAACAACCGCAAGGCCGATTCGGCATAATACGCAATCTTTTCCCAATCCGGCACAGCCTGCAACGCATACAGCAAAACAGTATATACATTATAGGCTTTCGGATCGAGTTCCAGACTCCGTTCCAGATAGGTCAAGGCCGATTCCGGCCGTTCCCGATGCCAATCGTACAGCCCCCTGACGAAATACAGACGCGCGTTGGACGGATACATCCGCAGGAGCGTGTCCAACAGTCCCACATAAAGCGCTTCCTCGCGCTTGCTCGGTGCCTTGTCCTGACGGTCGCTNAAAAACGTGGAGACCAATGTCAGGCGCGTGTCATCGTCCAANCCCGGCAAGGTCACGGCACGGGTCAAGGCCGTCAACGCCTTTTCCTCCGCCCCCGTCTTGCGGTAATAATCGGCCAAGGAAGCATAGGTGTAGGCATCGTCCGGTTTCAACGCCAAAATCTTTTGATAATATTGGTAGGCCTTGGCATAGTCGCCGGCCTTGCTGCTCATCTGCGCCAATATCTCNTAATATTTGGCCTCGCCCGGCACATGGGCGCTGATTTTCTCTATCTCCGCCCGCGCTTCGGCCACCATCCCCCTGCTCATCAAGAGTTTGTATTTCTGCATACTCCATTCGTCGCAAGGTTCGAACATCCGCTCCAGCTCATCATAGACGCGCACGGCCGACAGTACGTCGCCCTGCGCCAAATAGAGGTCCGACTGCTGGTAGGCGTAATCCAACTGCGTGGAGTCCAATCCACGCAATTGTCCCAACGTCTCCACCGCCTTGGGGTACTGCATCGTCAGCCGATAGACCTGCGCCAACAGCACCTTATACCATAGATTGTCGGGCTCCAGACGCGCGGCCTTTTCGCCATAAACGATGGCCTCCGACCATTTCTGCTGTCCGGCCTTGAGGGAGGCGATGGCATAGCAGGCGGCCGCGTGGTCTCCCCGCCGCGNCAAAGCCGCTTCGTAGGCGGCCAAGGCTTCCTGCGGCCGTTCGGCCAACTGCCAGCGTATGCCTTCCAAAAACAGCGAGTCGGCCTTGACCGCCTGAGCTTGCAAAGCCCCGCCCGGACCACCCGACAGGATGCNCCAAACAGCCACGCCGGCCGCCGCTTTCAGAATGACATTTTTCCTCCGCATTTCAGTCTTAGTCTTCTTCGCCCTCGCTCAACTGGGAATAGTCGCCGAGGTTAAGGCTTTGCGGCAGNCCCGATATATTCACTTCCCGCCCGATCATCGAACACGTCATAATCTTGTTGGCGATGCGGGTGTCGGCCTGTACGATGCTGTGCGAGATACGCGACTGCGCGATGTCGCCGCGCGCCCCCACCGAAACGCAAGGCCCGATGACCGATTCCCGGATGCTCGCCTTTTCGCCGATATAACAGGGCGGAATGATAACGCTGTCNATAATCTGAGCCGTCGGNGCAATCTGATGGATGTGCTTGTGTTCCAACAGCCGCGTATGCGTATCCACCGTGGCGGCCTTGTTGCCGCAATCCAACCATTCGTCCACCGTCTCGCTGTAAAAGACAAGGCCCTTGCGCCGCATATTCTCCAGGGCGTCGGTCAGCTGATATTCGCCGCCCCTGCTGATGTCGTTGTCGATCAGGTAGCGCAATTCCTTGCACAGGTTCTTGCCATCCTTGAAATAGTAGATACCGATGATGGCCTGATCCGAAACGAACGTCTTCGGTTTTTCGGCAAAACCCGTGATACGTCCTTCTTCATCGGTCAACACCACGCCGAAAGCCTCCGGACGCGTCACTTTCTTGGTCCAAATCACGGCTTCCTGATTGGGTTTTATCACGAAATTGGAAAAGAAAATCGTATCGGCGAAGCCCACGATAACCGGCCCTTTCAACGAATTGGCCGCACACAGGATGGCGTGCGCCGTACCCAAGGCTTCTTCCTGGT
The DNA here is from genome assembly GCA_014802725.1 of bacterium. Lineage (GTDB taxonomy): Bacteria > Bacteroidota > Bacteroidia > Bacteroidales > P3 > CAMXAS01. Next base: position 9,747 of record JAAVBS010000009.1, read on the forward strand.
AATAAATCCGCCCCTGCGCACCGCATTGACGGGCGCAATCCAACAATTCCCGTTCCGCCTGTTCGCCGAAATGACCGACGATAAACGCGATTTCTTCAATCGGCTCCTTGACCGTCTTTACGATTTCATCGATCAAGTGCGCCACGATGGGCCGCCCCGCCAAACGGAGCAAGGGCTTGGGTGTGGTCAGCGTGTGCGGGCGCATACGTTTGCCCATGCCGGCCATCGGAATGATAATCCTCATGTCTTTGTATTATTTAAAATTTCACATTAAACCGTTAACGGCCCGTATGCCCGAAACCGCCCGCCCCGCGTTCGGTATCCGACAATTCGTCCGTTTCTATCCATTGCACGCGCTCATGCCGTGCCACCACCATCTGCGCGATGCGTTCACCCCGCTTGATTTCAAAAGCCTGATCCGACAGGTTGACCAACAACACCTGTATCTCGCCCCTATAGTCGGCATCGATCGTGCCCGGACTGTTGAGCACCGTGAGGCCGTGTTTGAAGGCCAGACCGCTGCGCGGCCGAATCTGCGCCTCATAGCCGGCCGGCAGTTCGATGCGCAAGCCCGTCGGTACCAACGCACGTTGGCCGGGTTGCAACACCAAGGGTTCCGTTACGTTCGCCCGCAAATCCATGCCCGCCGACAACGGCGTCTGATAAGCCGGCAGCGCCTCTCGGGACGCGTTCACCACCTTTACTTCTATCATCGTTTCAACATTTTCAAAAACAATTGCCGCAAGGCCTTTTCCCTATACAGCACATAGGCCGAAAAACCGCCTAAGCACAGCAAAGCGAACACGATGCCCTGCCACGTCTGTGCAAACGGNAGCGTTTCTTTCANNAGCCCCAGCAGAACGGCCACCAAGATATACATGCCTATCGACGCGAGCCGATACGGTACCTTGTAGCATTTCTGCCCCCAAATATACGAAATCAGCGTCATGACGACATACGAAACCAAAGCCGTCCAGGCCGCCCCCACATAACCGAAATACGGAATCAATAAAAAGTTCAAGCCCAAGTTCAGGCCGGCNCCCATGAGCGAGATATACATNCCCACGCGGGTNCGGTCCATGACCTTGTACCACACCGANAGATTATAGAAGATGCCGAGAAAGAGATTGGCCATAAGCAGAATCGGCACCACGCCCCGACCTTCCCGGTAATCGGCCCCTATGAAATAGAGGATTTGGTCGAGGAACAGCACGCAANCCATATATATAAACGTACAGGCAATGACGAAATATTTCATGACCGCGGCATAGGTTTCCTTGGCGTCTGCCTGCGCGGCCTGCTTGAAGAAAAACGGCTCTGCCGCGAAACGGAACGCCTGCACGAACAGTGTCATGATGACCGATAACTTATAACAGGCNCCGTATATACCAAGCTGCGACAAAGCTTCCTGCGTATCGGGCGTCAGATAGCGGATCAACAGACGGTCGAACGTACTGTCCACAATGCCGGCCAAGCCCCATATCATAATGGGCAACGCATAGCCCATCATGCTTTTCCACAGCCGTCTATCGAAGCGGAACCGCAACTGACGCCACTCCGGCCACAACAGTAGAATCGTGACTAAACTGGCTATCAGATTCGAGATAAAGATATAACCGACCCCCATTTCGGCCACATAGATATGTTGCAGCACGGAGGTTGGATGCGCCTCTATCCACATCGGGCAGAACAGGATGAAGAACAGGTTGAGCCCGATATTGACAACNATGTTGATGGACTTAAGGCAGGCAAAACGGAAGGCCTTGTTTTGTTCGCGCAACAGACAAAACGGGAGGGCGGCCATAACTTCNGCCACNAGAATAAGCGCGAACCACAGCACGTAATCGGCCGCGTACGGATAGCCCAAGGCNGCGCCGATCTTGTCTTTCAGCAAAAAGACGANNAGAAAGAAACAGGACGACGTGAAAAAGAGCGACCACAAGCCCGTGCTATACACGANCCCCCGGTCATCNCACTTTTGCACATAGCGGAAGAACGTGGTCTCCATGCCGTAGGTCAACAGCACCATGAGCAAGGCCGTATAGGTATAAAACTCCGTGACNATGCCGTAGGCCTCCGGGGCGAACGTATAGGTGTAGAGCGGTACCAACAGGAAATTGAGGAACCGCCCCACAATGGAGGGGATGCCATAGATGGCCGTCTGCTGTGCTAATTTCTTGATCTGCGCCATNAACCTAACCGACTTTTATTCCCGATACAGGGTTTCCAAAACCGTTTTACCGACGAGGCCCAACGTATTCGGGTCTATCTGCGCCATATTGTCCTGCAGCGTATGCCACTGCGGGAAAAAGCCGGTCGGCGTNCCGAAATCCTTATGAATGATGTCTATCATCGGTATTTTGGCCAAACGGTTCACAAACAGATGGTCGTCTATGATACCGCCCGTCCGGTTAGGTACAAAAACCGAGCCATAGCCCGCCTCCGCGGCCACCGTCCAAACCTTGTCCAATATATCGGCGGCATAATAGAGCGAGGTGGCTTCCTGCGCGAACACCGGCTGCCGGCTGCCCACCATATCCAACAGGATGCCGTAAGCGGCCGTGTAGCCGGGGATATGCGGCTGTTCCGCCCAATGCTGCGAACCCTTGCACCACGTATTTTCGTCGCCCGGCGTGTANGGNANGAAATCCGGCCGTCCCGCGTCTTCCAAATCGAACAACACGATATCGACCCCGACAGCCGGTGCGTGCGCCGCCAATATGCGCGCCACNTCCAACAGGACGCCCACCCCGCTTGCGCCNTCGTTTGCACCGTCTATGGGGGTATGGTGCAAGGCGGCATCGGCTTCCTGATCGGCATAAGGACGTGAGTCCCAATGGGCCGCCAACAAGACCCGCCGCGGGTTTTCCNGCGCGAAGGCCGCGATGATATTGACACCCGCCATNGCCTTGCCGTCCCAACGCTCGGCCGAGAACGGCTGCCGCATCACCGTATCGGCATAACCNGCCAAAACGGCATACAGGTAATCGGCGCAACGGTCATGCGCGGCCGAGCCCGGTGTCCGAGGCCCGAACGCCACCTGGCGCGCCACGGACGCATAGGCCGAATCCGGATTGAAATGCACGGCCGGCGTGGGCGTATGCCCGCCCGACGTTCCGACGCCATCCGGCTGCGTACCGCGACAGGCGANACTCCCCATCGCCACGGCCACGCATAACGCCGCCAGCCCCCATCCGCTACCGTTNCTTATCTTGAAACCCATAATCTTACCAGTTTAAAACAAAATTAGATAAAATATCCCATTCCCACCAGCCCGCCACGGCGTTTTTTATGCACAGTTTTTTAACATTCTTTAAGACGGTTTTTCGGTTTTCTTATCATTCTTTTTTGTAGTTTTGCAAATTCATAAAATNNACATCATGCGTAGCATCGTTTTGAAACACAGCATTGCCGGCCTNCTCTTGATGGCGGCTCTATCCGGNTTGACCCAAACGGCCGCCGCCCAAACCAAAGGCGACGCCAAACCCGCGCTTGAAATCAAAGTGANAATAGCCGATTATCCGGACAGCATGCAGAACGTATTGCTCTTAGGCCGTTATTACGGCAGNAGCCAATACATCATCGACACGGCCGTTTATAACGCCAAAACCAACACCTATACGTTCTCGTCCGAACAGCCGAAGGAACGCGGGCTTTACCTGCTTATCACAAACGACAAACGCTTTGCCGAGTTCATTCTGGATGAAGACCAGCAATTTGAAATAGAAACGAAATTCCCGAGCNTGAACGAGCACATCAGATTTACCGGTTCGCCCGAAAACCAGCTCTATATGGATTTTATCGAGGCCGGCAAGGACGACTATTCGGCCATGAACGAGGCGCAAAAGGGATTCAGCGAGGCCAAAGAGAGCAACGACACGGTGGCNCAGGCGGCCTGGCGGGAAAAAATAACGGCGCTGTTCGACCGCATGGATCAACAGAAGGCCGATTTCATCAAAAAGAATCCCGACCACTTGATGNCGGCCGTATTCAAGGCCCAGCAGGACATCGACGTGCCGGACGCCCCCGAANACACGCCCGATTCCCTCAAACGCGAATGGCAGTACGAATATTACAAAGAGCATTATTTCGACAACCTCGACCTCTGCGACGACCGCTTGGTNTATACGCCNGTTTTCCATCAGCGCATGACGGCTTGGCTCGACAAGGTTCTGTATATGCAGAGCCCCGACACGATGAAATACGCGATTGAACGTTTTATAGAGAAATGCCGCTGCAGCAAGGAACTGTTCAAATACGCGATTTGGTACCCGGTGGATAAATACCAACGTTCGGAAATCATCGGCCAGGATGCCATTTGGGTGCATATCGCCAAGAAATACTACCTGACGGGCGAAGCCTATTGGGCTACGCCGTCCATCGTAGAGAATTTCAAGAAGCGTATCACGCGCGTGGAACCNCTGTTAATCGGCAACCGCCCGCCCGAATTCGCCTGTCCCGACACCACGGTGGATTCGCCGAACGAACGTTTCATTTCGGTATTTTCTTCGCCCAAGCGCTACACGGTGGTTATCTTTTGGTCGATGACGTGCGGCCATTGTAAAAAGAGCCTGCCCAAATGGCTGGACTTCTACCACGAGAAAGGCAAGGAACTGGATTTGGAAATCATCGCCATCTGCAAGGACTTTGAGGTGGCCGATTGGAAAAATTACATCCGCGAACACCACTTTGACTGGATCAACCTGAACGGGAAAACGGCCACAGCCGACTACAACGACCTGTGGGACATCGTCTCGACGCCCACCGTCTATATCCTTGACCGCGACAAGCGCATCGTCACCAAGCGGATTGACCANGAGTACGCCGAAGATTTCATCCGGCTGTGGGAACGGGAACACTTCGAAAAATAAGCCGACGGATTACAGGCTATAGACCTCGCGCAGAACGGCATAGGANTTGATTTCCGGCAGCGAGAACTGCACGGTATAGTACTGTACCAACAGATGCAGCAGCCCCTGCCGTTCCGCATTACCCATCCGNCGCAAATTTTCTTCGGCAAGGTCGGGCTCCGACAACAACCGGTAGAGCGCGGTCGCGGCTTCCGTTCCCGAGACCGGATTTTGGGCGGGCACGCCCGCCGGCATACGGCAGAACACGCCTTCCTGCAAATCGAACGTCAATCCGGGCGCATCGGGCAACACCTCCGCCACCTGCGGATAGCAACCCAAGTAGCGGCACAGCATCAACAGAAACCACACATGGTAATGGCCATAGGGTTTCCCGGCCTCCTCCAAGCGCTGTACGAAATGCGCGATATAATCGTAAAGCGCGGTGTCGGCCTGCCCTTCGGCCAAACATTTGCTCAACATTTCCGCCAAAAACGTCAGCATACAGACTTTTGCCACGTCGCCATAGAGTTGCCGTGCGCGTCCCGAAGGCCGGAACTGCCGCAACGTATAGAGCGTTTGGCTTTCCCGCCGCTCCACATACGTAAATTCCAATTCCAGGAACGGAAACAGACCGGCCTTACCCTGACGGTTGCGCGCGGTGCGTCCACCCGATGCGCCCGACGGACGCACGCCCTTGGCGAAGAACGAACGCAACCCCTTGTCTTTCGTATAAATCTTGACGATGCTGCCGGTATCGCCGTAACGGATTTCCCGCAGCACGAAGCCTTCCGCACTCTCGGTCATCGGNCATAGAAGATTTTGCAGACGATGCGCTGAGTGCCGTCGGAGGTGGCGGCAAATACGAGCAACACACCCGACTGCGGCCGCTTGCCCTGCATATTGAAACCGTTCCACGACAACTGACTGCCCGTGGCGCGTCCCTCGTAAATCAGATGCCCCGCCGCATCCGTAATCTTGACCTCCGCATCGGTCGGCAGATTGCGGATAGAGATATAACCGTCGTAGCCAGGCGGCACCGGATTCGGGAACGGCAGAGCCTGCGCCCCTTCTTCCTTGAACGCCCCCGTACCCATATAGGAACAAATGCCGCCACCGGTGNCCATAAAGACTTCGCCCGTATAGGGTATCATCCCGATGNCCGTAATCTGATCCGACAGCAAATCGGAATTTTCGACCGTATAATGCGCCAACTCCTGCGTACCNTCGGCAGAAACGAGAAACAAACCGTTCGATTCCGTACCTATCCACTTACGGTTGGCCCCGTCGCATACCATCGCGCGTACGGCTTCGTTGCGCAACAGTTCAATGATATAATCGCCGGAAGGCACCATGATGTTCTTGCACTCCACCGAGGAATAGTGACCTTTTGGACGGTCGAACACTTCGGCGTGACGGTCGATGAGTTTAATGCCGCGCTCCGTGCCCAACCACACATGCCCCACTTCGTCCTCCAGCATACAATACACACGGCTGGTCGTCACGCTGCTGCCGTTGTTCTCATCGATTTGCAGACCTTTTATCGCCGCACCGTCGGCTTCGAATACATACACATTGTCGTTGTTGTCAATAACCCATATATGTTGCCAATAATCGACCATTACGGCTCCTAGACGCAGCCCGGTCGTATATTCGGAAATGTCATAGGCCTGCCAAGTGCCATCACGCCGATATTCCAACAAGGCGGTGGAAGAACCGGGATTCGTCATCCAAACATCGCCATCGGCATCGAACGCAATACCATAGACATGAACAACACCGCCATAGACCTGCAACGGACTATTGTCTTCCCCAAAATGGTTCACAACCTTGTTATCGCGTATCTCCAACAAACCGTCCACCGCCGAAGCCCAATAGTAATGCCCTTCCTCAAACGGATCCTCCAGCACCTGCACATTAGCCGAAAACAACTCGTACCCCTCGATATTGGCCCCATTGAGGAAACGCCACTCCCGTCCGTCGAAAACGCTAACCGTACCTTCCCTGTAAATCGGCGTAAAAGCTGCGTCATAACCGCCGGACGCCAGATAAATCCGATCCGCCCGGCCGGTCATCGTCATGGCCGTATTGAAAGCCGGCCCCCAATAATAGAAGGTCTCCATGTGCCCGTCAGCCTGGTCAAACCGCATGATGGACGCCCAGGAGCCCACCGCCCACAGATTCTGACGCGCATCCAAAAGCGCATCGTAGGGAATCGAGCCCTCATAACCGCGGTCTATCGCNGCCCGGTAAAGCAGTTCACCCGTTTCGGACAGCAAGTCCACCGACCATTGTTGCACGGACTGACGGTAAGTGCCCCGCGCCACATAATTGGCACCGGCACGGAGACAGCTTACTTCCTTGATGTCGGCGGTATCGGCCAACGTCCATGCGCCGCCCAACTGCCCGCAATACACGAGGTCGGCCGCACCGTCCTTGCCTTTTTCCAGCACCCACCANGTCTCGCCCAATTTGACCGCCTGCGACAGCTGGTGTTCTTCGCCCCAAAACGGATCCACCGTCCAAGCCGTATAGTCNTTTAGGTTGACGGCATCCTTAGCGGCGAACCGCAAGCCCTGTTCCGTCACCGCCCATATATANCGGTCATCGCAATTCACTTCGTTCACCCGCAAACTGCCGTTGAGCGGGCCGATGAAATAGGTTTCCCTGAACTCCCGCTTCAACACATCCACTATCACGATACCGAAGCCGCAGGCGATATAGGCATAGGNGCCTTGCGTATGAATGCGGTAAATGGCTTTGTCGTTGCTCCCCACAAGGGGCTTGTCCTTGATATCGGGCATATTGAAAACATGACCGCCGTNATAGAGGTCGATATTACCGTCCTTATAGCCGATGATCAAACAGTTGCCCACCGAATGATAAGCGATAGCCCCGATGTCGCCGCCCGACAGACCATTCCGCTTGGACAGACTCACCTGCGTACGGTCCGCCGTATTGTAACACAGCAAATCCCCCACTCGGGCCGCATAGACTTCGGTTCCCCAGATAGCCAACTGTTCCGGCGGCGTGGCCGCAAAATGGTAACGCCACGTACCGACCTGCGCCTGCACCGACCCGCCGCCAATGAGCGCCACCACCAACGNCAGCAGAATGAGAATATTCGTCTTGTGCTTCATCTTATCTTTATGTCAGAAAGACAAAGTTACACACTTTTCCGTAATTTTGCAGGTATGTTNAAACAAACGCTTTGGTTAGCCGGCCTGTTTATCGGCTGTTTAGCGCTTTTCAGCCTTGTCGGGGCCATAATCGTCCGATGGTTGCCCTCTTCCGAAACCGTTTCAACGCTCTACCTGGTGCAGAACATCAGTGCGGCCGGCACGTTTCTTTTGCCGGCCTGGCTGTTTGCGCATATGGTCTCGAAAGGCCGCGCCGCCGACTACTTAGGTTGCCGTCCTACACCGACCGTCACCTATCTCTTGGGTTTGGCGGCATTTTTAACGCTCATGCCTTGGATTAACGCCACAACGACCTGGAACGGCGCGGCCCTGCAATCGTGGCAAAACAGCGACATCGGGTTATTTTTCAAGCATCTGAGCGACAGCAATGAAGCTTTATTGCAACTGTTTTTGATGCGGACCGGTTGGCGCGCGTTGTGCCTGAACCTCCTGACCTTGGCNTTGATGCCGGCGGTNTGCGANGAATTTTTCTTCCGCGGTTGCCTGCAAAGNTTTCTCNCAAGCCNTNCCAAACACCCGCANACCGCNNTTTGGNTNACNGCNTTTATNTTCAGCNTATTGCATTTAGACCCNGTCGGTTTCCTNCCCCGNCTGTTTNTNGGNGCGTTNNTNGGNTATGTGTTTGCNGCCAGCCGNAGCCTTTACCCCGGNATCCTGTTGCATTTCCTCAACAACGCNTCGGTNGTCGTGGCCTATTATCTCTATGGCAACGGNNTGTTGANACGGCATCCNGAGACTTTCTCCGACCTNTGGCATTGGTGGAGNGCNNTNCCNGGCCTTGCGCTGNCGGCCGNCTGCATCATCNTGATTTACAAACGCCATNCGNCACNNGCCTAACCCANNGGNGNCTTGCGCCAAAACAAGGCCGTCAGGTCGGTACGGCCACCGTCCGNCGCNATGCGGTAGAGCCGNTGGTTGGTGNNNGGNGACTTNAGGCCGCCCAAGGCTNCGANATANGGNCCTAATTTGATNTATTGGAAATCGGTNNCCGGAAAGCCNNNCGGCAACNCGGCGCGGCCGGAATACCANGCGGTTTTAAGCGGATGNCCNGCCGNCNGTCCGNANGCCGNNGTAAAACGNGCCAAGGCCGCCACGGCCATGGGATCGGCATCGCCNCCCATAAANCAGACNCAGGTTACGGCCGCGCCGTACTGACGCAACAGCACNNCCANATTNTCNTCCGTCAANGGTTCGCCCGTATCTTCCCANANNTGCGGGCTATGGCACCCCCGGCAACGGTTCGGACAATTCGAGAGATTGACGGCCAACGTCACTTCGCCCGGAATCTCCGAGAAAACGATATCATAACTGACGAACCGAAGCATAGTGCCGTTGGGCGGCCTCTTTCTGACGTGCCGCCGAGAAATTGCTGATCCGTTTCATATACCCGATGATGCGCGTCAGATAATCGACGTTCTGACTATGGCAATGCGGGCATTCTTTAAGATACCGTTTATCTATATGGTTGCAGTCGTTGCAAATCGTGTTCGGGATATTGAACGTGAAATAGTTGCAACCCTCCACGGCCGCCACCCGCAACAACTGACGGTATTGTTCCTTACCCAAATGTTCCTCCAAATTCATATGCAGGGCCGAACCGCCCGTNAGGTGGGCGATATACCGCCGNCCGTGCAACCGGAACTTATCGACGATGTTCAACGACTTNTCTTCCACAATATAGAAGTAACTGTTGTAGCAGTCGCGGAACGTCTTGAAACCGGCTTCCTTATCCCACTTGGCATGCTTTACGCCCACGTTCTCGGCCGGAATCATCTCGCAGTTGAACAACACGTCTTTGGTGCGGTACTTCATATTGTATTTCTCCACGATGCCCAACATTTCCTGCACAAAGGCCTCATAAGCCGGATTGTCGTTGATTTCCAGGCCCATGAACTGGGCGGCCTCGACCAAGCCGTTGACACCGATGGTCAGATACTGACGGCTCATATTGATGTAGCCGGCNTCNAACAGCGGCAACATGCCCTTGCTTTGCAGATGCTTCAGGTTNTCGTTGTAGGCCAGCTGTACCTTGTGTACCAAATCCACGACCTCTTCCAGGAAGAAATGCGGCAGGATGCCGTTTTTGGTCGCATACTGGATGCAACGGTTCAGGTTGATTGTCAGCACGCTCTTGGAGCCCGTCGAAACGCCGCCCGCCCCCAGCGTATAACTGAAACCGTTGTCCTGAATTTCGTTGCGCAAACGGCAGCAACTGCTCAGCGAATCGGCGTTGTCGCTCATATACGTGAAAAACGAATGCCCTTCGGCATACATCTCGGCCGTAAAATCGCCGTATTCCTTGTCCAACACGTCGCCNTCCTTGGTCAACAGCGCCATCGTCTCAACCGGGAACGTGAGCGGGGTTTTCGTGCGCTCCTTGTTGAACCATTTCATNAACCGCTTCTGCAACCAGCTCAACGANTCCCAATCGGGCTTNCTGTTGTCGGGGAACACGAAATGTTCGAACAGGCTTTGGAAATAGTACCGGTCGTAGTAGGCCACGTTCCANAACACGGCCTGGAAGTTGCGCGCNCCCGTGGGCTGGTTGANGGAATAGACCACCTGCTCGAAGCAATCGGTAATGACCTTGTCGATTGTACGTTGACGCGCGGACAAATCCACCACCTTGTCGGCGTGCTTGTAGTAATCGGGGCCGTACTCCTTGCCGATAAAGTAATTCAGATACATCAGGAATTCCGGCGTGGCGCAGGCACCGCTCAGCATACTCGACACCATGAACACCATATTGATGAAGCCGCCGCAGAACGACTTGAGGTTGGTGGGTGCCGTGGAGTTGCCGCCGATGGACTTGGTACCGCCTATGAGCCACGGGTACATCGTGATGCTCGCACAATAGTTGGCCAGGCTCGTTTCATCGTTCTTATAGATGAAATGGTTGTTCAGCAATTCGATATAGCGGTCTGACAATTCCTTACCGTACATATCCTTAAGCCGGTCGGTCAGCATACGGCGGTTGAGCCGGATAAAATTCGGTTTGGGCAACTCGCCTATGAGCGTGGCGATGTTCTTCTTCTCGACGTTGGCGTTGGCGTCGTACTTGCTGCCCGTAGCGGCGTTGCTCGCCTCGCAGTAGTTCATCAGGAAACACAGTTTGTCGCGCTCCTCCCGCTCTTCCAAATGGCGCTGCCGATACAGCATATAGGCCTTGGCCACGGCATAGTAATGCTCGGCCATCAACGCCACTTCCACTTGGTTTTGAATATCTTCCACCGTGGTGCCGTCGCTAATGTTGACGCGGCTCAGAATCTGCGTCAACACTTCCTGCGTGGCGAAGCTGCCCACGGACAAAAACGCCTTGCTGATGGCGTTCTTGATTTTGTCGAGCGAAAAGACCTCTTTGGCACCATTGCGCTTGACGATAAAAATCTCTGACTGTATCATCGTTGTAATTTACTTAGGCTTTATTTGTATATACAAACGGAACCCTAAGGTATAAGGAATGACCATCTAAGCCGAGCCTGATGCCATGCCGGATTTTCGGCAGGCCAAGGCGGTTAAACTCTTCATCCCGAAAGCACCGCTGTATGAAAAGGCAATGGCAGGTCTTCTGACTCACGCTTCCGGCTCCGTGCCTTCCCGGCCGTTCTTCTAAACGCCCAGTGGCTAAAGAAACGAAGCCTTCTCCCCGAAGGGATTTCGCTTACAGCTACGGGTATAGTTCCTGATTTTCACAGGATTCCCTATTATTTTCGCCTCCTTGAACAGGATTTGAAAACCATTTCCTTGGCAACAAAAGTAAAGATTATTCCGCTTCGACCTGACGCGCCGAACGTTTTTTAATGAACAATTTTTAAACAAAGTCCACCGCAGGTGAGGGCAACACCAAGCGCAACGCGCTGCCATGGATTCCGACAACTCATAGAAAACTTGTTTTCTAATGAGTTGTCGAAGACATGGCGAGTTCCGGCGCAGACGGAACGGTGTTGCCGAACCGCCACCGGAGTTCATGCCGCAGGCATAAATAAAAGATCCGCAGGCATAAATAAAAGAGCCCCAAGCAAACGCTTGAGGCTCAGTAAGGGCGGCGACTACCTACTCTTCCACACTTTAGATGCAGTACCATCGGCGCTAGCAGGCTTAACTTCTCTGTTC
>JAAVBS010000010.1 GCA_014802725.1 bacterium
ATAGGATGATGAGCTTTTTCATGGTTAAACTCCTTTCGTTGTTTTCTAAAAACCTCCCGTCCGACGCAAAAGGCTATTTCTTCACGCACTTCAAACGGCAGGTCGTGCCGTTGGCGGTGATTTCGATGAAGTAGAGGCCGGCGGGGATGGCATTCAGCGAGATGTCGAAGCGNCCNTCGCTGAACGTGCCGCGGCGCAAGGCTTTGCCGCCCGCATCGACGANNCGCCANNNGCCGCTATGCCAANCCGTTTCCGCGGCCTCGCAGACAGCCTGAACTTGCTCCGAAGCCGGCTGCGGGGACAGCCGCCAAAAGGTGGTTGGATTTTCAAGCGACGTTTCCACCGCTAAGTTAAGACGGACTCCTTCGTAATAACATGTCTCACCACCATGTCGAGTGCTAAATATTTCATAGTTCATGACTAATGAATCATTTCCGATGAATTCACCATAACTACGCATATGGAAGATGTAGGTCGAATCAGAGGCATCTGGAAAAAAGTGTTGGTCTGGCGACCTAAACTTACCGGCACTATATCCCTCTTTTACATAATCGGAAATATCATAGAGATTCAGTTGAAATCGGAAATCAAAACGATCTTCATCGCATGGTTCTATGTTTATTATACAAGTTGTGTCTTGGGTGTGGTCGAATGCTGTAATTCCACGCCCCATACAGTGTCCCTTCAGCAAATATGATCCTAAGTGGCGTTCGAGTTCCGAAGGGGATTTCTGTGCCCACGACAATGTGAGCAAACATATCGTTAAACTTAAGCTATTTATTGATATCAACCAAAACCGTTTCATAATCATTTTATTTAGTTGATATTGAATATGTTTAATGGTCTTCTAANTTCGTTCGTCTTGGTGTTTTTAGCCTGCGGTGGGTAGATGCACAAGGGAAGACTACCGCCCGCAGGCGGCGNTGTCGAAGTCGTTTTTGCCGATATGTGNNANATNTNTGTTCATNGTCCGGNGTTTTTACGGNGTGGTGCNGTGGNTNCANTGATGAAACCACGATACAAAGTACTGCCAAAGGTTTTAAATANACAAGCGGTCAATCTATTGTATTTTAATTATTTTTNNCNTANCTTTGCACCCGTCTTTGAGAGGTTGAGGCGTTCGGGTAGTTTTTTCGTAAAGAGGTTGATTTGAAAGTTTTATGATAGGGGTCTATTTTCACATTGCANGGCAGGTTTGCTTCTACGCTCAATTTTCTTTATATTTGCAGGTTAATATGCAGCTATAGCTGCAACACAATAGAAAACTATATAATTACTTACCGATATGAGCAACGAAAAATTGTTTGCGGAATTTCCTCCCGTTAGCACGAAAGAATGGGAAGATGTGATTACCAAAGACTTGAAAGGAGCCGACTACGAAAAGAAACTGGTTTGGAAAACCGGCGAGGGCTTCAACGTCAAACCGTACTATCGCAGCGAAGACCTCGAAGCCTTGGGTTACCTGCAGTGCGAACCCGGTCAGTTCCCCTACCTGCGCGGCGAAAAGGCCGAAGGCAACGACTGGGAAATCCGTCAGGACTTTCATGTTCAAGATATCAAGGCGGCCAATGCGCTGGCGGCCGAAGCCGTTAAGCGCGGCGTAAAAGGCGTGGGTCTGTGCGCCAAGGGCGTGGAAACGGCCGAACAGATGGCGCAACTGCTCCACGGCATCGACCCGATGACGACGGCCATTCACTTTATGTGCTCCAAATCGTTCGGCAAAACGCTGGACTTGTTTGTAGCCTATCTGAAAGACAACAAGATTGACCCGACCAAGGTCAAGGGCTCGATTGCGTTCGACCCGATCGCGTTCGCGCTCAAACACGGCGAATTTTACGAAAGCTACGCCAAGAACATCGAAGAGGCGAAAGCCCTGTTCACGCGCTTTATCAAAGAATTGCCGCTGTTCCGCCTCGTAAGCGTCAAAGCCGGCATGCTCCACAACAGCGGCGCGACGATTACGCAGGAGTTGGGCATGGGTCTGGCCTGGGCCAACGAATACCTCGGCGCGTTGACCGAAGCCGGTCTGGGCGTGGACGAAGTGGCGCCCCGCCTGACGTTCGCGTTCTGCACGGGCTCCAACTACTTTATGGAAATAGCCAAACTGCGCGCCGCCCGTATGCTGTGGGCGCAGATCGTGGCGCAATACCAGCCGGTACGCGAAGAATCGGCCGCGGCGTTCATCCACTCGTCGGCTTCGGCTTGGAACAAGTCGATTTACGACCCGTACGTCAACCTGCTCCGCTCCACGACCGAGACGATGAGCGCGGCCATCGGCGGCGCCAACTCGATTCACGTGAGCAACTTTGACGAAGCCTACCGCAAGCCGGACGAATTCGGCTCGCGTATCGCCCGCAACCAGCAGATTATCCTGAAAGAGGAATCGTTTATGGATAAAATCGTGGACCCGGCCGCCGGCTCGTACTACATCGAAAACCTGACCGACTCGATTGCCCGCTACGCTTGGGATCAGTTCATCGCCATCGAAGAAAAGGGCGGTTTCGCCAAGGCGGTGGAAGCCGGTTATATCCAAGACGAAGTGGCGCGCAGCGCGGCGCAACGCGATGCCGACCTCGCCTCCCGCAAGCTCGTTTTGACGGGGGTTAACCAATACCCGAACCTGAACGAAAGCATGGCCAAGGAAATTGAAGAAACGCACTGCGGCTGCGGCTGCGGTTGCGGTTGCAAGGGCGGCGCGTTCAAGACGCTGAAGCCCTACCGTGGCGCGGCGGCTTTCGAAGCCCTGCGTCTGCAGACGGAAAAGAGCGGCCGCAAACCCAAAGTGTTCCTGTTGACCTACGGCAACTTGGCGATGCGCAAGGCGCGCGCCGGTTTCGCCACCAACTTCTTCGGCTGCGCCGGCTACGAAATCATCGACAACGCCGGCTTCAAGACGGGGGCCGAAGGTGCCAAAGCCGCCCTCGCCGCCAAGGCCGATATCACGGTACTCTGCAGCAGCGACGACGAATACGCCGAATTGGTAGCGGCGGCCGTTCCGGAGCTGAAAGGCAAGACGCACATCGTGCTGGCCGGCTATCCGAAGGAACAACTCGATGCGTTCAAGGCNCAGGGTGTGGAAGAGTTTATCCACGTCCGCTCCAACGTATTGGACGTATTGACGGCTTTCCAACAGAAACTTATGAAGTAACAAAGCGGTTGGCCGCGCCGCCCTTGCCGGCGACCGGTATCGCACGGAAAGGCAGCCCGCACGGGCTGCCTTTTTTTAACCGCCAAACCTGTAAGTATGGCCTTTTTTGAAATCATTTTGCTGTGTGCGGCCCTTTCGATGGACTGTTTCACGATTTGCCTCATTTACGGGGCGCAACGCGCGGCCTACCGCCAACAGCTCCGCGCGGGCGAAAGCGACCCGTTCCGCCCTATCGGCCAGGAAATCCTGAGGCTGTGGCTGGTGTTCAGCCTTTTCCATCTGCTCATGCTCAGCCTGGGCTATTTTCTCGGCTATGGCGTTTCGCACTATATCGACGTGTTCGACCATTGGATTGCGTTCGGATTGCTGGCGGCCATCGGCCTCAAAATGATTTTGGATGCGTTCGGCAACCGGTCGCACAAGACGGAGGTGCACGCGCTCTATGCCTGGTCGTCGCTCCTGCTGCTGGGCCTGGCCACAAGCATCGACGCGTTCGCCGTCGGCGTCAGCCTCAGCCTCTCGCAGTCGTCTCTAACGCAAACCTGCCTGTGCATGCCGTTTGCGCTGCTGGTGTTCGTTGCGGGCGGTTGTCTGCTCGGTCTGCGCGTCAAACGGATTTCGGTTCGCGCCGTCAACGTGATAGGCGGCTTGATATTGCTCGGCATCGGCCTGCGCATCCTGTTGGAACACGAATACGGGTTTTCCTTATAAACGTTTGATTTGATTATGAACGCAAACTTTTCTTTGGGCGGTCGCCTATCGGTTACCAAAATATTCCGCTTTGAGATGGCGCACGCGCTGCCGGATTACAACGGCCCTTGCGCCCACCTGCACGGGCATTCCTACCGTTTGGAAGTGACGCTGAGCACGGGGGCGGCGGAAACCGCCGGCACGGAGGGCATGGTCATGGACTTTTCCCAACTGAAAAAGATGGTGGAGGAAACGATTATCGCGCAGGTGGACCACGCGCTGGTATTGGACGAACGCATGGACGCCGCGCTCATAGACGCGCTACAAAAGGTTAACACAAAACTGGTGCTGACCCCGTTTACGCCCACGAGCGAAAACCTGTTGCTGTGGTTCGCACAGACAATAGCCGGCGCTATCGCGCAAAAGCCCGACTGGACGGCGCGCGGCCTACGGTTGCAGAAACTGCGGCTGTACGAAACGGCCACCTCGTTCGCCGAATGGGAGAATATATAGACGGATAAAACGATATGGATAACTTGGAAGACAAGACGACGGAAGACAAGACGGCACGCAAAAGCGACACAGGTATATACTTATTGATTTGCGTCGCCGTGGCGATACTCGTTTACCTGCTGTTGCCCAACAAGCCCAACCCGTGGCGCGCGCTTCGGGAACGCCGGCCGCAAGCCGAGCTGCACACGATAGAAGGTTTGGCGCAAGGCTCGTTCTACCGGGTATCGTATTACGACGACCGGTTGACGGACAGTGCGGCCCTGACGGGCGACAAGTTTGAAACGGCTTTGCGCCATAGCCTCGATTCGCTGCTCCGTGCCTTCGACCTTCGTTTCTCGCTTTGGGAAGACCGCTCATTGCTCTGCCGCGTTAACCGGAACGAAGACCCCGAACTTGACTCGCTGTTCATCGATCTGTTCGAGAAGGCGCAGACCGTTTCACGATGGACGGACGGCGCGTTCGACATCACGGTGGCGCCCTTGGTAAAAGCCTACGGCTTTGCCAAGGATACGGTGCAAGGGCACCGTATGTCGGCCGGAGAGCGCAACCGTCTGTTGGCGCGCGTGGGCTACGAAAAAGCGGCCATCCAAGGCCACCGCCTTGTTAAACGGCATCCCGGCCTGCAATTGGACTTCAACGCCATTGCGCAGGGATACTGCGCCGACCTCGTGGCCGGATTTTTGGAGGGCCGCGGCCTGCACCGTTACTTGGTGGATATTGGCGGCGAAATGCGGCTCAAAGGCCACAAAAACGACGGCGCGCCCTGGCAAATCGCCATCGAACGGCCGGCCGACCACGCCACCGCCGACCGCCGGATTTACCAGACGGTTCCGCTGACCGACGCCGCCATCGTCACGTCGGGCAACTACCGCAAGTACTTTGAGGAGAACGGCCACCGCTTTTCACATACCATCAGCCCCAAGACCGGCGAACCCGTACGCGACTCGTTGCTGAGCGCGACCGTTATCTGTGCCGAGGCCTGGGAAGCCGACGCCATGGCCACGGCCTTTATGGTCATGGGCCTGGAGGGCACGCGCCGCTATTTGGACGCCCACCCCGGCCGTTACCAAGTCTTTCTGATTTACGCACAGTCCGGGGGGGCTGACCACAAAGCGGATGCGTCGTCCGACGGTTTCGGCCTTTGGACAAACCGGGAATAAAATTGAGGGTACCTCAACCATCAATACGCGACGGCAACGTGGCCGAAGGGTGTATAGCGGCCATCGCCCGTTTCGAATTGGAGCCGATAGGTATATTCCGTATTCATACGGACGCTTTGATCCACATAGAGTTCGCCGGCCAAGTCGGAGGAGGTCAGCACCCGCAACAGCCGGTAGGGTTCGCCGGCCGACTTTCGGTATATATAAGCCTTAACCACGGACGCATAGGCCGGCGTCTGCCACTGCACCGCCACGCAGCGTTGCCCGCGCTCCGCCCAAGCTTGCAGACGGGGTGCCGAAAGCGTAGCCTCGTATTCAAACACATAGGGTTGCGGTGCCCAAACCGTATCGCCCGTGGGGGTTTCGACCGCCAAAAAGAAGCGGTAGCGCGTGTCGAGCGCACGCCCCTTGGGTAAGGCGTAATAGAGGCTGTCGGCCGTTGGACGCGCCACGTCCCCGGCATCCCAACGCCGCCGCGCCACCAACTGCCTCTCGCCGCTGTCAACCGCCACATAGAGCGCGTAACTGGCCACGTGTTCATCCATACTGTTGAGCCAACGGATTTTGATGCGCCGGTCATCGGCCCCACAACCGTCAAACAGCGGCGGCGCCACCGGATTTGGGCGGTTGGGATACACCGTGACGGGGGCGCAAGGTTCGGAGAGGTTGCCGTTGCCATCCACGGCCACCACACAATAGTAGGCGGCCTGCCACATGAGCGCGTCGATACTGTCTGTATATACCGTATCCGGGAGCGGGTCGGGATACAGCATCCAGGCAAGTGCGCCGTCCGCGCGACGGCTCTTGAGGACGAGATAGCCGGCAACGTCGTCTGAAGCGGAAGGTTGCCATTGCAGATGCACACCGCCGGCGGTATCGGCGTAGGCCGTGAGCCCTTCGGGTGCCAAGGGCGGCACCGTATCGACGGTCTGATGGAAGAATACGGGCGAATAACAAACCTCATCGCGGCGGTTGTAAGCCGCCACGCAGAAATAAGACGAGGGGCGGAGGCCACCGGCCGGCACGGCCAGCCGGCGCGTTTTGGGCGATACCGTGCCCAGGCTGCGGTATGCCCCATACATGCTGTCTTTGACAAACACCTCAAAACGCGCCAGGGCTTTCTCCTGTCCGTCCGGGTAACGCCAACTTACCGTAACGCCCCCTTTCGCATCGGCCGCGGCCTGCATAATCTGCGGCGCGGAAAGCCCGGTGGCCTCCGCCTCGCCGACCACCTCGCCCGTTACCGGAAAACGGTCGCCGAACATATCCACGCCCACCACACGGTAACGCACCTTGCGCCGCCCCGGCAGGCTATCCACATAGCGCAATTCCTCGGCACCGGCCCTGTCGCGTTGCAACACGTCTATCGGATGTGCGTTGCAGGCCGTGAACCCACCGCCGCCCACGGCGCGTTCCACGTAATAGCCCACGCAGAGTCCGCTCCAAAGTTTGCAATCCCAGCGCAACGTCACGGTCTCGTCGCGGAAATCGGCCGTCAACAACGTCTGCGGCGGCAACAGCAGGCCGGCCTCCGGCCGCAACAGCACGGTGGCCGTATCCATCGCCGTATTCGGCACATAAACCCGATAGAGATAGGCGGATGCGCCCTCAACGCCGTCCAAACTATCGCGCCAGCCCAACAGCCCCGCACAGGCCGCCGCATAACTGCGGTCGCCTATAAGCAAGGCCATCGCGAACCGCATCTGCCGCTGGTCGCGCTCCTGCGAAAGCCGGCTGAAACGGTTGCCCCCGGGCCCTATCTCCAAACTGTCGGCAAACAGCAGATCGCCCATGGCAACCGTATAGCCATCGCCGGCCGCCTCCGCACAAGCCGCAAAGGCCAAGGAATCGGCCGTTGACAGCGGCGGCCGCCGCCACTCGGCAGACAGCACCGTATCGCCCATATAAGCATAGCGTTCCACCACCACGCCTTGCGCCAACAGCCGTTCCCATTGTTCGGGCGTTTCGGGCGCCCAGCGCAGCCAGTTAACACCGTTCTTGGCCCGGCCGGCCGCATGGAGTTTGGGGGATTCGGCCGCCTGTCCCATGCCCATCGTCAGCCCCCAAAACAGGAGCGTCATCATCAAAATGCCATATCTTTTCATAAGCTTTATTGTATTTCATTTTTCATACTCACTTCCGCTTCCGACCCTTTGCCGCCGTCCGGCAACCGGTAACTGAACCGCATCGGGTAACTGCCCGCCGGGATGGGCGGAAACGACCGGTTCAACCAATCGCTGTAGTCGGTCGTCAACGCCCGCAGACAGCTCCGACGGCTGGCCGCCACGCCCGCCAATACCGACTCGTAATCGAAATGATAGTGGTACGGCAGGTAATACATCCACGGAAAAAGGTCCGTGCGTTCGTCTTTATAATAAGAGGTAACATATACCGCCCAGTCGGGTTCTATTTCCGGATGTCCGGGATTGCGTTCAAACGACACCCAGCCGTCGTAGGGGTAATTCTCATAGACCAACGGATAGATCTGCTTCCGGTAATAGGGTTCCTGCGCCAACAGGGCCCGCGCCTCTATCATCGGGCCGCCGCTCAACGCGTTGCCGTGCANCTCGATGTCNTCGAAGCCCTCCGCGGCCTGCATCTCGGCCTGCAGGTAATGCACGGCCGGCGACGGCTGGTAACGTCCGTTCGGCAGCACGCTCATATAGGGCGTACGGAATACCTGACGCAGCGAGAGGGCGCGCAATTTCTCGGCCAAGGTGGCATAGCGGCTCGTAGAGAACGTTACTTGCAAAATCACTTTGTCGCACTTGGCCTGCACGGCATCGCCCGTCAGTACGGCATTGCTCTGCACCAACACGTTGTCACCGTCGCGTAGTTCGCTGTCGGTATTGGACAAGCCNCCCGNCACCGCTTCCTTAGCGCCTTCGGCCACCATGACGAACTGCATCGTATAGGCACGNGACGGCTTGAGGTCGGGCAGNCGGAAGTTCANCTGCCGGTTGGCCGTGTTGTAGGTAAACGTGGAGCGCAACGTATCNCCGGNNTCATCAATAAAATACACGTGTTTACGATAGGTGTCGTCATTCAGCAGATACCCCTGCCCCATGCCGAGTTTGACCCAACCGCGATCACTCTCGCCCGCATACAGATAACGCTGTCCCTGAACCGGATACATCTGCGCGATATTGCGGAACGGGATGCTGTCGGGCGCATCGCCGGTGGTAAAGCGGTGCTGGCGGGATTCTGTATATACACNGCCCTCTATCGTCTGCAAATCCTGCCACCGNCCGCTCTTCAACGCCTGCGCCCGGATCCGGGCCGTAAACGTATAGTCCGTGCGGGGNGACAAGACCTCCGACGGCATCCAACTCGCCAGGCGGTTGTCTTCTTCCCATGCCGTCTTGCCGGATGCCGGCACCGAGGCCGAACCCGNCGCGNTCAGNCCNAATTCATCCAACTTGAACCGNAGATGCGTGTCCTCGCCATCGAANACCGCGTCCAATTCCTGTTCCACCGGCAGGTTGAACGCCACCTGCGGTACCGTAAACACATCCACCTCCGTGGCGGCTTCGGCGGGGCGCATATCGGCAATAACCTCCATACCGTCGGCCAAACCGCTTTCCACCATCTCGCACTTCTCACCCAACGANAACTTGAACCGGCAGTTGCCGCGTATCAAGCCGCCCAACACCGAGAAATTAAGGCCGAAAGCACCGCCGAAATAAGAGGGCCGCGGCAACTGGGCTTCCAGCATCGCGCCCACCTCGCCCTGCAGCACCGTAAAATGCCGTTCCGAGCCAAAAATCTTGGCGCGGAGACCGACCGAGCCATACAGATAGGCATAAGCCTGCCCCGTGGCATACCAACCGTTCATGCCCAAGACCTCCGACTTGCCGTTGCAAAAAACACCCTTGTATTTTTTCATCATAATGTCGAACCCGATTTCACTCTCAAAACGGGCATACAGCACCCAAAAATTCAAATCCCCCGTATTGACGGCCAACGAACTGCCAAAGGCGAAGCCCTTGCCGCCTTGTATATCCGTTAACGGACGGCTGTTCAACACACTGGTTTCGTTTTCTTTGAGCAGGCGTCTCAGTTTGGACGGCAACGGCGGCATGGCCGGCAACTCGTTACCCGTAACAAAATAGCTGTCGGTGCGTACATTCAGCAGCCCCAAGTCAATTTTGATGCCGAGACGGTGATCCGGATGGCCGATATGGATAAACCACTTGGGCTGGGAGAAATAGAGTTCGCAAGCCCCCACATGGCCATCCGAACCCACCCCCTGTATCATGCCCATCTGCAGATAAGAATCGAACAGACCGTAAAACGACCGGTTGCTGTGGTCGTAGGTCAGCAGGGCGGTGGCCGTGAAAGCGGCATCGGTAGCGGCGGATTTCCGCATCTTCTCCCACTTGGTGCTGTCGGCCGACAAAGCCGCCGTGATTTTATTACCCATATTGGCCAAAGATGTCAATTCCGTCTTGCTCATGAACTTTGCCACACCCTGAAAACTGATGTGGTCCAAGCCTCCGCCCCGCAAGACACCCACGCTCAAAGCCAAATCGGCCTTAAACATATCGGGCTCGCCCTGCGTGGAAAGCGTGCAAAACGCCTTGAGCCCCAGGCCCACCGTGCTATCCGGCATATAGCGCACGCCCGTCACCGTTAAACGTTCCCCATAGTTCGCGCCCTCTTTGTCGGATTCCATGCGCATATGCTGGTAGGCGCCACCGCCTATGCCGGAAATCTGAAAACCCGGATAGACCGGTATGCCCGCCCCGCCGAAATCGCTCATGATATCCGCATACCAATAGCGATACGCCGGCATGGCGCCGAACATCACGTTGGCATCCAAACCGAATTCCAGCCCGGTCTTCATCTTGAACCCTATGGAACCCTTAAAGCCGTCGCCATAGTGTTTGTCGTCTTCGAAGAACGTGGCCGAGCCTTTGAGCGAGAAAACCGGTGTGCCGACATCCACCTTGAGTTGGTCGATATTAAAGCCGTCGAACGCCCAATGCGCGGCGGAGTCGCCCTGCTTGACCTTATAAGCCGACTTGATGGAAAAATCCAAGTCGCCGGCGCAATTCACCTTGGCGTTGCGTTGCAGCAAATCCACCTTTAGGCCGAAGCCCAGCGTTGACTTCCAATTCTTGAAACTGAAATCGATCTTATCCAACGATACCGGAAAATTGGAAATCCGCGCATCGGTCTTCATCTCTAATTTACCTATTTCCAAATAGGGCTCGCGGTTGCTGACCTTGAGGTTTGAAAAGGCGATTTCGCCGAGCTTGAATTTACCCTTCGGCTGTTTGCCGTCCTCCCCGTCCGTGTCCGATACACCGGCCTTGACCGTGGGGTCGAGCACCATCTTGCCGGAAAGGTTGGCCGTAAGGTGTACCGACGTATCCGACGCCTTCTTATCCACTTTTATATACGAGGTGGCGAACAGTTCCACATTGGTCGCCTTCCACAAGTCGAAACTCATGCGCTCGCCCACCTTTACCTTCATATCCCAACTGCCGTCGGTCTGAAAATCGACCGTATAGCCGAAACTGTTGCGCGTGCCGATGGGCAGGCTGATTTCCCCCAACATCTTGCCTTTCTTAATGCGGTTGGCCACAATGGTTATGCCGACCTCATCCACCGAAAACCGCCACGAGTCGAGCAGACCCTTGTTGATTTCCAACACATCCTTGGCCTCCAACACACCCGAAAAACCGTTTTCATCCAACCACAGCCGTTCGGCTCCGAACACCGGGCTGCCGCCCAATTTCGCCTCGTCTTTAACGTAGGTGGGAAAATGCACGTAGAAATCCTCTATATACAGCCCCGTCCACATCTCGGGGAAGCCGTCGTAGAGTTTGGAGCCGGGCATATTGTAGTAGTCCATGGCCGGCGCGTTCTCTTCGGTACTGAAATCGAAAACGGCGCGTTTGGCCTCGAACCGCCAGTCGGGCAAGGCCGTGAGCGCGAACTCCGGCATCTCCACGTCGGCCATGATGCGGTCCAAGCCGCTGGCCCTACACGAAAACGGTATCTCCAGTTCGCGGTTCTCCAAAGGCTTGCCGTTGAACACCGGCTTGGCGTAATCCTTCGAAACGACGATGCGGCCATTGACCTGCATTTCCTCAAAGCCCTCGCACCCCACGATGGCGTAAGTAGGCGGCAGGTCGCCCCGCTTGCGCGCCGGGTCGAGCACCAATTTGAACGCGCCGCCCTTGCCGCCGATGTTCACCTCCGACAGCAAGGCCAGCTTCAGGTCGCCCACAAAGCCGCCCTGTGACGAAATGCGGACTTCCTCGCTCCCGAAATACAGCGTCAGGCTGCCGCCCTCGTAAGACGGCGTCGTAATCCGGAGAAAGACCGTCAAGTCGGTATAGTCGGGGCCGAAAACGGCCTCGGTCACCAACAAATCGCAGACCGTCTGCCCGATTTTGGTTTGCAAACCGACGGGCAACGACTGCAATTCGCCCACCGTCAACAAGCGCGTGCGCGATAGATAATCGTCGAAACGTTCGAAATAGCCCAAGACTTCGGTCTTGACGCGCTCCCAAAAGTCAGAAAGATTGTCGCCGTCCGCCGTTTCCTGCGCGGCGGCCGTGCCCCGGCCCAACAGGCCGAGCCATAAAAAACACGCCGTCCCGATGCTCCAAAGCCACCGCCGGCACCTGATTCCTGCTACCTTATCCATAATCCCATGTATTTATACGATTTAACGGACACAAAGGTAGCGGGACACGGCCGCCGCGCCAACGAAAAATCCTTAAAAAATCCTAATATATGCGGAGATTATTAAAAAAACTTAAAAACGGATGTCGGTGCAGAACCAAACGAAAACGGGCGGTCTCCGAAAGGAAACCGCCCGTCTGAAAACCCGCTGCCGCAAACCGGCGTCGGGTCACACGGAATACTAATAAAGGAAGCTCAGCAAGATACCGGCGGCCACAGCCGAACCGATAACACCGGCCACATTCGGGCCCATGGCGTGCATGAGCAAGTAGTTCGTCTTGTCGTATTCCAAACCGACCACTTGCGAAACACGCGCCGAGTCGGGCACGGCCGATACACCGGCGTTACCGATAAGCGGGTTGATTTTGTTGTCGCCCTTGAGGAACAGGTTGAAGAACTTGACGAACAGAACGCCGCAGGTGGTGGCAATCACGAACGACAACGCACCCAACACGAAAATCAGGATGGATTTAGGCGTCAGGAAGGACGTCGCCTGCGTGGACGCGCCTACGGTCAAACCGATGAGAATCGTCACCACGTCGATCATCGGGCCGCTGGCCGTGTTGGCCAAACGCTTGGTAACGCCGCTTTCCTTGAGCAGGTTGCCGAAGAACAGCATCCCCAACAAGGGCAGACCCGTCGGTACGATAAACGTTGTAAGCAGGATGCCGACAATCGGGAAAATCACTTTCTCGGTCTTGGTGACGGCACGCGGCGGACGCATCCGGATAACGCGTTCTTTCTTGGTGGTCAACGCCCGCATGATAGGCGGTTGGATAACCGGTACCAATGCCATGTAGGAGTAGGCCGACACGGCGATGGCNCCCATCAGGTCAGGCGCCAGTTTGGACGAGATAAAGATGGCCGTAGGACCGTCGGCACCGCCGATGATACCGATGGCACCCGCTTCCGCCGGCGAAAAGCCGAGCANCANNGCCACCGCATAGGCGAAGAAGATACCGAACTGGGCGGCCGCGCCCACCANCATAAGCTTCGGATTGGAAATCAAGGCCGAGAAGTCGGTCATGGCCCCGATNCCCAAGAAAATCAAGGGCGGGTACCAGCCGTTCTGCACNCCGTGATAGAGNATGTTCAACACGGAGCCTTGTTCGTAAATACCGATTTTAAGCCCCGGATAGAACGGGATATTCCCGATAATCATACCGAAGCCGATAGGAATCANCAGCATGGGTTCGAATTCCTTGGCAATGGCCAAGTAGATGAACAGCAAGCCCACGCAGATCATAATGAGGTGTCCCCACGTTACATTGGCAAAAGCCGTGTAATCGAGGAACTGGCCCATCTGAGCCATGATGAATTGGAGAAAACTCGCTTCTGACAACATACGTTACCTCCTATTCCATTACGATCAGGACGTCGCCTTCCATAACGGCATCCCCTTTACGTACCTTGATGGTCTTAACCACGCCTTCCTTGTCGGAATCGATGTTGTTTTCCATTTTCATGGCTTCCAGCAACAGCAGGTGCTGGCCNACCTTAACCGTATCGCCTTCCTTGACCATNACGTCGAGNACCGTACCGGGCAGCGGCGACTTGATTTCGGCCGTGGCGCCGGCGGCGTTGGTACGGGCGTTCGCCGTATCGCCCTCGGTGGAGGGAACCGCAACGGANCGCATGAGCTTGGGCGTCTTGGTCTGCTTGATTTCCTTATCTACCTTAACCTCGTAGGGCGTACCGTTCAGGCTGAGATTGATCGTCTGATCCTCCACGCTGTTGATTTCCACTTCGTATTGGGTGCCGTGGATCGTGAATTTATAATTTTTCATAGTGTTTATTTACCGTTTTTGATTTGAAAATAAGGGTTCATGCCATACAGCTTGGAACTCCACGGCGAATAGGTGCGCGATACTTTCTCTATCGTCAGAATCGTGTTCTCTTCGTCATGCAGCTCGCTTTGATACATATATATCGCCGCCGCGATAGCCGCATACACGTCGCCGCTNAGGTCTTCCGCCTTGGGAATCGAAGCCTTGATGGTTTCCTTGTCGCCGCCCGTCGCCTTCTGCTCGGCTTTAACCGCGCGCCAGTGGTTGAAGGCCATAATGCCTTTGCCCAAAAACTTGAACGCGACATAGAGCAACACCAAACCGAAGAACACGACCGAAATGGCGATGAGCATCAGCGCCACGCCGTGCGGGTCGTTCTTCTGCATCTCTTCCGCCTTTTTGGGTTTGAGNTAGTGGAAGTTGAGGTCGGGNTGGAAGACAAGATTGTCTAAGCCGGCCGCCGCATCCAATACCGTTACGTCATAACCCAAGCCGTTTTCGCCCGCTATATACAGTTCGCGCGCTTCCGGATCATAACTGAACGCGAAAGCGTTGCCGGCAAAATAGAAGCGTTCCACTTCCTCGCCCTGCAGGTTCAGAACCGCCAGATAGCAGGAGTCCCGCTGCGTGGCCAGGATTACGACGTGACCGTCGTAAACCGCAACGCTTTGGGGGCGGTAAATATTGACCACATCATGCCTTCCGGCCACGATATCGGCTATGAAACGTTCGCGGAACGNCATCGTNGCGCCNTCGTAGGCNATAAGGTCCACCGCGTTTTCAACGGAGTTGATGCCGACGAAAATCTGGCTTTCCTTATCGAAGGCGAAAAGTTGAGGAATCAGCGGATCGGCAAAACCGACCGCNTGCACGGAGGCCTCCGCTTCGGAAGCGGGGGCGGCGGCCGCCTGCGTCGGCAGAGAGGCTGCCANCGCGCAAACGACCGTCCAAACGATCAAAAATTTCTTACTGTTCATTTTTCTCGCCTGTTTAATGTTACAACGGAATATTGGTGTGCTTCTTAGGCGGAACAGTGTCTTTCTTCGTGGCCAAAGCCTTGAGCGCACGGATGATGCGGAAACGCGTGTTGCGCGGTTCGATAACATCGTCGATGAAGCCGTAGCGGGCCGCGTTGTAAGGATTGGCGAACTTGTTTTCGTATTCGGTCGTCTTTTCCTCCACGAATTTCTGACGTTCCTCGGCATCGGCGATTTCCTTCACTTCCTTGCCGTACAATACGGAGATAGCGCCGGAAGCCCCCATGACCGCGATTTCGGCCGACGGCCACGCGTAGTTGATGTCGCCGCGCAGNTGCTTGGAGCTCATAACGTCGTGCGCACCGCCGTACGACTTGCGCAACGTAATCGTAACCTTGGGCACCGTGGCTTCACCGTAGGCGAACAGGAATTTGGCGCCGTGGATGATGATGCCGCCGTATTCCTGGGCCGTACCGGGCAGGAAGCCGGGNACNTCNACGAGCGTAACGATGGGGATGTTGAACGCATCGCANAAACGCACGAAACGCGCGCCCTTACGCGAGGCGTTGATATCCAAAACGCCGGCGATGTACTTGGGCTGGTTGGCCACGATACCGACCGACTGGCCGTTGAAACGGGCGAAACCGACCACGAGGTTGGGCGCATAGTGACGGTGCACTTCCATAAACTCCTGGTCATCGACAATGGCGTGGATAACGTCCAAAACGTCGTAAGGCTTGTTGGGGTTGTCGGGAATAATCGTGTTGAGGCTGTCTTCGAGACGGTCGATGGGGTCGGTGCAGGGCACCACGGGCGCTTCCTCGAGGTTGTTGGACGGCAGGTAGTTGATGAGCTTACGCAGCATCATGATACCTTCCTGTTCGCTATCCACCACGAAATGCGCCACGCCCGACTTGGAAGCGTGAACCATNGCGCCGCCGAGNTTGTCTTCGGTCACGTCCTCGTTGGTCACGGTCTTGACCACCTTGGGNCCCGTCACGAACATATAGCTGTTNTCTTTCGACATCATGATGAAGTCGGTCAAAGCGGGCGAATAAACCGCACCGCCGGCGCAGGGGCCGAAGATGGCCGACANCTGGGGCACAACGCCGGAAGCCAAAATGTTGCGTTCAAAAATCTCGGCATAACCCGCCAAGCTCTGTACGCCTTCCTGGATACGGGCGCCACCCGAGTCGTTGATACCGATAACCGGNGCNCCNGCCTTCATGGCCATATCCATNACCTTGCAGATCTTCTTGGCGAAGCTTTCGGAGAGCGANCCGCCGAAAATCGTGAAGTCNTGCGAGAACACATACACCAAACGGCCGTCGATGGTACCGTAGCCGGTTACGACGCCGTCGGTGAGGAAACTCTGTTTTTCCATACCGAAGTCGTGGCAACGGTGGGAAACAAACATNTCGAACTCTTCGAACGAGCCTTCGTCCAAAAGCAGTTCCAAACGTTCGCGCGCCGTGAGNTTNCCCTTGGCGTGCTGCGAATCGATTCTCTTCTGACCGCCACCCAGTCTGGCCTCGGTGCGCTTGTCNAGAAGAAGCTTGATTTTATCTTCAAAAGTCATGATACGAACGGTTATTTAGTGATTATTTCTTTCCGCAAAATTCGGTGAGCACGCCCTTGGTCGATTTCGGGTGCAGGAAGCCNATCTGCAAGTTCTCGGCGCCTTTGCGCGGAGCCTTGTCAATCAGTTGAACGCCCTTGTCGGCGGCCTCGTTCAAAGCCGTGGCCACGTCTTCCATCGCAAACGCGATATGGTGNACGCCCTCGCCTCTCTTTTCGATGAACTTGGCGATGGTGCCTTCGGGGTCGGTCGATTCGAGCAGTTCGATTTTCGTCTGACCTACCTGAAAGAAAGCCGTCTTGACCTTTTGGTCGGCCACTTCTTCGATGTTGTAGCATTCCAGGCCGAGAACGTCCTGATAATACTTAATCGCTTCGTCGAGATTCTTAACCGCAATCCCGATGTGTTCGATGTGCGTCGGTTTCATAGTATTGATATTTAATTAGTTAATATGCAAATTCATAAAGTCGCAAATTTAAGAAAATTCCGACGGANNNGCAAGCGGTTATTTTGCGGACATACGCTATGCCGATGCACGTTTGACAAGCAAACCGCAAAACGTTTTGAAACAACAACTTAAATGTAATTACGGCGAACGCCTCAACCTCTCAAAGACGGGTGCAAAGGTACGATAAAAATAATTAAAATACAATAGATTGACNGCTTGTATATTNAAAANCTTTGGCAGTACTTTGTATCGTGGTTTCATCAATGCAGCCACAGCACCCTCCAAAACGCCGGACGATGAACANACATCTTNCACATATCGGCAAAAACGACTTNNACACCGCCGCCTGCGGGCGGTAGTNTCTCCCTNTGCATCTACCCACCGCAGGCTAAACNANAAAGANGAACTNAAACAGGAAACCTATAGTACATTTGGCCCTGTTGAAAACACCGGAGCAGACGTATGTATTGAAAGTATTAATCAGGTAAACACAGAAACATGAGACGATATAATTCCAAGAAATTTCTCTGTTTAGGTATAGGAATCTGGTTATTGGGCGGCGTACTTTCCGCCCAACAGCCGGCCTCTACCCCGCGCAACGGTTGGCCCAAAGCCGACAAGCGGTTTTACTTCGACCTGCAAGGCGGCTACGGCTTCCGTATGGGGAGCGGTTATACGGGGTTCCTGAGATTCGATGAAGAGGACAAATACACCGGTGACCCACATATAATGTATTCGCCTTCATTTGGGAAAGCAATAAAAAAGACATTGGGCGCTGGTTGGCATGGGAGGCTTAATTTCGGTTATCATTTCAACCGCTATATGGCGATAGAAGTCGGACTTGGCTACACCCAAAGCGGTTTTTCTGCAAGTCAATGCTTCATCAGTGATACTTCAGGATATATTTTTATGTCAAATGATATCTATCATGTAGATCCATCGTTTTCAGAATTAGATGATTACTGGACACCTATTGAGATTTCAAACGATTTCAATAGTCATATCGGCAACCTGCACGTCGCCTTACGTCTATCGCCCGGTTTCCAACGCTGGGACCCTTATCTCAAAATGGGCGTCAATCTGATGGTCGGCGTCGTAAATCACGATATCCGGGCCGAATTAGGTGAATTACATTATACTTGGGACTCCTATTATACGACTATTAACTATGATTGGGGCGGTTTCGGCCGTTCGGGACAAGAACGCCTGACGACAACGGCTATCGGGTTTACGGCGGCATTCGGGATCAACTGCCGCTTTACGCCCACCATTTCGATGTTCGCCGAGTGGCAGTTTACCTTGATGTCGTCCGTAGCCTATCGTGACCACTGGGTAAGCGTGGACAATGCGTATGGCAACGAGGCTTACAGCCATGTACTCGACAAAGCGATTGTACAGAAATCTTTTGACGGCAATACCGCCGTTCGCAGTGACTTCGTTCTGCCGTTCAGCAACACCGGCCTCAACATCGGCCTCAAATTCGCATTCTAATTCGAAAACTACTCAGACCATGAAAAAGCATTTGTTCTTACTGCTGTTGTCGGCCATGGCACTGCTACTGCAAGGCTGCAAAGACAAAACGGAATATTGTCCGTGCTATCCGCAGGAAAAAACGGAGTATATGCCGGTAAATTTTGTCGGGAATACCATGCGCTATATTCTTGATAATGATACACTCGTACTCAAAGTTATGTCGCCGGAGTTCTCGGAAAAATATGCCAAAGATTCCGAGAAGGCTTTGCATGACATGGGTATTTGCACAGCACAGGCAACATTATATCTGATATCGGCCGATACGGCCCAAATATTGACGTATCGCATCATTAATTATGCTACCTCCGAAAAATATGGCCTAAGCGTGGATTTTTACGATGTGATGAATAGGGCTCACCCTGCCGTCTGGATAGAAGACATTTACCATGATGCACAAAATTCCGTGCTGCCGCAATGGACATCTCCCACGGGGCAAACTTATACGGATGTGTTAAAAACGGTATTGTACCAAACAGAGACCGCCGCCGACACGTCCTATCTGTCCAAAAGCCACGGTTTATTGCATTGCCACACATACAACGGTCATTCGTTCACGTTACTGCCGTAAACAAATGTCACTTTTTTGAAATCAGCGGCTTGCNNAGTCAAGAAAAAACGCTAACTTTGTNANTCCAAGNNTNANGNTTATTNNTTAAAACCTTACNGATATGGTCAACTATAAGGAAATAGGCCTCGTCAACACGAGAGACCTNTTCAAAAAAGCCATGGCCGGGAAATACGCCATCCCCGCCTTCAATTTCAACAACATGGAGCAGATGCAGGCCATCGTGCAAGCTTGCGTGGAGACCCAGTCGCCCGTTATCCTCCAGATTTCGAAAGGCGCGCGCCAGTACGCCAACCAGACGCTGTTGCGCTATATGGCGCAGGGCGCGGTGGAATACGCCAAGGAACTGGGCGTTAACGTGCCCATCGTGTTGCACCTCGACCACGGCGACAGCTTTGAACTCTGCAAGAGCTGCATCGAATACGGCTTTTCGTCCGTTATGATCGACGGCTCGCACCTGCCCTATCAGGAGAATATCGCGCTGACCGCCAAGGTGGTGGAATACGCGCACAAATACGACGTGACGGTTGAAGGCGAATTGGGCGTTTTGGCCGGCGTGGAAGACGAAGTGAGCGCGGAACACCATACCTACACGCGNCCCGAAGAGGTNCAGGACTTCCTGCANCATACGGGCGTGGATTCGCTCGCCATCTCCATCGGCACCTCGCACGGCGCCAACAAGTTCAAACCCGAACAGTGCCAGCGCAACGCCGACGGCATCCTCATCCCGCCTCCCCTGCGTTTCGACATCCTGGAAGCGATTGAAAAACTGATTCCGGGCTTCCCCATCGTGCTGCACGGTTCGTCGAGCGTGCCGCAAGACCTGGTGGCCATCATCAACAAGTACGGCGGCCAGCTCAAAGACGCCATCGGCATTCCCGAAGACCAGCTGCGTCGCGCGGCCTCGTCGGCGGTNTGCAANATCAACATNGACAGCGACGGCCGTTTGGCCATGACCGCCGCCGTGCGGGAAGTGCTCGCCAACAAGCCGGCCGAATTCGACCCGCGCAAGTACCTCGGCCCGGCGCGCGACGGCCTCAAGCAGCTGTATATGCACAAGATCGTGAACGTGCTCGGTAGCGACCACAAGATATANCCCCCTAACCTTTCGTGATGCAAAAAGCCCTGCCNTTNNNNAACGACAGGGCTTTTGTATTTTGTGTCGGCGAGGAAAACGCTAAACCTTCTCTGCAGCCGACTTTAGGAAGCGCAGCGTACGTGGAGGCTAAGAGAAGGGTTTAGCGGAGACGAGCCGCACTTGGTTTACANCCTTAACTTGAAGCCGGCCGCCAGCGTGTCNGGCTTGAAATGCAGCACGCTGTACATCTCGCCGGCCATGCAGAAGCCGCAGCGGTCGCACACGCCCGACACCTTGCCCGGACATTCCGACAGCAGCGTGCCGTCCACCATGATGAACTCCGACACCCAGCAGGCTTTCTCAAAGTTCANGTCTTTCATGCGTTTGAGCCCCGACACGGAATTCATAATCGGNTANCCCGCCTTCTTGAGCGCGATNATTTCGTCCAACAGGCGCACGCGCAAATCCCAGTCGTCTATATACAGGTGTTCCGTGCCCTCGTAGGGCGTATGGAAATTGAACGAAATCTGTTCGATGGCCGGGTTCTGACGCGCGTAGTCGGCGGCCGCCTTTATCTGCGTGTAGTTCAATTTGTTGACCACCATATTAACGCTCAGATGCGGATGCCCGCAGCCCGCGATGTTGCGCTCCAATTTCTCGAACGCGCCCTCGCCGCGGATTTCNTCGTGATACGAACCCACGCCGTCCATGCTGACCCATATGGAATGGGCGTGCGAACCNGGGAACGGCAGTTGCGCGTTGGTCGTAATCGTGGTTGTGAAGAAGCCGATTTTACGCGCCAGGTCGCAGAGGTCGTTCACGGTGCGGTCGCCGTCACGCCACAGGAAGGGTTCNCCCCCCTCGAAGTCCACGAAACGGGAGCCGCGCGCATACGCGCCCCGCAACTCCCGNTCCACCTGCGCATANGTCTTGCTNANGGGTTCTTTNCGCGCATAGACCGCGCAGTGCTTGCAACGCAGGTTGCAGCGGTCGGANAGNAACAGCACCGTCTGCAAAGGCCGGTGNCCGCCCAACAGGCAGGAGCGCAAATACCACCACGGTAAATAGAACAAATGTCTTATCATCATTTCTTTCAATCTTCTTCTTATAACAATGCGCCCGCCACGGCGGCCACTATGAGCATGAGCGCAAAAAACATCANCANGTTGCGCGCCGCCANCCANCGNATCATGAACCACTCGATGCCGGCCTCCTTAATCTGCGCCCACTGCTGCACGGGGCGCACCCACCAACGCAGCGGTAAGTTGCGCTGCGGGTCACGCACAAACACGACCATGGCNTACAACAGGCCGCAGGCGCGCGGCAACAACAGCCACACGAGCAAATACCAAGGCGAAAGGAAGCGCAGCGCCACGCCGCAGGTCACGATGGCGAACGGCAGGAGCGTAAACAGGAACGAGCCCGCCAGCATGGNCTTTGGCCGCCGCAACACGCCCGCAAACGTGCGCTTGCCCATNGCCTTGTCGGCTTCGTAATCGACAACCGAATGCGTATATACTATATTCGTAACCAACAAGCCTATCGGCACGGANAGGAACAGCACCGANTANGACCANGNGCCGCAGGCGGANATATACACACCCGCCATNAGNACGGGGCCGAACANCAGCCCNATGACCAATTCGCCCAAGGCCGTGGTAACTCAGCCGCAGCGGCGGCGCGGAGTACTCCAGGCCGATGAGTGCNCCCAAGGCCGCCACATACCACACCGACAGCCCTCGGTAGCAGCCGATAACCACGCCCAAGACCGCGGCCGCCAAACAGAATGCCAAGCACGCACGCCCCAACTCCGCCAGCGTGGCCGCGCCGCCCTCTTGCTGCAGGTAAAGGCATTTGCCTATGCGGGCGCGGATGCCCTGCGCCGCCTGCACCGTGCGCGTGCCGCTTTGCTTATAGCGGTAGTCGAAATAGTCGTCAAAAAGGTTCATGCCAAAATGCACGAGCACGGCGGACCACACCGCCAACAACCCTAAAACGGCGTTGAAACCCGCGCCACGATGCTCCAGCCAAGCCAACGTAAAAGCCACGAGCCCCGGCAAGAGGCTCTGCGGGAACGAAATCCAACGCGCATTATCCAACCAATAACCGATCTTTTTCATGTTTGCAAAGTAACGTTTTTTTTAGCAATATGCCATATGTATCGTTTTTTTTCGTATCTTACGGAAAATATATGATGGTTCCCCTAAGTCCGATTTCATGTAACAAACTTTAAATAAAATCGTTAACAACCAAAAACCAACCTATTATGAAAACAAACACCTTATGCGCGGTCTTGTTAACATCAAGCCTGCTGTTTTGCGGTTTACCGCTGTCGGCGCAAAATGAAGCCGAAAACCAAGCCACCTCAACGGAACAATCCGGTGACCGAATGTCTAAAAAGGACATGCGGCGCGCCCAACGTGCCAATTGGAAACCGGAAGATTTCTTGCCAAAAGCCGGAAGTTGGGCCTTGTCCATCAACGCCAACCCGCTCCTCAATCCAGGCTACATTTTCGATTTCGATGATGACTATGATGCAAGCGGTATCGGCGGTTCCGCCTATCTGTCACCCGTGCTTTCCATAGCCGGCAAGTACATGATTACCGACAACTTAGGCATTCGGCTCAACGTAGGTTGGCTGTATAATTTAAAAAGCGAAGGAAAATATACGCGCGATGATATGGCTTACATGGCCGACCGGCAATCTACCGCCAAAGTCGTGGATCGCGAAAATTTTCACAACGCCGGCGCAAGTTTCAACGTGGCGGCGGAATACCGCATCGGCAAACGCCGCGTACAGGGCGTGGTCGGAGGTGGATTGATATACGCATTCAACTACTTCGGTTTCAATTATTCTTATGGCAATGCCATCACACCCGATAATCCGTCGCCTTCTTTCACCAATTTTTATTATGACACGCCTCACCGTGATGGTTTCGGTTCCACCCGCTACCTCCGCCGTTTCTATGGTGCCGCCCCGACGCACTATCTCGGCCTGATGGGCTTTGTGGGCGTGGAATGGTTTATCAGCCCGTGGTTCTCGTTGGGCGCGGAAGTCAATGTGGCCGCCGTCTATAACTGGACGCAAAAATTGTACGACGAATTCGAGGGCTTCAATCAAGAAACCCAACAACGGGAAACTTGGCGAGAGGATATAGCACCGAGTTCGCACGGCTTCACGTTCGGCACCGGCAATTTCGGCGCCAACTTCAACCTGACGTTCTATTTCAACCGCAATACCGACAAATAGGGATGAAATGATGCTTTAAAAGCCGTCCGATGGAAACGTCGGGCGGCTTTTTTTATTCGTTGTGGTAGGGTTCGCCCTTGAGAATCGTGAACGCGCGGTAGAGCTGTTCGGTAAAAAACAGGCGGATCATCTGATGCGAGAACGTCATGTCGGAGAGCGACAGCCGTGCGTGGGCCCGTTGATAGACTTCGGCCGAAAAGCCGTAGGGGCCGCCCACCACGAACAACAGGTTGCGCAGCCCGCGGTTCATCTGCCCTTGCAGGAATTCGGCGAACTGCACCGACGTGCGCCTTTCACCGCGCTCGTCCAACAGCACCGTATAGTCGGCCTTGGCCATGGCGGCCAAAATGCGCGCGCCCTCGGCCTGTTTCTGCTGTTCGGGCGTCAGTGCCTTGGTGTTTTTCAATTCGGGCAACACCTCGGTACGGTAGCGCACATAGTGCGACAGCCGCTTTTCGTAAAGCGCGATGCCTTCCTTGAGGTAGGCGTCGGTAGTTTTGCCGTTGAGCAGAAACGTGATTTCCATGATGGATAATAATGCGGCGGCTTAACTGTATTTCCGCTTCAGATACGCAAAAATGGCTTCCTGCGACCGCAACGGTTTCTCGCCCGGTGCCGGCCGCTTATAGACGTGTTCACCCTTGGGGCTGACAAGCCGCGCGTGCGTGTTGTCAGACAGTTGCAGGTCAAGGATATGCGACAGGTCTTGCTGTATGGCCGGGTCGTAAATCGGACAGGCCACCTCGATGCGGTGGTCCAAGTTGCGCGTCATCCAGTCGGCCGAACCGATGTAGTAGAGCGGCGACCCGCCGTTGGCGAAGATGAACACGCGCGTGTGTTCCAAAAACCGGTCCACGATGCTCACCACGTTGATGTTGTCGCTCATGCCCGCCACACGCGGTTTGAGCATACAGATGCCGCGTACCACCATATCGATGCGCACGCCCGCGCGCGAGGCCTCGTAGAGTTTGTCTATCATCGCCGTATCGGCCAGGTTGTTCAAGCAGATTTTCATCCAGGCCTCGCCCCCGGCCTTGGCGTTGGCTATTTCGGCATCGATCAGGGCCGTGAAGCCCGACCGCAGGTTGAACGGCGAAACGAACAGCGCCTTGTAGTCGGTAAACGGCCGCCAGTCGTGCCGCCCGATGGTGGCGAACACCTTGGCCACCTCTTCGGTAATGGCCGGGTTGGCCGTCAGCAACTGCATATCGCAATACTGCTTGGCCGTGGCCTCGTTGGGGTTGCCCGTGCCCACACAGGCATAGAGCCGCTTGCCGTGGCTTTCCTTGCGTTCTATGAGCAATATCTTGGCGTGCACCTTCATGCCCGGAATAATGCGGTAGACCTCCACGTGTTCGGCTTCCAGACGCTTAACCCAGTTGATGTTGTTCTCCTCGTCAAAACGCGCCATGAGTTCCATGAACACGCCCACTTTCTTGCCGTTACGGGCGGCGTTGACCAAGGCGTTCATAATGGAGGAATGCGGCGCCACACGGTAGATGGCCATCTGAATCGAACGCACGGCCGGGTCAATGGAAGCCTCGCGCACCAAGTCGATCAGATGCTGGAACGACTGATACGGATAATGCAGCATAAAGTCGCGCCGCCGCAACACCTCGAACTTGCTGCCGCTTACGGGAAACGCCTTGACATCCTGCGGTAAAAAGGGCGGATAAATGAGATTGGGTTCGCCGAAATCCTTGGGAAAGCCCGTAAAGTCTTTCTTGTTTTGGTAGCGTCCCCGGCTGTTGAACGTGGTATCGTCGTCGGCCGCGAAAATCTTCTGCAACCGCTTGATGAGCGGCTTTGGCATGCCGGCGTCGTGCACGAGCCGTACGGTGTTCGACTTGTTGCGCTGTTGGAGCTGCAACGAGAGGAAAGCCAAAAAGTCGTGTTCCGCTTCGGCATGGCGGTCAAAATCGATGTCCAATTCGGCGTCGCGCACGAACTTGAACGTATAGGCGCTGTAGCGGTCGTAGTCCAAGGGTGCGAGGATGTCGGACAGACAATAGCGGATGACATCGTCCAACAGGATGATGTAGTGATGGCCGCGATGGTCGGGCAAACGCAAAAAACGCGTGAGCCGCGCCACGGGGATTTCGATGATCATGTCCTGCTTTTCGGCCGGATGGTCGGACTTCCACATCTGCACGGCCATAAAATTGGACTTATCGTTGAAACCGCGGTCGTCCTTGAGTTTGTCCATGAAGACGGGATAAAGGTGACGGCGCACGTGCTGATGGAAATAATCCTTGATGTAACGCGCCTGCCAACCCGCAATATGCGCCTCATCCACCAGATAGACGTTCTGCCGCCGCAGTTCCTTGACATTGGCTTCGAAGATCTCCTCGAAACGGCTCAGCTGGTCGTTGACCACGGCACGGATACGCCGGAGCAACTGCGCCGGGTCGGCCTGATACTCGATACGGTGCTTTTTCTTGTGCAGCAACCGTTTGAGCGAAGCCACGCGCACGCGGTAGAACTCATCGTTGTTGTTGGAGAAGATGCCGAGAAAAATCATACGCTCCACAATCGGATTCGTAGGGTCGGCCGCCTCGCGCAACACACGTTCGTTGAACGCCAGCCAAGCGATCTCGCGGTTCAGATAAGGCGTTATTTCTTTTTTCACGGCAAATTACTTGCTGCGCAGATATTCGTCTATGGCCTTGGCCGCCTTGCGGGCCGCCCCCATGGCCAAAATCACCGTCGCGGCACCGGAAACGGCGTCACCGCCCGCAAACACGCCTTCGCGCGTGGTCGTGCCCTGTTCGTCGGCCACGAGACAGCCGCGCTTGTCGGTATCCAAGCCGGGCGTATTGGACGAAATCAACGGGTTGGGCGACGTACCCAACGACATCACGACCTCATCCACTTCAAGGACGTATTCCGAGCCCGGCACCTCCACGGGGCTGCGGCGACCGGAAGCGTCCGGTTCGCCCAACTCCATCTTGATGCACTTCATGCCCGTTACCCAGCCCTGTTCGTTGCCGATAATTTCGACGGGGTTCGTCAGTTCGAGGAAATGGATGCCCTCTTCGTGCGCGTGGTGTACTTCTTCCTTACGCGCCGGCATTTCGGCTTCGCTGCGCCGGTAAACGATATATACATCAGAGCCGAGACGCTTGGACGTACGCGCGGCATCCATAGCCACGTTGCCGCCGCCCACAATGGCCACCTTCTTGCCGATGAACACCGGCGTATCGTGGTCGTCGCGGTAGGCCTTCATCAGGTTGGAGCGCGTGAGCAGTTCATTGGCCGATACCACGCCGTTCAGGTTCTCGCCCGGAATGTGCATGAACTTGGGCAGCCCCGCGCCCGAGCCGATGAACACGGCGTCGAAGCCCTCCGTTTTCATCAGGTGGTCGATATCGACCGTCTTGCCGATGATGACGTCGTTTTCGAATACAACGCCGAGTTTCTTCAGGTTTTCGATTTCATGCGCCACGATGGCTTTCGGCAGACGGA
Organism: bacterium; assembly: GCA_014802725.1. Taxonomy (GTDB): domain Bacteria; phylum Bacteroidota; class Bacteroidia; order Bacteroidales; family P3; genus CAMXAS01. Next base: position 26,893 of record JAAVBS010000010.1, read on the forward strand.
ATTCGGGAATACCGTAAACCAACACGCCGCCCGACTTGTGCAGGGCCTCGAACACGCTGACCTGATAGCCCATCTTGGCCAAATCGCCGGCGCAGGTCAAGCCCGCGGGGCCGGAGCCGATAACGGCCACCTTCTGTTTTTTCTTTTCGGCCGGCTGATCGGGCGTGTCAAGCCCGTGTTCGCGCGTATAGTCGGCCACAAAACGTTCGAGTTTGCCGATGGCGATGGGTTGCCCCTTTACGCCCAGCACGCACTTGCCCTCGCACTGGGTTTCCTGCGGGCACACACGGCCGCAGACGGCGGGCAAAGCGGAGTCGCGCGCAATCACCTTGGCCGCCGCCGCAAAATCGCCCAAAGCCACCTGGTGGATGAATTCAGGGATATGAATCGACACGGGGCATTGCGTCACACAGCCCGGCTTTTTACATTGCAGACAGCGCGAAGCTTCGGCCATGGCTTCCTCCACGGTATAGCCGAGGCAAACTTCCTCGAAATTGCGGCTGCGCACTTCCGGATCCTGTTCCCGAACCGGCACGCGCGTCTTGGGTTTCTCAACCACCGGACGGATGGCGTCGGGACCCGCCGTGGCCTTGGCGCGTTCGGCCAAAGAGCCTTCCACGGCCGCCGCCAGGTTGCAACGGTGTTCGTCGGTATTTTTGGCTATTTCGTATTGGCGGTACATGCCCTGACGGCGCATCGCCTCGTCGAAATCCACCTGGAACGCGTCGAATTCGGGGCCGTCCACGCATGTAAACTTGGTTTTGCCGCCAATCGTCACGCGGCAGGCGCCGCACATGCCGGTGCCGTCCACCATCAGGCTGTTGAGGCTGACAATCGTGGGGATGTTGTAGGCCTTGGTCATCATCGTCACGAATTTCATCATAATCATCGGGCCGATGCAAATCACCTCGTCGTATTTCTTGCCCCGGTTGTCAATCAGGTCTTTCATCAGGTCGGTCACGCGGCCGTTGAAGCCCAGCGTGCCGTCATCGGTGCAGAGGAAGAGCTCGCCCGCCACCTCGCGCATCTCTTTTTCAAGCACCATGAGGGAGGCCGAACGCGCGCCGATGATAACGTCGCAGGCGATGCCGTGCTCCTTCATCCAGCGTACCTGCGGATAGACGGGCGCGGCCGCCACACTGCCGGCCACAAACAATATATTGCGCTTCTTGACTTCCTCCAAGGGTTCCTTGACGAATTCCGACGGTTGACCCAACGGCCCCACAACATCGTGGAAACATTCGCCCACGTTGAAGGCCGCCATTTTCTGCGTGGAGCTGCCGATAACCTGGAACACGATGCGGATCGTGCCCTTGGCGCGGTCGTAATCGCAAACCGTAAGCGGAATACGCTCGCCCGTCTCAACCGGCACCACAATCAGGAACTGCCCCGGCTGAGCCGAAGCCGCCAAACGCGGCGCATATACGTCCATGCTCACAATCTGAGCCGACAACTGCGCCTTGTCCAAAATTTCAAACAATTTAGCCATATCTCGTTTTTATTTTTTCTTACCTCTGCGGGAATCTTTGGTGGAAGCCCTGCCGGCCGACTTGCCGTAGCCGCCCTGACGGGCTTTGTCCACGGCTTTCTGCGCGCGTTTGGCACCGCCTTTCTTAGCGCCTTTTCCGCGGTCGGACGGCCGCCATGCGCCGCTTTCCCACGGGTTCTCGCCCCAAGCGTCCTGATTCCACGCCTTCTGCGCCTTGGCCTTGCCTTTGGCGCGCGGCTTGGCGTCGGATTCGGCCTCCGACTTATCCCAGGCACCGCCCTCTATAAACGCCATCCAGTCTTTCTTCGGCGCCCGCTCACCACGCCCCTTCCGGGCCGGCCTTTCGGCGCGTTCCGTCCGTTCGGGGCGCTCCGTCCGTTCAGGCCGTTCGCCACGTTCCTTGCCCTTAGCCACCTCCGCAAACACCTTGCGGTCGCGATAAACGGCACCGCCCAAGGCCTGCACGGCCAGTTCCGCATAGGAGGCCGGGATTTCCACAAACGAACATGTCTTGCGCAGGTCAATGCGCCCCACGCGCATATCGCGGTCTTTCACGTAGTCGTTCAACAACCCGATGATGTTCTGCGGCTTGATGCCGTCCATATGGCCGAGGTTGATGAACAGCCGCGCGAAATCGCCGCGGTCGCCCCTTTCGTCCGACCGTTTGCCGCGCGGAGCGTCCACGCTCATGTCGCGCACTTCGGGCGCGTTGCGGTAGTAATTCAAAAAGCGGTTGAACTCCAAGGCCACGAAGCGCTGTATGAGTTCTTCCTTGCTCAGCGGTTGCAATTTGTCGTAAATGGCCGGCAGATAGGTTTCCAACTCTTCCGCCGCCAAATCCACGCCCAGCATCCGCTCGGCCTGATAAAGCACCTGCTTGCCGCATATTTCCTCGCCGCTCGGCAGTTGTTTCAGCTCGAACGGCTTGTGGATCACCTTTTCGATTTCCTTGATGCGCGACTTCTCGCGGACGGTAATCAGCGAAATGGAAATGCCCGTGGCGGACGCGCGGCCCGTACGGCCGCTGCGGTGCGTGTATTGTTCCACATCGTCGGGCAGGTTGTAGTTGAGCACGTGCGTCAGGTTGTTCACGTCCAGGCCGCGCGCCGCCACATCCGTCGCCACCAACAGCTGCAGGTTCTTGAGGCGGAAACGGCTCATCGCGTTGTCGCGCTGCGCCTGCGACAGATCGCCGTGCAGGGCGTCGGCGTTGTAGCCGTCGCGTATGAGTTTCTCGGCCACCTCCTGCGTCTCGCGCCGGGTCCGGCAGAAAACAATCGAATAAATCTCCGGATAATAGTCGATAATCCGTTTCAAGGCCAAATAACGTTCCTTGGCCTGCACCATGTAGTAATGGTGCGTCACGTTGGCCGAGCCTTCGTTGCGGCGGCCTATCGTCACCTCCACCGGCTCTTTCATATAGCGGCCCGACATGGCGCGGATTTCGTCGGGCATCGTGGCCGAAAACAGCCACGTGTTCTTTTCTTCGGGCGTATAGGCCAATATGCCGTCCAATTCGTCGCGGAAGCCCATGTGCAGCATCTCATCGGCCTCGTCGAACACCACCGTCCTAATCCGCGAAAGGTCCAGCTTGCCGCGCCGCAGAATGTCGAGCATACGGCCCGGCGTGGCCACGACGACCTTAAGGCCGCGTTCTATCTCCGACATCTGCCGTTCGATGCTCGCCCCGCCATATACCGCCCCTATCTTGACTCCGGGCAGATGCGCCGCCATTTTTTCCATATCGGTGGCGATTTGCAGGCACAGTTCCCGCGTCGGGCTCAGCACCAAGGCTTCCACGCTGCGGTTTGTCGTATCGAGCCGTTGCAGAATCGGCAGACCGAAGGCCGCCGTCTTGCCCGTGCCCGTCTGTGCAAGCGCAATCAGGTCGGTGCCCCCGCCCAACAGCAACGGGATAACCTGTTCCTGCACCGGCATGGCTTCCGTAAACCCCAAGTCCGATATGGCGGACAACAATTCCGCCTTTAAATTCAGTTCTTCAAATCTCATAAAAATTCGCTTGCGATCCGTCGGCGCACCGCCCTATCGCTTTATTATCCGCAGAACGAGACCGGCCAACAGTAACAACAAGGATATCGGCAGGAACATACGTCCCAAAATATCTCCGTAACGGCTGTAAAACGTGAGTTTGCGGTTGGTTTTAATATCGTGTTTAATGACGGCGGGTTCCCAATAGGCCGTGCGTTGCAGCATGTCGCCCCGCTGGGAAATGAAGCCGGATATGCCCGTGTTGGCCGAACGGGCTATTTCGCGCCGGTTCTCGATGGCTCTCAGACGTGCGTATTCGGCGTGTTGCCGGTGCCCCGGCGTATTGCCCCACCAGCCGTCGTTGGTGGAGATAAACAGAAGTTCGGCCCCGCGGCGGCAAAAGCCCGTCACGTAGTCGCCGAAAATGGATTCATAGCAGATGATGTCGGCGTAGGTTACCGTGTCGCCCACCGTTACCGATCGGAACACCTTGGGTTCCGCATCCGTGCCCAGCGTGCCCACGATACCGCCCAAGTCGATGGCCCATTTCTCCAAAAAGCCGATTTTATCGACCAAGGGCATGATTTCCACGGCCGGCGTCAGCTTGGACTTGTGCCGCAACGGAAAACCGACGGGTACAGGCATCGGGCTTGCCGCCGCCGAAACCGCCGCCACGGCCGTCGCCGTATCGATAACCATAACCGTATTGTGCGCCAAATAATAAAGCGTGCCGTTACCGAAAACATCGGGCCGTTTGCGCACGCCGCGCGTGGCCGAATCTTCGGGCGAAAGCCGGCTGTAAGTGGAGATGCCGGCCACCACCGACAGGTCGGGATAATCGGTCAGGAAACGGTGGATGGCCGCCACACTCGGCGAATAGGCCAACTTGTGCTCCCAAACGTATTCCTGAATCATGCTTTCGGGTGTGACGAGGAAGCGCGTCTGCGGGCTCAACGCGTATTCGCCCAAAAACAGCATGCGTTTGACGGCCTCCACGGGCGGGATGTCGTACTGTTCCCCATAGGGGTCTATGTTCGGCTGCACGACCACCGTCTCGACGCGCCGCCCCTCGCTTTTGTAATGCGTATAGCGCCACATCGAGCCGCCCACGGGTACCAATATGGCGAGGCAGACCGCGATGGCCCTGACGTTCTTATCCCGCTTGGACGCGCCGGCCATGACGGCCTTGCACCAGGCCAAAAACAGCATATTGACCGCCAGCACCCAAAGGCTGCCGCCCGACGTGCCCGTATATTCGTACCACTGCACCCAGGCCGGCTGCGTGGCGAACACGTTGCCGAGCGTAAGCCACGGCCAGGCGATGTCCCAGATATGGTGTATATACTCAAACGCAAGCCAATAGACGATGAGCACGCCGCCGCGCGCACTGTATAGCGGCAGACGGCGCGTGGTGATATGATACAGCCAAAAGACCGTAGCCATGAGCAAGGCGTTGGCACCCCATGCCAAGGCCGCGGCGGGTGTGGAGTTCCAAATCCACCACGTGGTGAGGATATTCCAGACCAAAAACGCCACCAAGGCATAGAGGAAGACCGGATAACGGCCGGCCTCGCCCGCCCGGCGCCGACGGTAGGCGTAGTCCTCCGCCCACAGCAACGGTACCCACGCGAAAAAAACGACGGGGGTAAAACCCCGCGCCGGCCACGCCGCGGCCAGCAATAGCCCCGTGGCGACGGACGCCGCCCAAAACATCCACGGTTTTACGCTGAGCGGCTGTATCATTCTATTCATAAATATCTAAGGAATATGGCCTTAGGACGGCTGCACCGTGCCGGCGCTTACCGCCAGTTCCGGCGCGATTTTCTTGGCCAAGCCCTGCAATACCGAGCCGGGGCCCACTTCTATCATTTCCGTGGCACCGTCGGCCACCATATTGCGGACAATTTCGGTCCAACGTACCGGCGAGGTCAGCTGCGCCACGAGGTTGGCCTTGATTTCGGCCGGGTCGGTGAACGGACGCGCGTTGACGTTCTGATAAACCGGACATACCGGCGCGTGGAACGCCGTGCTTTCGATAGCCTGCGCCAATTCCACCCGCGCCGGCTCCATGAGCGGCGAGTGGAACGCACCGCCCACCTTGAGCGGCAACGCACGCTTGGCGCCCGCCGCCTTGCAAGCCTCACAGGCCTGCTCGATGCCCTTCATGCTGCCCGAAATAACGAGCTGACCGGGGCTGTTGTAGTTGGCCGGCACCACGACTTCGCCCTGAATGCCCGCGCATATTTCTTCTATTTTGGCATCCTCCAGCCCGATGATGGCCGCCATTGTGGACGGATTCATCTCGCAGGCCTTCTGCATCGCGTTGGCGCGTTTGGACACCAATACGAGCGCGTCTTCGAAATTCAACGCCTTGTTGGCCACCAGGGCCGAAAATTCACCGAGGGAGTGACCGCCCACCATATCGGGCTTGAAATCGGGCAGGCAGGCCGCCAGCACCACCGAATGCAGGAATACCGCCGGCTGCGTTACCTTGGTCTGTTTCAAGTCTTCGTCCGTACCGGCAAACATGAGGTCGGTGATGCGGAAGCCAAGGATATCGTTGGCTTTTTCAAACATTTCTTTCGCTTGGGGATAGGCCTCGTACAAGTCTTTGCCCATGCCCACGAACTGCGCTCCCTGTCCCGGGAATACGTATGCTCTTTTCATCTGTTTCAGATTAACGGGTTATACTTCTATAAATATCAACAAAGGTACAACTTATAGCGCGCAATAGCAAATACGAAATGGGGATTTCGTATTTGCAGTCTTAAAGGGGTGAAAAATAGAGCATCGTTTCGAAAAATAAAATTATTACAACAAAAACTTTTGAATTTCGGAATTTATGACTAATTTTGCGTAAAGAAACTGCCATGCACGTTATCTCCCATAGGAAACTGAAGGAATTCTACGAGGCACCCGGCAACGGGGACGCGAGAGTGGCGTTGGAACGATGGTACGACATCGCCCAACAGGCCCAATGGCACAGCCTGTCGGATATACGCGGGGACTTTCCTGCAACGGATTATATCGGGAACCAGCACTATGTCTTCAATATCAAAGGCAACCATTACCGTCTCGTCGTCGTGATTAAATTCACGATAGACCGCATCTTCATCCGTTTCGTAGGGTCTCACCGCGAATATGAAAAAATTGATTGTTCAACCATTTAAACCCAAGGATATGGATTATTCCAAAAAGCAATACGAATATGCCCTCCACCGCATTGAGGAACTGTTGCCGCTGGTAACGGACGATACGCCAGCCGGCGACAAGAACGCGGTGGAACTGACGATTTTTTCCGATGTGGTTGAAACCTACGAAAAAATCCACTACCCTATCGACAAACCGACCATCGGCGAACTGATTAGCCTCTCCATAGCAGAAAAAGGCATGACGCAGAAACAACTGGCCGAAGAAATCGGCATCAGCCCGTCGCGCGTAAACGACTACATCGCCGGACGGGCGGAGCCCACCCTGCGCATAGCCCGCGCCCTCTGCCTCGTACTCGGCATTGCCCCGGCCGCCATGCTCGGCATATAAATGACGATAATCGGTCGAAAATTTGAATTTTCAAAAAAAGGTTGTATCTTTGCCGCCGTTTTCGCCCTCTTAGCTCAGTTGGTAGAGCAAATGACTCTTAATCATTGGGCCCGGAGTTCGAGTCTCCGAGAGGGCACGGAAACCTGAAGCGCCTGCACACCGCAGGCGCTTTTTTTATTTTGATTTTTATACAAAATAGGTGATGATAAGGGCTTTGAGCGAATAGAGTACGTTCCACAGTTCGCCGAAAACAATCGCAGACGAATCGTTGCGACGCTTGTTCTTTACATCCTCTTCTTGCCGATACCGCTCAATCTTGACATCGGTCATCTTGTTCTTGGTGTATTGGTTATACGCAAACCATGCCGCGATGATGGTTCCCGCGGCACTCACCACTGACGCTATCCATTCCATTTTTCCTACTTTCTATTGTTTTCCTTTTTTTTGGTTATCTTTGCATTGTTAATCAACCTTAAAACCTTCCCCCATGAAGAAGTTACTGCTCATCCTCGCCCTGCTCGCCTACGCCGCCATCTCCTGCGACAAGCCCGAAACCACCAACGATGAACCGAAAACCGAACAACCGGCCAATCCCGAGCAACCGGCCGACTCTTCTTTCAATCCCGGGGAACCAAGCGAACCGGAAAACCTAAACGCGGACACGTGCAGTATAAGCATCATCGAACCTGGAGTACAAATGGCTACATTTGTATATAATGTTTCATCTGACGAGGTTGATTTCGAAGCTTCTATCAATTCCATTTTCAGACACTTTACCATTACCTTGAATGACGGAACAATGCCTGAATTAGTCGGGACGAGTTGCGTTATATTTAACGAACAATCGTCATTCGACACTGGCAGTGTTATTGGTTTTGCCAATTTTGTCACTTTTGACTCTCTTAAATCTGGCAAATACATCGCTATCACATGGCGAGGCCTACTAAATTCGAGTTGGGGGCCCAATCACTATAACCCCGAATTCAAGGGCTTGTATCATGACATTACACTGGATGAGCAGCACACGTCTGAGTTGATTGACTTCTACAATGATACAATTGGGGGTTTATTGAAGTCGGCCGCTACACTTTCTTTCACGAAATACTAATATTCAACAATATCACCCCAATATTTTATCTCCCCAAAAACCTCTTTTTTGTTTTCGGATAATTCGTTTATAAATCAAGCGCCGTGGGCGAAACCTCCCACGCGTTATTCGGGTTGTTAACGTCTCCTACAAGAACATTCACATAAATTAAAGAGGTTCACCCGGCCAAGCGGCATTTTTTTAATGATTTCCATCCGTCGCCGTTTTTGCGGGATTCGTCGGGAAAATCCGCGCGTACTTCCATTTTATTTGTTATATAGGTTTACCGGCAGTTATTTTTGCTTTGTTTTTCCGGCAACCGCTGTAAAGGTTGCCTCAAACGAACGACCATGAACAGAAACCGCCTTCTCTCATTTTGGCTCTGCGCCGCGCTACCGTTTTCGACCTTCGCCGCCGAGCCAAGCTATGGACATCACGCTGTCGAAGCCGGCAATCCCCATCGCGAAGTTGCCGAACCCACGGCTTCGTTGCCGGCAGACAGCGTTTTTGAACGCCCCGAAATATGGGATCTGCAGAGTTGCATCAGNTACGCCCGTCAGCACAACCTGCAGGTGCGCAACGCGCAAATCGACTACGAGTCNGCGGCCACCGACCTCAAGACGGCCAAAGCCGCCCGCTACCCTTCGCTCAGCTTCGGCAGCAACCAGGGCTTTACAAACGGCAACACGTTCAACGAGACCAACGGTAAATTCGTATCCAACCCGCAATATACGGGCACCTATTCGCTCAGCACCGATATGGTGATTTACAACGGCAGCCGCCTGCTCAACACGGTCAAACAGCGCAAGATTAATTTGGAGATGAACCGCCTNCTGGTGGACAAGGCGCAGAATGACATTGAAATAGCCGTGACCAACGCCTATCTGGAAGTGCTGTACGCNACCGAGAGCATGAAAATAGACTCCGCCATTTTGGAGACCTCTAAACTGCAATACGAAGAAGGCCAGGCCAAATANGACGTGGGNGCACTCAACCTCAGCGACTTGGCGCAACTTAAAGCCCAATACGGCGGCGACCTCTACAACCTGACCGTTTCGCAGAATCAAGTCCGTCAGGCNACGCTCNCGCTCAAACANNTGTTGGAACTCGACTTGGACGAAAATCCCGACATCCGTTTNCCGAACATAGAGGGCGTGCAGATTACGCGCGAGGTGCCGTCACTGCACAGCGTTTACTATACGGCTTTGGAAACGATGCCGGAAATCAAGGCGGCCGAAGAGGGCATCGCCTCGGCGGTTNTGAACGAGAAAGTGGCCAAGGCCGGCCGCCTGCCGTCGGTGACGTTCAACGCGGCCGTGGGCACCGGTTATTATACGTCGGCCGATTTCGCGTTTCTGAACCAGCTGGGCAACAACATCAACGAAAATATCAGTTTGGGCATCCGCATCCCGATTTATCAACGGCGCGAAGCGAAATCGGCCGTGGACAAGGCGGTGTTGCAGACGCGCCGNTCGGAACTGGATTTGCAGACGCANCAGAAAGACCTGCTGGCCACCATCGAAAACTTGCATCAGAACGCCGTGGCCGCTCAGGAACGCTACAAGGCCGCCGAGCTGCAGATGGAAGCCTCGCAAGAGAGTTACCGCCTTATGCAGGANCAATATGCGGCCGGCCTGAGTACGCTCGTGGATATGTTCAGCGAAAAAAACAACTTTATTTCGGCCACGGGCGAGATGCTGAAAGCCAAGTATCAGGCCGCGCTCTCGCTGTGCCTGCTTAATTTTTATCAGAACCAACCCATTTCATTTTAACAGACCATGACCAGAAGCATTTCGAAAATCGGCTGCATCGGGCTACTCTGCCTGACCTTGTGCCTACTGTGCGCCTGCCGGCAAAACCGCCGNGGACAGACCGTTTTGGAAACCGCGCGCATCGAACGCGGCCACATGGAAAACAGCGTTACCGCCACCGGTACCGTGGAACCCATCACGCAGGTGGAAGTCGGCACGCAGGTTTCGGGCATCATCGACAAGATTTTTGTGGACTACAACAGCCGCGTCACCGCCAACCAAGTCATTGCCGAACTGGACAAGACGGTNTTGGAACAGGAACTGAATTCCGCGCTTTCGGACTTGAATTCCACCCAAAACGAATTCGAGTATCAGGAAAAGAATTTCAAGCGGACGAAAAGCCTGTACGAGAAAAACATGATTAGCCAAAGCAGCTACGACGAGGCCGTCTATAACTACAACCGCAGCAAGAATTCCTACGACAAGGCCAAGGCTTCGTACAAGAAAGCGCAGACCAATCTGGGCTACGCCACGATTTATTCGCCCATCGACGGCGTGGTGGTGTCGCGCTCGGTGGATGTGGGNCAGACCGTGGCGGCNAGCTTCAGCACCCCGACGCTGTTTACCATTGCGAACAACCTGGTGGATATGCAGGTNATTGCCGANGTGGATGAGGCCGACATCGGCCAGGTGGCGGAGGGCATGGCCGTNCAGTTTACCGTGGACGCCTTTCCCGACGATATTTTCCGCGGCGAGGTGATTTCGGTGCGGATTGAACCGATTACGACCAACAACGTGGTGACTTACGANGTGGTTATCAACGCGCCCAACCCGCAAGANAAACTCAAGCCNGGCATGACGGCCAACGTNAGNATNTACGCCATGCGCAAAANCGGCGTGCTGTTGCTGCCGCTGAAAGCCACGCGCTTTATGCCGCCGGCTGAATTTATGGCCGACAAGCCCAAACCGGCTATGGACAAGCCCCGGCCCGAACGCCCGGAGGGGGGCGATTCGCTCAAAACCGTGTGGGTAAAGAACGCGGCCGGCGCGCCGGAGATGCGGCAGGTAAAGACCGGTGCCTCCGACGGCATCTATTACGAGATTTTGGACGGCCTGCAAGCCGGCGACGAAGTGTTTACGGGCGTGAAAAGCGGCGGCAAAGAGATGCCGGACATGGCGGCCAAAGGCGGCGAGAGCCCGTTCATGCCCAAACGGCCCGGCTCCGAACGTCGAAGTGCGCCGAAACGCCAATAACCGGATAATATGCAGCAAACCATGCCTAAAACCATCATCCGCGTAGAGGACTTGCGCCGGCAGTTCATCGTGGGCTCGGAGAAAGTACAGGCCCTGCGCGGCATCAATTTCAGCATTACGGAAGGTGAATTCGTGACGATTATGGGCACGAGCGGTTCCGGCAAATCGACGCTGTTGAACATTCTCGGCTGTTTGGACACGCCCACGTCCGGCCACTATTACTTAGACGAGACGGACGTGCGCCATATGGACAAGAACCAGCGCGCCACGCTGCGCAACGTCAAAATAGGCTTCGTCTTCCAGTCGTATAACCTCTTGCCCAAAACGACGGCTTTGGAAAACGTGGAACTGCCGTTGCTCTACAACCCGGCCGTGGGCACGGCCGAACGCCGGCAACGCGCCATAGAGGCCTTGGAAATGGTGGGGCTGAAAGACCGGATCAACCACAAATCGAACCAGATGTCGGGCGGCCAACAGCAACGCGTGGCCATTGCCCGCGCACTCATCAACCGGCCGGTATTGCTGTTGGCCGACGAGGCGACGGGCAACCTCGACAGCCGGACTTCCTACGAGATCCTGAGCCTGTTCCAAAACCTGCACCGCCAGGGCCGCACCATCGTGTTTGTGACGCACAACCCCGAAATAGCCCAATTCAGCAGCCGCAATATCGTGCTCAAAGACGGACACGTGGTGGAAGACACACGGCAGACCGACATCCGTTCGGCCGCCGAAGTGTTGGCGCGGCTCCCCAAAGAGGAGGATTGACATGAACTGGAGAAACCTGATACAAATAGCGCTCCGTGCGCTCAACAACAATAAGCTGCGCTGTTTCCTGACCATGCTCGGCATTATGATCGGCGTGGCCTCGGTCATCGCCATGCTGGCCATCGGCCAAGGGTCGAAACGCAGCATCAAGGCGCAGATCTCGGAAATGGGGTCGAACATGATTATGATACATCCCGGCATGATGCGCATGGGCGGCGTAAGACAAAACGCGGCCGACATGGAAAGCCTCAAGCTGGAAGACTACATGAGCATCAAAGACCTGCCGCATATCGACCTCTGTTCGCCCTCGGTCAATTCGAGCGGACAGGCCATTTACGGCGCCAACAACACGCCCACGACGCTCTACGGCGTCAATACCGAATACACGGGCATCCGCATGTATGAGGTGGAGGACGGCGAGATGTTTACCGAAGACGACATCCGCCATATCGCCAAGGTATGCGTTATCGGCAAGACGGTGGCCACCGAACTGTTCGGCGAGAACGGCGACCCGCTCGGCAAGACGATACGGTTCAACAAGACGCCTTTCAAAATCATCGGCGTTTTGAAGAAGAAAGGCTACAACTCGATGGGACAGGACCAGGACGACCTGATTTTGGCGCCCTACACGTCGGTTCAGAAACGTATTTTGGCCATCACGCACCTGCGCGGCATCTTCGCCTCGGCCACGAGCGAGGAAGCGAGCCGAGAAGCCATAGAGGAAATCCGGGCCGTATTGCGCGAAAACCACCGCATCGGTGAGTTCGACGAGGAAGACTTTACGATACGGTCGCAGGAAGAGCTCAGTTCGATGATGAGTTCGACCACCAACCTGATGACGGTGCTGTTGGCCTGCATCGCCGGCATCTCGCTGCTGGTGGGCGGCATCGGCATTATGAACATCATGTATGTTTCGGTTACCGAACGTACGCGGGAAATCGGCCTGAGGATGTCGATCGGCGCGAAAGGCCGGCATATCCTGTGGCAGTTTTTGATTGAGGCCGTCATTATCAGTGTGTCGGGCGGCATCATCGGCGTGCTGCTCGGCGTGGAGGCGGCCGTGGCCATCAAACTGATTGCCGGCTGGCCGGTTTACGTACAGCTGTATTCGGTCGTGCTCTCGTTTGCCGTCTGCACCGTAACCGGCATTTTCTTCGGATGGTACCCCGCCCGCAAGGCCGCCAGCCTCGACCCGATCGAAGCTTTACGTTACGAATAAGCGTGAAAACCGACCATAAATTTTTCCTTATATTTGTAACCTAAATCCGCACCCATGTCTGCAAAATCCTGGCCGAAAGCCTTAGAAATCCTGGTTCACGTCTGCCTTTGGACCTTGATTGTCTGCTTCCCGCTGTTCTTTTGGGGACGTGACCATCAAATCAGTCCATTGGATATGTTGCGCTGCATGGCCATGCCCGTATCGGCGGCCATCGTGTTCTACACCAATTACTGTGCGTGGGTCAAAACGTTGCTGTTGCGGAAAAAGCTCGGTCTCTTTTTAGGGCTGAACCTTTTGCTCATCGTATTGATTCTGTACGGCGAATATCTGTGGCACGAATGGTTGATTGAAATACAGCGGGCGGCAGGCAACGCGCCCCACAAACCCGGTGGCCCACCTTCGCCCTGGCTGTTCGTATTGCGCAACAGCGTCATGCTGATTCTAACCTGCGGCCTGAGCGTGGCCATCCGCATGACCGCCAACTGGTACCAAAGCGAGGTACAACGGCAAACGCTGGAAAAAGAGCATACCGAAATGGCGTTGAAAAACCTCAAGAGTCAGCTGCACCCGCACTTTCTGTTCAACACGCTCAACAACATCTACGCACTTGTGGCCATTGACCAGGAAAAGGCGCAGACCGCACTGATAGACCTGAGCAAACTGCTGCGCTATGTGTTGAAAGAGAGCGAACGCAACACGGTGCCGCTGTCGGAAGAAATCCTATTCTTGGAGCGATACATCCGCCTCATGAGCCTGCGCACCGGGCCCAACGTGACGCTGACCGTCGATTTTCCCGACCCCAAGACGCTGACCGCGGAAAAAGACCCGCAAATTGCGCCGCTCTTGTTCATCAACTTGATTGAAAACGCGTTCAAACACGGCATTCCGTCCTCGGCCAAAACCTTCATCAACATTTTCATGAAATGGGATGCCCAGACCGGTATATTGGAATTTACGTGCAGCAATCCCATTTGCGATACCGCGCCGCTTTCTTCCGAAGACACGGGCATCGGCATCTCGAACCTGCGCCAACGGTTGGAATATCTTTACCCGCAACGGCACGTCTTTGAGCTGAAGAACGAAGGGGCGGTCTTTATGGTCTATTTGGCAATCCGCACCTATGCGGGAAAACAGACGAATCGGTGATGGAAACCTTACGCTGTATCATCGTGGACGACGAGCCGCTGGCCTTGGGGCTTTTGGAAACCTATGCCAAAAAGACGCCCTTTCTCCGTTTGGAAGGGACTTTTCCGGACGGCGTTTCGGCTTTGGAACGTTTGAAACAGGGCGACATCGACCTGGCGTTTTTGGATATACAAATGCCCGACCTCAACGGTTTGGAACTGGCGCGGCTTGTGCCTGAACGGACGGCCGTCGTCTTTGTAACGGCCTACGAACAATACGCCGTGGAGGGCTTCAAGGTGGACGCAACCGACTATCTGCTCAAACCGGCCTCTTACGCCGACTTCCTGACGGCCTGCGAACGGGCGGTGAAACGCCGGAAAGGCATGACGGCGGAGGCCTCCGGAGCCGACAGTGCAACGGCGGCGGACGAGACGCTTTTCATCAAGGCCGACTACAAGACGATTCCCATCAAGTTGCGCGACATCCGCTACATAGAGGGGGTCAAGGATTACGTGTTGATTCATTTAGATCCGGCCGGCGGAAGCCGATATCCGGGCAGCCGCACGCCTTACGACATCATGAGCCTGCAAAGCATGAAGAGCCTGGCGGAATTTTTGCCCGCGCCGCCGTTTATCCGCATCCACCGCTCCTATATCGTGAACCTGAACCGGATAGACTGCATCGAACGGCAACGTGTTATTTTCGGCGATGTCTATCTGCCCGTTTCAGACTCCTACCGGGAGGCCTTAGAACAGGCCGTGGCGGCGCGGACGCCTTAATACGTAAAGAACAGCACGGCGGGTTCCGCACAACGGAAACCGTTTTCGGAAAGGACCTTCCAATAGTCGGTTATCACTTTTCCCGCCAGGCCGACGGGATGGGCCATCAGCCTTTGGTACACCTCCCGAACATCCGGTTGCACTTGGCCATCCGCTCCGCAAATCGGGCTGTCGGTCAAACCGAATACCATGATTTCCAAATAGGCATCGCGCCGTTGGCGGGCCTCGTCGGCATATATCGAGCCGGCGTAATTCTGCAGGAAACGTTCCCAACCGACCAAGCGGTCGGCCAACTGATGCCAGGAAATCGCGAGACTTTTGCCGGTGCCATAGGGGCTTTCGGCTTCCATGGCCGACAAGACGAAGAACGTACGCGTGCCGTCACTCAGATAGCGGCCTATCCGCTCCCGCACGGCATCCATATCGGGGCGCACCAACACTTCATCCGCCGTATAACGGACCATGAAATAATTTTTTTCCAGCAACGCGACATACTTGTCGGCGGCTTGTTTTTCGCGCGCGGAGCGCGGCGATTCGGCCGCCTTGAGCAGCTGTTCGTTGAACGTGGTTTGATCCAATACCGTTAGCGCAAAGTCTTCCAACAGGACATAGGCCGAATCGCAGGCGGCGGACGCCGCCCCGGAAAACAGCCGTTCGAACTCGGCCACGGCCAACGGCAGGGCCTCCATCTGCCCCCGGTCCAAATTGACCAAGTAGGTGTAATAGGCCTGCAACGGCCCGCCGTTGAATAGGAGTTGGTCGGCCACGGGCTGCGGATGTTGCGCCCATGCCGGCCCCGCACTCAAAAGCACGAGCGTCCAGACCGCCCCCAACATTTTTTTTACCTTATCGCTGATGCTGTGATATCCCGTCATTTCTTTCGTACTAAAGTCATACAAAGATAAGCATTTTACATTTTTACATAAAATCCTTAATTTTGTTACGCTGAACTTTCGGCCCATAAAACCACCGCCATGTTAGACACGCCCATCCTATTCATTGTCTTCAACCGTATCGATACGGCACAAAAGGTATTCGACCGCATCCGTCAGGCCCAACCTAAAAGACTCTATATCGCGTGCGACGGAGCCCGTAACGTATATATATATGACAGCATAAACATCAATAAAACAAGAAGTTTAACAAAGCAAGTTGATTGGCCTTGCGAAGTATTTACTAATTTCCTTGACCATAACGAAGGGCCTAAACACGCTATCTTCCGTTTTATCAAATGGTTCTTCGAACATGAGGAACAAGGCATCATTTTGGAGCACGATTGTTTGCCGCATCCCGATTTTTTCATTTATTGCGAAACGCTTCTGAACCGGTATAAAGACAACCCGCGCATCGGCATTATTTCCGGGAGCAGTATTTTTACCACACAACGCTTAAATTCTTACACATACACATCATACAGTCTCCTATGGGGATGGGGCACCTGGCGACGTGTCATTGATAAGTACACATTGGATTTAAACGATATCGACAGAAAGGAATTTCAGGCTATTGCCAGACACCGTTCACTCTCTCCTATTGAAAGATGCTATATGCGCTTTATTTTCAATCATTTCAAGAAAAATAAAATACAAACATGGGATTATCCTCTTGGCTTCTGTCTTGGGAAACATCGTATGCTATCCATTTCACCCGATAGGAATCTGATTGCCAATATCGGTTTTGACCCCTATGCGGAAAACACCACCAATCGGCATTCCCCTTCCGCCAACCGCCCCACCTATCCTATACTGCCGCTGCAATTCAATGACAACATCGTACCCGATAGACAGAATGATTACAACTGTTTCCGCACTTTCATCGTAGAAAACGAGCCGGCCGCTTACGTATATCTCAAAATCATTCTTAAGGAAATCGGCATCTTCCCCCTTCTTATGAAAATCAAGAAACGCGTCCTGAAATCCTGATAAATTCTGCAAAAAATCGTATCTTCGCTGTTTATTTATGGATTAAACGACGATTTACGATTATGGCGGAAGAACAACCGAAAATCATTTTCTCGATGGTGGGGGTCGGAAAGGTATATCCCCCGTCGAAACAAGTACTTAAAGATATTTATCTCTCGTTTTTTTACGGGGCTAAAATCGGCATCATCGGTTTGAACGGCTCGGGTAAGTCTTCGCTGTTGAAGATTATCGCGGGCTTGGACAAGTCGTATCAGGGCGAGGTGGCGTTTTCGCCGGGCTATTCGGTGGGCTATCTGGCGCAGGAACCGGAATTAGACCCGCAGAAAACCGTTCGGGAGATTGTGGAGGAAGGCGTGCAGGAGACCGTCGATCTGCTGAAAGAATACGAGGCCATCAACGCTAAATTTGCCGAAGAGATGAGCGACGACGAGATGAACAAACTCATCGAACGGCAGGGCGAAGTGATGGAGAAACTGGAACAGCTCGATGCCTGGGACTTGGACGCCAAGCTGGAACGCGCCATGGACGCGCTCAACTGTCCGGCGCCCGAAACGCCCGTAAACGTACTCTCCGGCGGGGAACGCCGCCGCACGGCCCTCTGCCGCCTGCTGTTGCAGGAACCCGACATCCTGCTGCTCGACGAGCCCACCAACCACTTGGACGCCGAATCCATCCAATGGCTGGAACAGCACCTGCAACAATACAAGGGCACGGTGATTGCCGTAACGCACGACCGCTACTTCCTCGACCATGTGGCCGGCTGGATTCTCGAACTCGACCGCGGCGAGGGCATCCCTTGGAAAGGCAACTACAGTTCGTGGCTCGACCAAAAGACCAAGCGGCTGGAACAGGAGGAGAAGGCCGAATCCAAACGCCGCAAGACGTTGGAACGCGAATTGGAATGGGTGCGCATGAGCCCCAAGGCGCGGCAGGCCAAAGGCAAAGCGCGTCTGAACGCCTACGAAAAGATTTTGAACGAAGACAGCAAGCAAAAGGAAGAACGCTTGGAAATATATATTCCGAACGGGCCGCGCCTTGGCAACAACGTGATTGAAGCCACAAACGTACGCAAGGCCTTCGGCGACAAACTGATTTTCGAAAACCTCAACTTTTCGCTGCCGCCCGCGGGCATCGTGGGTGTCATCGGCCCGAACGGCGCGGGCAAGACGACCTTGTTCCGCCTCATCATGGGCTTGGAACAACCCGACGCCGGGCAGTTTGCGGTGGGCGAAACCGTCAAAATCGGCTATGTGGATCAGCAACACGCCGCCATCGACCCCGAAAAGAACGTATGGGAAGTGATTTCGGAGGGCAACGAGCAGATTCAGATGGGCGGCCGCCTCATCAACTCGCGCGCCTACGTATCGCGCTTCAACTTCAACGGCACCGACCAAAACAAAAAGGCCGGCCTACTCTCGGGCGGCGAACGCAACCGCATGCACTTGGCCCTGACGCTCAAAAGCGAAGCCAACGTGCTGCTGTTGGACGAGCCCACCAACGACATCGACATCAACACACTGCGGGCGTTGGAAGAGGGCTTGGAGAACTTTGCGGGCTGCGCCGTCGTCATTTCGCACGACCGTTGGTTTCTCGACCGCATCGCCACGCATATCCTGGCGTTTGAGGGCGAAGGCCAGGTCTATTTCTTCGAAGGCGGCTTTACCGAATACGAAGAGAACAAGAAAAAACGCTTGGGCGACACCGAACCCAAACGCTTCAAGTATAAAAAACTCATGGAATAATGGCATCTCACGAAGAACAATTCAAAAAACTGATAGCCCATACCAAGGAGTATGGCTTTATCTTCCCGTCCAGCGAGATTTACGACGGCCTGGCCGCCGTTTACGACTACGCCCAATACGGCGTGGAACTCAAACGCAACATCCGCGACTACTGGTGGAAATCGATGGTGCAGATGCACGAGAACATCGTGGGCTTGGACTCGGCCGTATTCATGCACCCGACCATCTGGAAGGCTTCGGGTCACGTGGACGCGTTCAACGACCCGATGATCGACAACAAGGACTCGAAGAAACGCTACCGCGCCGACGTGCTGATTGAAGACCAAATCGCCAAGTGGGAGGAGAAAATCGAAAAAGAGGTGGCCAAGGCCGCCAAGCGGTTCGGTGACGCTTTCGACCGCGAACAGTTCGTGAGCACGAACCCGCGCGTGCTGGAATACCGTCAGAAGATTGAGACGACGAGCCACCGCATGAACCAAGACCTGACCGACAACAATTTCGACGACCTCAAGAAACTGATTGAGGAACTGGAAATCGTATGCCCCATTTCCGGCAGCCGCAACTGGACGGACATCCGTCAGTTCAACCTGATGTTCGCCACCAAAATCGGCTCGGTGGACAACGAGGCCTCGACCGTGTATCTGCGCCCCGAAACCGCGCAGGGTATTTTCGTCAACTTCCTCAACGTGCAAAAGACCGGCCGCATGAAGGTGCCGTTCGGCATCGCGCAGACGGGCAAGGCGTTCCGCAACGAAATCGTGGCGCGTCAGTTCATCTTCCGTATGCGGGAGTTCGAACAGATGGAAATGCAGTTCTTCGTGGCGCCGGGCGAGGAACTCAAATGGTTTGAATACTGGAAGCAGGAACGTATGAAATGGCACCGCTCGCTGGGTATCCCGGCCGGGAAATACCGTTTCCACGACCACGAGAAGCTGGCGCATTACGCCAACGCGGCCACCGACATCGAATACGAATTCCTGTTCGGCTTCAAAGAGTTGGAAGGCATCCACTCGCGTACCGACTTCGACCTGAGCCGCCATCAGGAGTTCTCCGGCAAGAAAATCCAATACTTCGACCCCGACCGTAACGAGAGCTACACGCCCTATGTGGTGGAGACCTCAATCGGGCTCGACCGTATGTGCCTGGCCGTACTGAGCCATGCGTTCCACGAGGAGACGCTCGAAGACGGCAGCGAACGCGTCGTGATGAAATTCCCGCCTTTCCTGGCGCCCTACAAGGCGGCCATCCTGCCGCTCGTCAAGAAGGACGGCATGCCGGAAAAAGCCCAGGAGATTCTGAACCTGTTGCGCGGCGACTTCATGTGCCAATACGAGGAAAAAGACACCATCGGCAAGCGTTACCGCCGCCAGGACGCCATCGGCACGCCCTACTGCATTACGGTGGATACGCAGACGCTCGAAGACAATACGGTGACGGTGCGTGAACGCGACACGATGCAACAGACGCGTATGCCCATCGCCGAACTGCCGGCCTTCATTGCCAAAGGCTTGAAGCCGCAGACCGTGTAATATATAAATACTGACTTAAAAAACTAAAGACATGAGACATTTTCAGCTATACAATCCCGTACGCGTGCTGTTCGGTGTCAATCAAATCGCCAACATAGGCCGCTACATCCCCGCCGGTGTCAAGGTGCTGGTAACCTACGGCGGAGGCAGCATCAAGAAAAACGGCGTGTATGAACAGGTGTGCGACGCGCTGAAAGGCTTTACGTTTATGGAGTTCGGCGGCATTGAGCCGAACCCCAAATACGAGACGCTGATGAAGGCCGTGGACATCGTCCGCAAGGAGAACATCGGCTTTCTGCTAGCCGTTGGCGGCGGATCGGTCATGGACGGCACTAAGTTTATTGCGGCGGCCTCCTGCTTTGAAGGCGGCGACCCTTACACAATCTGCACCGAGGGGGCGGAGGTGAAAAAGGCCGTGCCGCTCGGTTGCGTGGCTACCCTGCCGGCCACGGGCTCCGAAATGAACGCCGGCGCCGTTATCAGCCGGCTTTCGACCCAGGAGAAATTCGCGTTCCATTCGCCGCTCGTATTCCCGCAATTCTCGGTGCTGGACCCGACGGTGACGCTCAGCCTGCCGCCGCGTCAACGCGCCAACGGCGTGGTGGACGCCTTTATCCACGTGACCGAACAGTATCTGACCTACCCCGCCGACGCCAAGGTGCAGGACCGCTTTTCGGAAGGCCTGTTGCTGACACTGATAGAGGAAGGCCCCAACTATGTGAACCGGCCCGACGACATCGACACGGCCTCGAACGTGGTATGGGCGGCCACGATGGCGCTCAACGGCCTGATTGCGGCCGGTGTGCCGGAAGACTGGGCCACGCACCAGATCGGCCACGAAATAACGGCGCTCGAAGGCTTGGACCACGCGCAAACGCTGGCCTTGGTATGGCCGGGCCTGCAAAAAGTGATGCGGGCGTCGAAACGCGAGAAATTGCTTCAGTTTGCCGAACGCGTGTGGAACCTGCGCGAGGGTGACGAAGAGGGCCGCATAGACGAAGCCATCGCGCGCACGGAAGCGTTCTTCCGCAGCCTGGGCGTGGGCACGCGCATAACCGACTATCCGCAACTCGCGTCGTCCAAATTCATCGACGTGATTGTGGAACGCTTCCGCCAACGCGACACGCATTTGGGCGAACGCGCCGAAATAGACTGCGATACGGTGCGCCGCATTTTGGAAGACCGCCAGTAAAGACGGATTTTAACAGCGCGGCATGACGGCAGACAGCAAAGACATTGCCATTATAGGCATGGGGCGCGTGGGCACGCACCTGTCGCGGGCGTTGCGCGCGGCGGGCCACCGGGTAACGGAAATCCGCACGCACGATGCCGTGGAAGCGGCGCGATGTGCGGCCGGAGAGGACTTGGTGTTGCTCTGCGTGCAGGACGAACGGCTGCCGGAATTGAACGAACGGTTGCGGTTGCCGGCCGGCCGCACGGCCGTGGCGCACGTTTCGGGCGCCACGCCGCTGCAAGCCATTGCAGACATCGCGCCGCACCACGGCGTGTTCTACTGCCTGCAGACGTTCAGCCCCGGCGACGAAATAGACTACCGCCGGATGCCGATTCTCGTGGAGGCCGACGACGAGCCGACGGCCATCCTGCTGGAAACGGTGGCGCGGTCTTTGAGCCGCAACGTGCGCCGCATCGACTCGCAGCAACGCTTGGGCTTGCATTTGGCGGGCGCTTTTGCCTCCAACTACAGCAACCTTATGTACACGGCGGCGGAACAGGTGCTGCAAGCCTGCGGTTTGGATCTGTCGCTGCTGCAACCAATTATAGAACAGACAGCCGCCAAGCTGCGGCGCATGCCGCCCTTGGAGGCGCAGACGGGCCCCGCCCTGCGCCGCGACGAAGGCACGCTGGCCCGTCACCGCCAACTGCTGAAAGACCTGCCGGTGACGGACGGACTGTTTGAAATATATAATAAATTGGCCGACCTCATCATTGCGGTGCGGGCTGACGGCCCCGCGGGCAAGCCCGTTGCGGGCCGCGAAACGGGGGCGGCCCCGGCGCGGGGGCCGCGTTCAAACTAAAAAACTTAAAAACCGATGGGCAATTACAAGGAGAAATTGCATAAAATCACGACGATGATTTTTGACTACGACGGCGTGATGAGCGACGGCAAGGTGTGGGTCATCGACCCGGAGACGCAACTCCGCAACGCCAACGTCAAGGACGGCTACGCGTTGCACCATGCCGTGAAGAAAGGTTTCCGCGTGGCGGTCATTTCGGGCGGCAAAGGCGAGTGTATCCGCCAGCGTATGGCGTTTTTGGGCGTAAAGGACGTGTTCCTGCAAGTGCCTTACAAACGGCAATGCTTCGAGAACTATTTGGCCGAACACGGCCTGCAACGCGAACAGGTGCTGTATATGGGCGACGACATTCCCGACTACGAGCTGATGAAACTGGCGGGCGTATCGGCCTGCCCCGCCGACGCGGCGCACGAAATACGCGAGGTGGCCGACTATGTGTCGCACCTCAACGGCGGCGAAGGCTGCGTGCGCGACATCGTTGAACAGGTGATGCGGTCGCAGAACGTGTGGTTTGACGAAGCGGCCCTGCATTGGTAATGACAACGGCAAAGCAATAAAGCATATATAAGATATGAAGACCAAACTTTCCAATCTGATTTCCGGCCTGATTGTGGCCGCGATGGCGGTTATCGCCGCCACGGCCATTATCAGCAGCACAACCGGCCGTCTGCGCGCCCAGGAGCGCATCAACTGGTTCCAATTTGAACAGGCGCTTGAAATGAACCAAGCGCGGGCGGAACAGGGGTTGCCCGTCAAAAAGATTTTCGTGGACGTATATACCGACTGGTGCGGTTGGTGCAAACGGCTCGACGCCACGACGTTTGCCAATCCCGAAATCATCAAGTACATGAACGAGCATTTTATAGCCGTCAAACTCAATGCCGAACGGCAGGACACGGTGGTCATCAACGGCCAGGCGTTCGTCTATGTGCCGGGCGACGGGCGGCGCGGCGTGCACCAGTTGGCGGTGGTGCTGTTGCAGAACCATATGTCGTATCCGTCGTGCACGTTTCTGAACGAGAACGGCCAGCAGTTGCAGGTCATTCCCGGCTACATGGACGCGAAACGTTTTGAGACCGTGTTGCATTTCTTTGGTGAAGACGCCTACAAGACGCAGGACTGGGACACGTACAGCGCGAACTTCAAGGGTAAGGTGACGGAGTGACGGCTGGGACGCGCAAACCGGAAACGCGCGAACAGAAACGCAAAGAGCCGACCCCGTAAGGAGCCGGCTCTTTTTGTTGGCCGCCTGTCGGGCGGCGCGGCGGCCTGGAGGCCTACCGGTATTCTATAACACGCGTCACGATACGGGTGGGCACATATTCGCCCGCATAGATTGTGCAACGCGTCCAGTTTTTTTGTGCATCGTAGTCGTAGGCAATCCGTATCGCATTGACCGCACCGTCCGCCGACCTGCGACGCACGTTCGTGATATTGCCGTTGACATCGTAGGTATATTCCGCCTTGGAGGTCACAGCCCCCGCCTGATTGTGGTATTCTTCCTCTTTAAGATGGCCCTGTGCATCGTAATTCATATTTTTCTGATAAATGAAGCGGTCCTCCTTGCCTTTTTGGCGTTCCATCGTGCAATTGCCGGCATTGTCGTAGGCGTATTCGATGGTCTGCAGTTTTTCGCCACGCGGGTTACGGCGCACCACGTTGAGGAGTTTACCGGCCTTATTATAGGTGTAAACCTCGGTATAGAACAACTCGCCCTCGGCATTATAGACAGTTTCCGATTGCAGCTTCTTGTCTTTATATTCGAACGTGCTGTAAGCGTCCATCCACTCTTTGTTGGAGTAACGCTTCTGCGTACTCGGCAGACCGTCTTTTTCTTCGGTCGTGAAATAGAATAGCATATCGCCTTTCTGATTCAACTCCGTTACGCGCGACTGGTTACCGTTGGCCGAATAGTCAACGATGACCGGATGTTCCAACATTTCGCCCAATTCCACATGATCGGCTTTATCGATGGCCTCGAACGTCTTGACGACGATGCGTTTAACCGGCCCTTTGGCCTTGTAGTTCTCGTTGTCGGTGTATTGGGGCGGCACCAAAGCGTGGAGCGGCGTGGCAACGCATAAAGCGGCCACGAGAAGCAACGGCCATGCGTTTTTACGGATGCGGGCTACCTGCCCTTTTGTTTCATTGTGCTTGAACATAATCGTTTATCTTTTATGGTTCTTATTCTGTTTGTTTATCGGGCGAACCGCTAACGCAATTCCGCGCCGGTCTGCTGGGCGAGGCTGTTGAAAATCTTTTCCATCGCCTTTTCAATCTGTTTATCGGTCAGCGTTTTGCCGGGATCCTGCAACATAAAGCTGACGGCATACGACTTCTTGCCATCGGGCAGGTTCTTGCCTTCGTACACGTCGAACAGACGGATGTCGCGCAACAAGGCTTTTTCGGCCTGACGCGCGGCGGCCTCTATCTGCTTGAACGAAACGGTATGGTNGACGAGCAAGGCCAAATCGCGCTTGACGGCGGGGAACTTGGCGATTTCTTTATATACCACGGGCTTGACCGGCCGGCATTTGAGCACGGCGTCCCAGTNGAAGTCGGCGTAAAAAACGGGCTGTTTGAGGTCGAAGCGGCGCAANAGCTGCGGCTGTACTTCGCCNAAGGAGACCAGCACCTTGCCGTTGCACTCGTATTGCAGNCCGTANTGNAANCCGGGCAACNGCGCCTCGTTTAATTTACTATCGGTCAGACGCAGGCTCTGCAAGACCTGTTCCACGGCCTTTTTGAGGCTGTAGAAGTCGCTCTGCCGCNCCGGTTGNTCNCGCCANTTNTCGGGNTGNTCCATNCCCGTGAGCCACAGNGCCAAATGCTGCGTNTCCGCAAAACGCTCCGTAACCGGNGCGCCGGCGGCGGCTTCGGGCTGACGGCGGTAGGTGCGGCCGAATTCGTAGAATTTAAGGTTGTTCTGCTTATGGTTCAGGTTGAGGGCCACCGAAGCCAAGCCGCCGAAAAGCAAGCTCGGACGCAATACGTTCAGTTCCTGACTCAACGGGTTGGCCAACGTGACCGCCGTTTCGGCATACCACCCGGTTTCCGTCACGTCCGCTTGCTTGCAGAGCGAGTTATTCATGATTTCGATGAANCCGTTGTCGGACAGCAGGTCGGCCGTGCGCTTACGCACCTGCTCGTCGGGGCTGCCCGGACGCGCGTTGGGCGCATACGACAGCCGNTCGCTCATCTCGATACGGTTGTATCCGTATATACGCAANACTTCTTCNGTNAGGTCGGCCTCCCGCGTTACNTCGGGCTTGTTGGTCGGCACCTTGACGCGCAGACAATCGGCCGATACCGCTTCGGTTTCCATCTCCATGGCNTCCAATATCCGCCGCGTTTCCTCCGTCGTAATCGCCTTGCCGATGAGCNTCTGCATACGCGGGATATTCAGGTCCACGACCGGCCGCGCGATGGGTTGCGGATAGATGTCCACCACCGCACCGTCGGGTTCCGCGCCCGCCAATTCGATGAGCAGGAGCGCCGCCCGTTTGAGCGCGTATTCGGTGATATTGGGGTCGGCGCCGCGTTCATAGCGGAANGAAGCGTCGGTATTGAGGCCGTGCGCCCGCGCCGTCTTGCGGATGCTGACCGGNTTGAAGTAAGCGCTTTCCAAGAAAATCTCCGTCGTGTCGTCGTGCACGCCGGCTTCCTCGCCGCCGAACACNCCCGCGATGCACATGGGNGCCTCGGCGTTGCAAATCATGAGGTGCGTCGGTTGGAGTTCCCGCTTCACGCCGTCGAGCGTCACGAGCGTCTCGCCCGCCTTGGCCGTCCGCACGACGATTTTGTTGCCCTTGATGTGCCGGCGGTCGAACGCATGCATCGGCTGCCCCATCTCCATGAGGATATAGTTGGTTACATCCACCACGTTGTTGATGGGCCGGATGCCGACGCTCTGCAGGCGCTCCCGCATCCAAGCCGGCGACGGGGCTATCTTTACGTTCTTGAGGCTCANGCCCGTATAGCGCGGNCACAGCGTGGCGTCGGCCACTTCCACCTGCACGGGCGCNGGCGACGCACTTGCCTTGAAGCCCTCCGCGGACGGGTATTTCAGCCGCACGTCCGCCAGGTCNCGGACNTTNAGCATGGCCGCCAGGTCNCGCGCCACGCCGATATGCGAGGTGGCGTCGGCGCGGTTCGGCGTCAGGCCTATTTCCAGCACCGTGTCGCGGTGGATCTTGAAATAATCGGCGGCCGGCATGCCCACCGGCGTATCGNCCGGCAGCACCATGATGCCGTCGTGCGACGCGCCCACGCCGATTTCGTCTTCGGCGCAGATCATGCCGAACGACTCGGCGCCCCTTATTTTGGATTTCTTTANCGTGAACGACTCGTCGCCGTTGTAGAGTATCGTACCGATGGTGGCCACAATGACTTTCTGTCCGGCCGCCACGTTGGGCGCGCCGCAGACAATGTTCAACGGCTGTTCGCCGCCTACGTCCACCGTGGTCAGATGCAGGTGGTCGGAGTCGGGATGCNCCTCGCAGGTCAGCACCTTACCTACCACCAGCCCCTGCAAGCCCCCCTTCACGCTCTCGTAGGTTTCCACGCCTTCCACTTCCAGACCGCCGTCGGTCAACCGACGCGCCGTCTCCTCCGCGCTCAAATCGAAATCGACATATTCCTTGAGCCAACTGTAAGCTACTTTCATACGCTCTTGATTTAGTGCCCCGCCAAAAGCCNANCACATAAAGTNACAAAGTTAGTGAAAATTGAGCGCAGAAGCAAATCATTACACACAACGCAAAAATCGCGGCCATTAGGCCAGCCGCAAACTTCTCGGAAACAAGTGCAAAATCCATTTTGCAGCTTGTGACGAAGAAGTGTAGCGGGTGGGCGAACGCAGTGAGCACACGTATTTTTGCGTTGAAATAGACATCTTGCTTTTGCCGAGATGCNTCCTATCTTCACGAATCGCGTAGCGATGAGTAAAGTTAGTGAAAATTGAGCGCAGAAGCAAATCGGNCATCACGAATTTAGCCCCCCAAACTNCTACACATTTCATACTGCCGGCAACTCAACGCGAAACCNGACTGCGTGAGAAAGGCTTTCATGGCCGCACATCCGTCATCGACGTTAAGNGCTTTGGCG
Organism: bacterium; assembly: GCA_014802725.1. Taxonomy (GTDB): domain Bacteria; phylum Bacteroidota; class Bacteroidia; order Bacteroidales; family P3; genus CAMXAS01. Next base: position 54,226 of record JAAVBS010000010.1, read on the forward strand.
CGCTCAATCCGGTTGGCCCTCACCAGTTCAAGCAACAGGCGCGCCCCTATCCCCCGGCGGCGGTGCCGTCCGTCCACCGCCATCAGGGATATNTCGCCATAAGCCGTTTCGGAAACGCCCCANCCGACAGGTTCGGNGCCNTCGTAAGCCATCAGGCAGACAAAGGCGTCGGGATTCCTTTTTATCGAATCCAACGAATTCTGCCACGAAGGCCGGAAATCCATAAAGGCGGCATGCCGTTCTATGGCCTCGACCGACACTTTCCCTATTTTGACCGTTTTATTGGCTTTTTTCTGTAAAATTCCGTCTATCAAACCATTGTCAGCCGTATAACAATCCAGNTCACGGACAATCCCGAAACCTTGTCTGGTATATATTTTAACCGCCGGCAGATTATGCGTCAGCACCTCCAGCAAATAAGCCTCCACCCCCGCCTTGACGAGATAATCGACGGAATAGTTGAAAATGCGGTCGGTCAGGCCGAGCCCCCGGAATTCCTTAACGGTTCCCGTACCGGTATCATAAGCGGTGGCACGCCCGTTGTAGCGGCCGATGCCGTTGATGATAAAGGATACGATGCGACCCTGCGCCCATGCGGCAAACGACAGCGCCAGGTTTGCGCCGCGACGCTTAAGCATGGCCGCCAGGGTGTCTTTATCGAGCGTGAGTTCGTAATCGGCAAACGCCGCTAAAAAAGCGTCCGCCACTTGGTCGAATGGCACGGAAGCCAGACTCCGTATTTCAATATCGCTATTCTGCATGGCTGAACCGGTCTAAACGGTAAACGCATACAAATTTAGTATAAATATCCCGCATTTCAACACCGGCTCACTTCGGCAAGTCGGATGGGAGGATTGAGATAACGGACATTTTCGAAATGTCACACACAAAACATTAATAGTATGATCATCAATATATAATCAGCCAAAACTAAAATTTTCCAAAGAAATAATTTGCCGAAAATTGAAAAAATCCAAAGAAATAATCGGGCGATTTTTGAAATTTTCCAAACAAAAAATCCGCCTATGAGTGCCTAGAATTTCTGAACGACCACCCTGACGGACTCACAAGAGATTCTTGTTTGCATATAGAAGCGACAAGATGAAACAATTCCGCGCGATTAACTTTATCAAAGATTACCAATCATCTAAATCATTTCCTGTATTACCCTCTTTTAACGACTTTTCTATCATATCCACCGTATTCGTTGCACACTGAAAAGACTTATAAAAAAGTTGCGCCATGGCATTTTTGGCTTCATCCTCTTTCGTAAAAGGATAACGAGACGTCATTGGCCATTCACAAGGACTTGAGCTAATACCAAATAAAAATTCCACCACGCCATCATCTTCCACACGATAAGCCGTCATCGTTATCAATACCCGTACTCTTTCTTCCTTCACATCTACTCGAACAATATGATAGGTACTGAATATTTTTGACAAACCGGAATACACATCAGGATATATCCCCTTTCCTATTATTAAGCCCTGCCCTTTATCGTCAATTTGTATTACCGCATCGCCTTTGTGATAATTATATGTAAAATAACTCAATGCCCGATTATACAACTCATCCTTAGAAATACCCGGCATTTCTATAACCTTGGATATTGTCACATTCCCACTATTATCCAACTGCCATTTCCCCTCTATTTCCGCCAACATCGCTTTTGTGGATTTACTTTGCGCCACTAATCCACCGGGAAGGCACAAGCAGAGCAATAGAAATATCTTTTTCAAAACTAAAATATTCAAGGTTTATAATAAAAATCCCGCCGCATCACAACTACGGCGGGATTCAATACATCGCTTAGTACGCTTCTTCGTTGTCGTGCAGTTCCTCTATCGTGAGGCGCTTTTTGTCGATGGCGCGCCAGGCATAGACGATGTAAGCCAGCACGAACGGGATGAGCAGCGAGGCGAACGCCATGACCTTGAGCGTGAAGAAGCTGGAGCAGCTGTTGGCCAGCGTGAGCGAGCCCTGCAGGTCGAGCGTGGACGGATAGTAGGCCGTGTGGTGGTAACCGGCGCAGAGGAAGAGCGCGAGCACGGTCACGACGGTGCCCACACCGGCAAACCAAATGCCGCCGCGGTAGGTCTTGCAGCAAACGGTCTTGCCGATGCCCCACAGCACGGACAGCACGCCGGCGAGGAACAAGACGGCCACCACCGGCATGGCGAGGAAGTTATGCAGGTATTTGTAAGGCTCCATGTAGATTAGCCCCGTGCCCGGCTCCACGGCGAAACCGTCCTTGACCAAAAGGTAAACGACGAAGGCCACGAACAGCACCACAAACAGCAGGCTCTGCCCCGGCAAGGCCTTGCGGCAACGCTGTTCCAGGCTCTCGTGCCGCACCTGACGGATCAGATACAGCAGCCCCAGCACGCGCGCGAGGAAGAAGACGGCCAAGCCCAGCACCACGTTCCAGGGGTTGAGCAGGGCTTCGAGGCCGTGCGCCGCGCTACCCCAACGGCTGATGACGGGCATCATCGTGTCGGTGAGCTGACCCTTGGCGATATAGAAGCCCGAGCCCGTGAAGAACGTAGCCACAGCGCCGCCCAACAGCAGCGGGCCCACGATGCCGTTGATGACGAGGAACACCTGAAAGGTCTTCTGCCCGAGCAGGTTGCCGGCCTTGGACTGGAACTCATACGAGACGGCCTGCAATACGAACGTGAACAGGATAATCATCCACAGCCAGTACGCGCCGCCGAACGAGGTGCTGTAAAACAGCGGGAACGAGGCGAAGAACGCGCCGCCGAACGTGACGAGCGTCGTAAACGTGAACTCCCACTTGCGGCCCGTGGCGTTGACCATGAGCTTGCGCTCATCGGGCGTGGAGCCCACGCACAACAGCAAGGAGTTGGCGCCTTGCACGAATAAGAGGAATACCAGAATCCCGCCCAACAGGGAAACGAGAAACCACCAGTAATGCTGTAAAAAAACGTAGGTATCCATAGTCTTATTTGTTATTTAGATTCAACCATGGCCGGCCCTTTCTTGACCGACTTGACCATTAACGAAATGCCCACGGCCAGCATGATGCTGAACAGGACGAGGAACAGGAAGAACGTGGTCATGACCGCACCGGCACCCACATCCGACACCGCCGCCGACACCGGCAACACATCCTGGATGGCCCAGGGCTGACGGCCGCATTCGGCCACAATCCAACCCGTCTGTCCGGCCAGGTAGCCGAGCGGTATCGTAAACAGGGCCACATACAGCAGCCATGCGTAGCGCGTCAAATCCTTGCGGTAACTGAGCAGCAGGATGAGCGCGAAGAACAAGATGAAATACATCCCCAGCCCCACCATGACGCGGAACGCATAGTAGTTGAGCGGAATGTTCGGGATGATGTCTTCGGGCGCGTTCAGATAGCCGTAGCCGAAGTACGCCATGTTCTCGTCCAAAACCTGACGGTGCTGCGCGGCCGCCGCCTCATCGCCCTCCGCCTGACTCTGACGGTAGTCGGCCAACGCCTGCACCGCAAGCCGGCCGCGGTCTATCTTCTCTTGGGTCGATAGCGCGAGCGTGCCGTCGGGCAACGGATAGCCGCCCTCGATGATGTTCTTGATACCGGGCACATAGCCGTTGACATCGTGCGTGGCCATGAGCGAAAGCCCCTTCGGCAGGTAGATGCCGCCGTAGAGTTCGGGCTCCCCGTTCTGCCAGGTCTTGTCGGGATTGACGATACCGATGATGCTCAGATCCATGCCCTCGCCGCCTTCGTAAAGCGCTTCCATGGCCGCCAGCTTCATCGGCTGCCGGTCCGAAATCTGACGTCCCGAGATATCGCCGCTCCATGCCGACAGCACCGTGGCGACGAGGCCGACGACGGCCGCGATGCGGATGCTCTTATTCGCAAATTCCGTCTCGCGTTTCTTAAGCAGATACCAGGCGCTGATGCCGATAACGAAAGCCGCACCCAGAATCCATCCGCTCAGGATGGAGTGGATGAATTTGAAGACCGCCACGGGCGAAAACGCGACGGCGAAGAAGTCCATCATTTCGTGCCGTACCGTGTCGGGGTTAAACGCCACGCCCACAGGCACCTGCATCCAAGCGTTGGCGACCAAAATCCACCAGGCCGAAATGGACGCGCCGAGGCACGTGAGCCACGTGGAGGCCAAATGGAATTTCTTGCCCACCTTGTTCCAGCCGAAAAACATGACGGCCACGAACGTGGACTCCATGAAAAAGGCCAAAATGCCCTCTATGGCCAAGGGCGCGCCGAAGATGTCGCCGACCAACCACGAGTAATTGCTCCAGTTGGTGCCGAACTCGAATTCGAGAATCAAACCGGTGGCCACGCCGAGCGCGAAGTTGATGCCGAAAAGCCGCATCCAGAAACGGGCCGTCTTGGCCCAGAATTCATCGCCGGTTCGCACATAACGGCTCTCCATGATGGCCATGATGAACGAGAGGCCGAGCGTGAGCGGCACAAACAGCCAGTGATAGAAAGCCGTGAGTGCGAACTGGGCGCGCGACCAGTCTATCAAAGCGGGTGTAATGTTTTCCATATCCTTGAGTTTTTATTCGTTGTCTATCGGTTTCGGGTGACCCGACGAAGAGGGCTGCGTGACTTCCGGGGCGACCGGTACGCGGTGCACCAAGTCCGTGGCGACAAAAGCGCCTTTGGCATTGTCGTCGGGCAACGCTTTCAGAAAATCGGGGAAAAAGAAAATCTTTAATATGGCAAACAGGACAAACACCTTGCACAGGATAATGCCCCAAAGCGTTTTGCCTATCGTCATCTCCCTGAATCCGTCTATATAGAAACGGCCTATTTTCCGTATCGCTTCCATGGCTTGCGGCGTTTGTAATGCGTGCGATAAGCACAAATATACGCTTTTTTTCTCAATCCGTGGCGGTGGAGACGTAAGGGATAAGGCGGGCGCAGGTTTCGGCGTCGAGGAGATTGACTTTCCGGAGGTCGGCAGGGCTTTGGAACGCGCCGTAACGCTCACGGTGGCGCACAATCTCCTTGGCCTGGTAGTAGTCGAGGTACGGGTGCTGTTTGAGTTCCTGAACCGACAGACTATTGATATTGAGCCGACGGACAGGAGCGGTGCTCAATTCGAGCGAGGGAGCGATGCGGGCGTACAACGCGCTGTCCACGCCCCACACCTCCAAGAGTTGGGCCTTATCCACAAAACCGCCCAAGCGTTCGCGGTAGGCCACGATACGCCGCGCGTAGGCCGGCCCTATGCCGCGGAGTTCCTGAAAGTCGAACGTATCGCCACGGTTCAGGTCAACGGTAAAGGCTTTTTTGCGATAGGGCGAGCCGTAGGGCGAACGGGGGGCGGCGCGCGGAGACGGGCGCGCGGAAGAGGCGGTGTCCATCGCCGCCGTGTTGCCGCCGGCTGAGGAACCGCCCGCCGTGGCGCTGTTGCCCCCTGAAGCACCATAAGCCCCCGAGGCCGTCCCTCCGGCACCGCCGGATGCCGTGGCCGCCAAGCCGCCCGTCCCCGCCCCGGCCGCCGGCATCACTGCCGCGGCCGGCAGCCTGTCTGCCGACAGGCGCGCCGCCTCCCACTTCGGGTACGCCCACTTGACACCCAACGTCAATACCATCAGGACGCACCAGACCGCAAAGCCCTGCGCGTCGCGCTTCGTCAGATAGAAATACCGCCGCAGCGGTGCCCACAAGGCCGTCAACAGCCCCAAACACCAACGCCGGCCCACGGCCCGCCCGTTTTCATCCATTTCTTCCATCTCGAAATTTCGTTTTAACAATATACGCATGAACTTCAAAACAGATGAAAAAAAGTCGGGTCGCCCTACGGAAACGCCATTTCCGCCCCGAACGACGGGCACATAAAACAAAAGCGGCCACCCAACAGGGGCGACCGCTTTCCTATCTTCGAAAAGCCGCCGGGCGGCCGTCCGATTTATTTAACCTTGATGTTCAGTTTTACCGGCTGAATCAGGTTCTTCGGCGCCAGGATTTCATCCAGCTGCGCCTTGGTCAGAATCTTCTTCTTGAGAACCAAATCCACCACGCTCAAGTTCTTGTCCTTGGCTTCCTTGGCGATTTCGGTCGAGTTGTCATAGCCGATGTACGGGTTCAAGGCCGTTACGATACCGATGCTGTTCTCCATCATCTGCTTGCAGTGCGCGGCGTTGGCCGTGATGCCGTCGATGCAGAGCGTGCGCAGCGTATCGAAGCCGTTCTTCAGCAATTCGATGGATTCGAATACGGAGTAGCACATAACCGGTTCCATAACGTTCAGTTCCAACTGAGCCGCGTCGGCCGCCAGCGTAACGGTCAGGTCGTTGCCGATAACGCGGAAGCAGACCTGGTTCATCACTTCGGGGATAACCGGGTTGACCTTACCGGGCATAATCGAGGAACCCGGCTGACGTTCGGGCAGGTTGATCTCGTGCAAGCCGCAACGCGGGCCGGAAGCCATCAGACGCAAGTCGTTGCAGATCTTGCCAACGCGAACCGCCATACGTTTCAGGCAGGACGAATAGGTAACCACGCCGCCGTTGTCGGACGTAACGAATACCAAGTCGTCATCCAGCTTGATGTTTTCTTTCATCACGTTCTTCAAGGCTTCAACGCAGAGCTTGCTGTAGCCCGGCTGCGACGTGATACCGGTACCGATGGCCGTGGCGCCCATGTTGACGGTCAGGAATTCCTGAGCCGCGGCGTTGAGGCTTTTCAGTTCGCGTTTCAAGCCGGAGGCGAAGCCGTTGAACGTCTGACCCAACGTCATGGGTACGGCGTCCTGCAGCTGGGTACGACCCATCTTGACCACGTTCTTGAATTCCTTGGCTTTCTTATCCATCGACTTGATGAGCATATCCAAAGCCTTTACCAATTCCTTGTGGCTGAAATACAGACCGAAGTGCATGGCCGTCGGATAAGCGTCGTTCGTCGATTGGGCGCAGTTGATAACGTCGTGCGAATCGCAGTATTTGTATTCGCCGCGTTTGTGGCCCATGATTTCCAACGCGCGGTTGGCGATAACCTCGTTGGCGTTCATGTTCATCGTCGTACCGGCACCGCCCTGGATCATGTCGGTGATGAAGTGTTCGTGGTGTTTGCCGGCGATGATTTCCTTGCAGGCTTGAACCACGGCGTCTTTCTGCTTCGTGGTAACGAGACCCAGTTTATGGTTGGCCAGGATGGCACCCCATTTCGTATAGGCGAAGCCTACGATAAAGCTGGGAAAACGGTTCATCGGCACGTTGCTGATGTGGAAGTTGTTGATACCACGCAACGTCTGAACGCCATACAAAGCGCTGTTAGGCACCTGGATGTTGCCCAACAAGTCATGTTCGATACGGTAGCCCGCCTTAGCCTTGGGAGCCGCTTGGGCCTTAGGGGCCGCTTTCGTTTTAGCCGCAGCCTTGGGCGCGGTCTTCTTGGCGGCCGCCTTAGGAGCCGCTTTCTTGGCGGCCGGTTTCTTGGCAGCCGCTTTCTTGGTGGTTTTTGTAGCCATCTTTATTGTCTTTTACTTGTATGATTTTATTTCCGTTAATTATATACACCTAGCATGTCTTGCCCGGATACACCTTCAAGGCGGCCGCCAGACAACGCATGGCGGCGTGCAGGTCGTCGGCCTTGAGCACGTAGCTGATACGCACCTCGTTCTTGCCCGAACCCGGCGTGGCGTAGAAGCCCGTGGCCGGCGCCAGCATGACGGTCTCGCCCTTGTCGTTGAAGTCTTCCAGCAACCACTGGCAGAACTTGTCGGCATCGTCGATCGGCAGACGCGCCACCGCGTAGAAAGCACCCTTCGGATTGGGGCAGAAGCAGCCCGGCATCTTGTTGATGGCCTCCACCACGATGTTGCGGCGGTTCGTATATTCGTTCAACACTTCGGCGAAATAGGAAGCCGGCGTATCCACGGCCGCTTCCGAGAAAATCTGGCCGTAGGAGGGCGGCGACAGACGCGCCTGAGCGAACTTCATCGCGGCGGCATAGACGTCCTTGTTGTGCGTGATGAAAGCCCCGATGCGGCAACCGCAAGCCGAGTAACGCTTGGATACCGAGTCGAGCAACACCACGTTGTCTTCGATGCCCTGCAGGTGCATGACCGAAAAATATTTCTCGCCGTCGTAGCAAAATTCGCGGTAAACCTCATCGGCAAACAGGAACAGGTCGTGTTTCTTGACGATTTTGGCCAAAGTTTCCAGTTCGGCTTTCGAATACAGATAACCCGTCGGATTGTTGGGGTTACAAATCAAAATCGCCTTGGTCTTGGGCGTGATGATCTTTTCGAATTCCTCGATGGGCGGCAGCGCGAAGCCGTCTTCAATCTTGGAGATAATCGGCTTGGTCACAACGCCGGCCGTCATCGCGAAACCGTTGTAGTTGGCGTAGAACGGTTCGGTCACGATGACTTCGTCACCGGGGTTCAGACACGTCATGAACGCAAACAGGATGCCTTCCGAACCGCCGTTGGTCACGAGGATTTCGTTTTCCGTCACGTGGATGTCGTTCTTGGCATAGTATTCGACGAGTTTCTTGCGCAGCGAAAGGTTACCGGCCGAGTGGCTGTATTCCACGAGCGGCAACGTATTGTTGCGCACCGCGTCCAACGCCACCTTGGGAGAAGCGATATCGGGCTGGCCGATATTGAGGTGATATACCTTGACGCCTCTTTTCTTGGCCGCGTCGGCAAACGGCACGAGCTTCCGGATAGGGGAAGCCGGCATTTTCTGTGCTTTTTCTGAAATGCTAGGCATGGCTGACAGTCGAAATTAGTTTTCCTTCGGATTTACGTTACCGGCTATGCGCAGCACCACCCGTTCGGGGTTGCCGTTCGTCGTAACGGTAATGGCCTTGTTGATACCGCCCAAACGGTTGGTGTCGTAATGCACCTTTATCGCGCCGGTTTTGCCGGGCATAATCGGTTCGCGCGTCCACAACGGCGTGGTGCAGCCGCAGCTGGCGCGGACGTCGGAGAGCAACAGCGGTTCGGTGCCCACGTTCGTAAACGTGAATTCGCAGTCGCCGTTGGCGCCCTGTTCAATCTGGCCGTAGTCGTAGGTCGTGTTGTCGAACTTGATGGAGGGGCCTTCCGTCTTCTCGGCTTCGAGCGACGTAGCTTCCTGCGCCTTTACTTCCGCTACGGCGAACGACGCCATAACGGCAAGGCCTAACACTAAAATTCTGATAGTTTTCATATCTTAAAATTTTTAAAGTTATTCTCAATCCCGCAAGGCACCTCAGGAAACCTAAGGCCCTTAAAACGCGGGCAAAGATAATGAAAATTGAGCGTAGAAGCAAGCGGGGCCATACAATGCGAAAAATACGCGGCCTTCAGGCCGCCGCAAACGGAGCGGTGCCAAGCGCAAAACCCGTTTTGTAGCTTGGCACTGCGAAGTATGCGTTACGTGGGCGAATGAAATGAGCACACGCATTTTCGCGTTGTATACAAGCAAGGTGCTTCTACCGAGATGCCTTTTATCTTCACTCGCGAGCCGCACAGCGGCGAATGAGTAAAGACAATGAAAACCTACCCGCTATGAAAGATAAACAATTTGCTGAAGTTTCGGGTTATATTCAATCGTCTTTTTCTGAATGATAGCGGTGACCGCTTCTTCGATGACGTTCAACGGCACGACAAACCATTCTTGCGGATGTTGACCGTCAACCATTACCTGTAACTGAACCGCGGCGAAAAGTTTATGTATAAGGGCCTCAAATGTTGATGACTTCACATTATACACTTTCCAAGTAGCCACAACTTCAACTGCATCACAGAGATAAGTAGGTTCATTTTTCGCATTGGCGATACGGCTGTCAACCGAGGTCACGGTAAAACCGATTTTATAGAGATTTTTGATAGCGGCAATCTCGGGACGAGTGGATTTTGAACGAAGCACATAAATGGTGCCGCTTTCAACATCTTTATCTCCAAGAACAAAATTCTTATATTCTTCTGCCGTCATATCCGAGCAATCAACGACAGAATACCCTGTAACCGATAAGTTTTTGGTTATCGTTTTATACTTAATGTCGGACTCTGTGCCATTTTCGTAAATAACACGGGTGCGGCCATCTTTCATGCCGAACCTATCAATGATTGGGTTGTCTAACGCTGCAAGATAGCCTATCACGCCGTCTTCGATAAAATAACACCCCACTTGCAGATACTTCGCACTGAATTTGACAAGACGATACTTGCCGGATTTCAGTCCTTGGTGTATTTCTTTGAAAGCGGCCTCGTATCTATCGAAATCCTCACACGGGACCCGCTTACCGATATACCCGGCTTCCTTTCGGGCTTCGAGTCGTTGCCGCATATAGTCGGGAACATCGAAGATACTGAGCTCGCCTCCATCCTGAATATCCGCGAACAGCGGGTCATTAAAAACGGCTTCAAGTTGTTCTTTGTATTTTGATTTGCTTTGGTAGGCCGTCTGCGGCTCCTCGGCTATTTGATGGGATTGCGGTAAAATACCCAACTTATCGAAAGGGCGACAACGATTTATCTTTTTCTCACTGGCAAGAATACCTTGCAACATATGGAAAAGCCGTGCTTCGGTGGGATTGTCCTCAGGCAAACGTCCGTTCTCCTCACAGAAATCCGCAATCTCTTGAAAACCGGCAATAAGTCTATCGCTTGACGTTACCGGTTTCTTGGGCGCCTTAATATCAGCAAACAACGGATCGTCAAAAATCCGTTCAAGTTCTTCCTCCCAATTTATCATTGCTGACGAAGTTTATTGCGTTTCAATTGACGGAGGTGTTCTATCGCCTTTGCAATGCGGCGCGCCAACGGGTCGCCATCGGTAAGTTCCGGTTTCTCCTTGCCGGGGTTTTCTTCTCGCCACTTGGGAAGATATTTTGTAAAGAGCAGGATGGCTTCTTCATCCGTCAGTTTTTCAGAACGTTTATCTTCTATGACATAGTGTATCGTGCGCAAAACCTCCGGGGTAAGCGATTTTGATATTATCTCGTAAGCCCGTTGGAAGGGATTGATTTCAGAAATCAAATTGATATCAAGGTCATCTATGTTGACAAACTTGTTGGCTATCTTGATAAATTTATTGCCGGAGTCATCCGGCCCAATGACCTGTTCACCCTGTGTAGCAATAGTCAAGATAGTGTGTTTGGCAACAGCGTCAACCTCATCTTCCGTAAGCCCGGGATATGTCTCCCGTATAATCTTCGGTATATAAACCTCCGTTATCAACTCCGTCATTCCCTCGCCGATAATAGCCTCACGTATATTCTTATCGGAGAGAGTAGTCGCCACAAGCGTATCAAGGTCATTTTCAACAATGGCTTTGGTCTTTTCGTTGAGCGCAGGAAGCCCCTTAACCACTATCTCATGCTTCTTTTCACCGGATGGTTTTGGCATCTTTGGCCTTTCTTCATCGTCCATCTTGGTCTTGAAATTCCACTTAGGCGCCATAACCTGCTCCATGAGCAAGGATGCCGATATAGCTTTCAAAAAGTCATTCACGGCCATCGACACATCGTCTTGCGCCGCATCCGGACAAGGAATGAGATTGGTAAACTGCGCATGGATCTTCCCCTCACAATCGCGTGTACACCGTCCTATGATCTGCACCACTTCCGTGAGCGAAGCACGGATACCTATCGTAATACAATGTTCACACCATTCCCAATCAAACCCTTCTTTCGCCGTACCAAGCGCTATCAGGATGTCGAGCGCCTCACGCCTATTCATCCGATGCAGGTATGCTTGAAGCGCACTACGGCATCCAGCTTTATCTTCCACAAGGTCGCCAACAGTCAGTATTCTACCATCGGCGGTTTTCACTTTGTAAAGATAATTGTCATAATCACGCTCCACTATTTCGCCGATATACTTGATGATTTCGGCCACTTGGTCGTGCTTGTTCATAAACGCCCCGGTTTTGCTGTTGGGATACGGTATATGAATCAGCGTTTTCTTTGTAGTGTCGAGTACATCCGGTATAGCGGTCAGATAGTTTCCTTGAAAGAAAGCATAACCGATGCCAAGACTTTTCAACCACTTGTAGCCGTTGAGTTGCTGATAATAATTGTAGTTGATGGTCGGCTGAAACATCGCCTCGTCTTCGGGACGCATAACCGGCACGGCATCGCCACGGAAATAGGAACCGGTCATGGCAAGTATATGCGCCGACGTCTCGTTGAGCAGACGGCGTATCAAAGTCCCAAGACGGTTGTTCTCATCGGCTGACCCGTGATGAAATTCGTCAATGCCGAAGAAAACGTTGTCCAGTTTACGGGCATCGACACCATTAAGCGCGTTAAGCAACGTCGCATGGGTACAGACAAGGCAAGTCGCCTTCGGATGGTCAAGAAACTCACGCACTACGGATTTCTTGGTATTTTCGCTACCGGCAGCCATGCAGAGGTTCCAATACGGAACCACATTCCAGTCTGCGAAAAAGCCGAATTTCTTCAAGGGCGTATCTTTGAAACTCCGGCCTATATTTTGTTGCGGTACCGCTACAATGACTTTCTTTACTCCCTGGTTGGCGAGTTTGTCAAGTGCCACAAACATCATCGCGCGACTCTTGCCCGATGCCGGCGGCGCTTTTACAAGCAGATGCTTACGATTACGCTGAGCGTAAACCATCGCTTGCATTTCGCGCATACCAAGCGCATCGGTATTGCTTGACTTGCCCGTTTGGGCATATTGAACTTCTACCAGATTAGTCATTCCCGTTCTCGGCTTGATATTGCTCCCACGCCTCCTTGGCCGACATCTCCAATGGCTTCCCTTGGGCATCGACGGTAATTATCGATTCGCCCAATGCCGCCTTCGTGCGCAACATCTTTTTGTATGATTCTTCAAGTGCCTGATTTAGCCGTTCTCTAATATCTATGCATTCCTGTTCTGACATGATTCCTTGATTTGATTGAATTTGACACTATCCCACACTCTTTTAGCATCCGCTATTATACTTGTACGTGCATTATTGTCATACAATGCCCAATAATTTACCCTGGGTATAAAAAGTTCAAACAAATTACGCAATCCGAGCCAATACCTCCGTTCAATGACTTCAGACGGTATATTATGTCCACCCTGGCTTACCCTTTCGGCCACACGCCTGCGCGCAAATCCCGGCGATTCAAGCCAAAAGAACAACAGAGAAACTTGGTATCCTACCGCCTGCGCCCGTGTCACAAGATTTACGTAGCTACGGGTTGCCAATGTCGTTTCTATTGCAAAGGTAACCTTTTTTCCCAATAATTCGTCTATACGCTCAAGCATCAGTTTGCCAGCCTGAAAAGCCATTGTCTCGGAGGCAAAAGGCGATAGGCCTTTTGCAATCTCATCCGCGTTAACAAATTCCTTGCAATTGAGCATATTGGGCAAAACGTTATATGAGGCGGTCGTTTTCCCCGCACCGTTACAACCGGCTATGATATATAATATGGGTGGTTTCATTTCTTGGTTGGTTTGTCACGTTCTTTAATTCCGATAAGGCACTTTGGATTTTTCAAACTTATCCACGATTCTATCTAAGCCTTTTGAGAGAAAGAAAAGCTTCAACGAGTCTATGTTGCGCTCATCGCAATCAGGACCAATAATGATTAACTCCAAAGATTCCATGGGTAATTGTATGACTGTGTAGGGCGTGAGTATATTATTAATGACCCTGAATTGAGGTGTCTTACAATGTATTGTTAGTCTAACTTCTTCTTCATATTTATATGCATCATTTTTAACATAAGGGGCCATTTTCCCAATAATCTCTAATGTAGATAAAAAATCGGTTTGTCTGTGAGATAAAGCTGAGGGTTTCAGTGTTTTCCTTTTTTTTAAAAACAACTCAAACATCTTCTTTATTCTATCGACAATATCCTCATAATCTCCATCCTTATAATCACTACCATAAATACAATCCAACAATGTACATCCTGTTACTTTTATCTTATCTCGCCTAAATCCCAATGCTATCCCTTGCCCACTCTGTCCATACATACGCCACATATTTATATTATCCTTAACGCCAGACAAAGACATCGCATAAGGCACCCCTATATTCCCAACGGAAGATGTAATAAGTAAAGTCTCCTTAATTTTATCATTTTCCAATATAACTTGACCGCCGCCTGGTTTTGGCATAGCGATAGGACCTACAGCTACCTTTATTAAATCTATCCCTTCCGAAATTTCTTTTGGGTCATTCATATAGGCACAATTCGTAGCCCAAAATGTCAAATAAGGATTCTCTTTCGAATAATTATCAAACATACATTTAAACGCCTCTAATGAGGTATAATGATAAATTATTTCCGAATTCATTTTTTTGTCATTTTAGCGTAAAGTTTGAAAAGGTGTTCCAAGCGTTCTTCGTCGGACGAGAACGGTTCGGGGCGATAGATACGTTCCACCGCAAGGTCAAGTTGACGATGGGCGTCACGGAGCTTATCGGGCATAGACTCCGGGTTATACATCTCGCCGAGCGTCATATCGAAGTTTTCCGCACGAATATCCAAAATATGCTGCGCCAATTGCGCCAATGTCTCTTTTTGAACTTCGGATAACTTTAAAAAAGGAAAAGTATTGTATCCAAGAGTATTAGAGTATCTTAGTCGAGTCTCTAATGCCCCACATACACTTCTTACCCAAACATTATGCAATTTAGAGGTCAACATCGCAAACAACCACTTTTCTGCATCATATATAACAAAGGCTGCATTTGAAATGACTGTCCCTTCTTGGCAATAATCAATAGGAATATAAAGACGATTTTCCGAAGAATGAGAGGGAACAACTATACAATCTGTATCCAAATATCGACGTTCCGAAAACCTATAGGCATATTCTGCATCTTGAATCGTTGCTTTTTTTGTGCTTTTTAACCGAAACTCTCGACATTCTGAAAATCGTTTAAACAAAGGAGGAATAGAATATGCCTCTGAAGAAAAACCATCTTCAACCCATATACAATATCTGTGGTCTGAATTCATTAATTCATCCGAACCTATATACTTTTTAATAAACAATTTAGATGATGGATATTCAGACAAAATCTTATCTCCCTCATTCTTATCAAGAACAAGGGCTCCTCCATCTACCGGTATACTTCCTTTTGTCATAACTGACACCGAACAAATGGCCGTCTTTGATGGAACCACATATATTGTTTTAGCGTCAATTAAATAAGGATTTATATTAGTGGCCTGGAATTTATTATCATTTTTATAAATAAATTTATTCTGAGGCATATTACACATACCTATAACAGATACCGTTACACCTGCGTTATACTTTGCATTATTAGTCCACTTAAAGGACTGATAAGCAAATGAAATTTCTAAACCACAATTATAAATTATGGGCCAAAGAATAGATACCTGCTCTCCTTGACTTATCGAATTTGTTGTAACAAATGCAAATGAAGCCTTGGCATTCTCGCAATATAATGCCCCTTTTATGAACCAAGTTGCAATATAATCAAGTTTCTTATAACCACTACATATCTTCCCTATGGCAATTTTCATATCTTCTTTTTGTGCTTCACTTTGTAGCGAGCTGCCGAGATACGGCGGATTCCCCATAATATAAACCTCATCGTCTTTGCCGTGCGGGCAAACCGTATCCCAATCGAGCCGACAGGCATTGCCACAAACAATATGACCGGAGGGTTTCAAAGGCAATGTTTGGGGATTTATGTCAAAAACTTCATTGAACTTGACATTCATCTGATGTTCGGCAAGCCACAACGAAAGGGTAGCCGTATCGCAAGCATAGGCGTCGAGTTCTATACCGTAAAACTGCGAGAGGGATATATTCGGGAAAGGCAAATCCGCAATCTTAATCTCTTGCAAAACTTTCCAAATGCGGATTTCCAACTCGCGAAGCCGCTTGTAGGATATAATCAGAAAGTTACCGCTACCGCAAGCCGGGTCGAAGAATTTAATCGCGGATAAGCGATTCAGCAAGACTCTGAGACGTTGCGCGGCCTTGTCAGGATGGATTTTTCTCGCTATTTTTTCGTGCGTTTCAGCACAGGCGACCTCAAATTCTGCTTCGAGCGCATCAAGGAACAACGGCTTGATTAGCTTTTCAATATTGGGCACAGAGGTATAGTGCATCCCAAGCCCCGCACGTCGTTCCGGCGAAACGACGGCCTGAATCATCGAACCGAAAATATCGGGGTTAATCTCCCGCCAGTTGTATTCACCACAATTGAGTATCAACGTGCGGGCACGGCGCGAAAGCACCGGAATCGGATAACGGTCTTTGAATAACCCGCCATTGACGTATGGAAAA
The DNA here is from genome assembly GCA_014802725.1 of bacterium. Lineage (GTDB taxonomy): Bacteria > Bacteroidota > Bacteroidia > Bacteroidales > P3 > CAMXAS01. The sequence continues at coordinate 70,443 of JAAVBS010000010.1, forward strand.
CGTTCATAGAGTTTCGGCAACGCAGACAATACCGCAGGGTCATCCGTTGACATAGCCAAAAATGCGTGGTCGATAAACTCGGCCAAGTCGGAGCCATCGGCATTGGTGTGCGTCTTGATNGTATTGGTAAAAAGATTTTCTTCGGGGAAAAGCCCGGTATCTTCCGCAAAGAAACAGAAAAGCAAACGCGACATAAAGACATTGAGTGCATGAACCGTTTCCGGATTGCGGATATCGTTATAACGGCGGATATCATCAAAGAGTTTCGCCATCAACTCGGCAGACTTTACATCGGCCTCCGCTTCTTCCGTGTACTGAATCTTTTCGATACCGGCAAGCGGGGTAAAAAACTCAAAATCTTTCCAAAGAAGCGCAATACTATTTTCGTAGATATCATTGGCCTTAGGATCGTATGCCACCACCTCTTGCCCGTCACTCACAATATACAGACGCGGTGACTGCTTGGCAATTTTGGCATCATGGCGCATATCCTCTATAAGGTCATACNNATCGCCACCTGCCGCCGGACGATAAGCGACAAGGTTCTTGATGAGTACGGTTTTGCCGTCTTTCGCAAGATTTCCGGGGCCTTCTTTGGTGCGTCGAACNTGACCGTCGCCATATCCAACGAAAATACGCAGGAGTTCATAGATAAACTCCTCCGCAGACGTCCCCCGCAAACCAAGTTGCTCCAACGCGTCCGTCGCCTCAACCACCGAAAATGATTTAACTTTNTTTGCCATCGCAGTTACTAATCATTGTTCATTTCACCGGCTATCTGAGACAACGCAACACNTATATCTTTTTTGCGTTTCTCTTTTTGATATGCATCCAATTTTTCTTCAAGTATCAATTCAATACTTGCTTTGAGGACTCCAAAGTAGCCTTTACACTCGTCTTCACTCAACTCATGTATTCCCTTACTAAGGATGCCGTAGATAGCATTATGTTCAACCAAATAGTCCGGCAAATACCCCGATAGCATTTGTATCTTTGTATTCATCTTAGCCGAAGAAAACGTATTTGCATCAAAGTCCGGCTTATCATTTTTAGCTATCTCCAATGCTCCTGACACAAGGTATTCAAAAATTCGCCGTAAATACACAAACGACCCCACGCCAATACCATTTGCAGCCAACCCAATTGCCTTCGTAAATTCCCGCATCTTATCCTTTGGCAACACCTTGTTGTATTTGTGTACTTGCCCTATATGAAAATCAGCGACAGATGGGTATTGCCCCACCTTTGACATATACCAAGTATCTTGTTCGGCTTCAGTCCCTCTTTCAAAATGCACCAAATAATACAAAAGTGTGCCATAGCGCTTACATTTCATAATAGCCCCAAAAGTGTTATACCGTTTCATTCGATCTGATGCAGAAACAATTTTATGAAAATATCCGTCAAAAGACATGGTTTGATTAATTCCACAAAGCAGCGTAAATGTCGAATCACATTGTTTAATAGGATTATAACCATCTATAACTTCATCCGTATTCTGGTTTAAAAGAAAATTCACAATGTCCACACAATCTTTTTCTGGAACTCGCTGGTATAAAGGCAAATCAAATAAAAATTCTTTTATAGTCATCATATTACCCTCCNTTTTATCGCAAAATGTTNTTCTTCATAANCTNCTCTTTCCTGTTTACGCATGNCGCGTCATCCCGCACCAAACCCTACAGGGATCGTTTTGCCGACGTCTGCAAAACGATCGGCAACCAAGCCCTACTGAGACCATTTTGCNGACGTCAGCAAAATGGTCGGCAGCCAANCCTTACAAAGATAAGANTTTTCNTGNAATNGNACGATGAGTAACNNCNNCCTAGAACACCACGCCGTTGTTGGGGGCGTNGGCGCAGAGATTAGCGCGNNAACGTCAGCCGNTCNCCACGCGGGAAATCTTCGNCCCCGTCGCCGGCNAAACGGCCTTGGTCATAGACTTTATGCCCGTTNACGAACGTATAGCGGATGCGGCTCGTAAACGGCTGCTCCGCGAGCGGNCTCCAGCCGCATTTGTAATGCACCGGCTCCGTATGCGGTNCCACGNCGGGNTCCACAACCACGAGGTCGGCCCAATAGCCCGCCCGCAGGAAGCCGCGCTCCGACACGGCGAACAGCCGCGCGGGCCGNTGGCACATNCTNTCGACNACNTCCTCCACGCTGAACACGCCCGAGTGCGCCATCTCCAGCATGAGTTGCAGGCTGTGCTGCACGAGCGGGCCACCCGACGGGCAGCTGAAATAAGGCCGCTGTTTCTCTTCCAACGCNTGGGGCGCGTGGTCGGTGGCCACGATGACGCGCCCTTGGCGCACCGCCTGCCGCAAGGCGTCGCGGTCGGCCTCCGTCTTGACGGCCGGGTTCCATTTGATAAAGCCCTGTTTGCGGTCGTAGTCGCGGTCGGTGAACCACAGGTGATGCACGCAGACTTCGCCCGTGATGCGGGCCTCTTCCAAGGGCGCGTCATCCAACAGCGACAGCTCGCGCGCCGTGGAGAGGTGCAGGATGTGGAGCCGGCCGCCGGCCCGGCGCGCGATGGCGGCGGCCCGCGCCGACGAACGGTAGCAGGCCTCCGCGCTCCTAATCAGCGGGTGCACCGAAAACGGCGGCTCTTCGCCGTATTGCGCCTTGACGGTGGCCGTATTGGCCGCCATGATTTCCTCGTCCTCGCAATGGGCCGCCACCAGCGTCGGCGCGTGCCGCAACAGGTTCTCGATATAGTCGTCGCTGCGCACGAGCATATTGCCGGTGGATGAGCCGAGGAAAATCTTGATGCCGCAGACCCGCGCGGGGTCGGTCTTCAACACCTCGTCGAGGTTGTCTTCGCTGCATCCCATATAAAACGAATAGTTGGCCAGCGAACACTCGGCGGCGCGGTCGTATTTCTCCTGCAACAACGCTTGCGTGAGGGTCGGCGGCTTAGTGTTGGGCATCTCCATGTAAGAGGTTACGCCGCCGGCCACGGCCGCGCGGCTCTCGCTCCGGATGTCGCCCTTGTAGGTGAGCCCCGGCTCGCGGAAATGCACCTGGTCGTCGATAACGCCCGGCAGAATCCAACAGCCGCTTACGTCCACGCGCTCGGCTTTGGCCGCCAGCCGCGCGGCCGCCTCCCCGTTTTCGAAAATGCCGGCGATACGGCCGTCCTTGACCCATACCGAAGCCTGCACACGCCGGCCCTCATTGACGACCGTGCCGCCCGTCAACCAATATTCCATCCTATTGTCTTTTTAGAAAAACAACTTCTTGAACGTCGGTACCAAATCCAACTTCTCCCAGCCGAAAAAGCAGACCTTCTTTTTATACGCCTTGCCATCGGCATCGTAACAGGTCACGGCCTTTTCGTAGGTGTCGCGGCCAAAATGCCCGTAGGTAGCCGTCGGCTTGAAAATCGGGTTCTTGAGCCCGAAACGTTCCACAATCGCATAGGGCCGCAAATCCACGGCCGCCAGGATTTTTTCAGCGATTTCACCGTCACTCAAGCCCACATGAGACGTGCCGTAGGTGTTGACGTATAGCCCCACGGGCTTGGCCACGCCGATGGCATAGGCCACCTGCACCAACACCTCGTCGCAGACGCCCGCTCCCACGAGGTTTTTGGCCACGTGGCGCATCGCATAGGCCGCCGAACGGTCCACCTTGGACGAATCCTTGCCGGAGAACGCGCCGCCGCCGTGCGCCGCCCGTCCGCCATAGGTATCCACAATAATCTTGCGGCCGGTCAACCCCGTATCGCCGTGCGGCCCGCCGATGACGAACTTGCCCGTCGGGTTCACATACAATTTATATTTCTGGTCGAAAAGCTTCTGAACCCGCTTCGGCAACGTCTTCAACACACGCGGAATCAAGATGGTACGGATGTCTTCGGTAATCCGCGCCAACATATTCTTCTCGGTGTCGAACTCGTCGTGTTGCGTGGAAATCACAATCGTGTCGATGGCGTCGGGTTTGCCCGCGTCGTTGTAGTGCACCGTGACCTGGCTTTTGGCGTCGGGGCGCAGGTAGGTCATCTGCTTACCCTCCTTGCGGATGCCTTCCAACTCCTGCAACAGGATATGCGCCAACTCGATCGGCATCGGCATCAGGTTGTCCATTTCGCGGCAGGCGTAGCCGAACATCAGCCCTTGGTCGCCCGCGCCCTGGTCTTCGGCCTTTTTACGCTCCACACCGCGGTTGATGTCGGGCGACTGGCTGTGGATGGCCGACAGCAAGCCACAGGACGCCCCGTCAAAACGGTATTCGCCCTTCGTGTAGCCGATATCCAAAATCGTCTGCCGCGCGCACTCCTGAATATCGACATAGGCCGTTGTCTTGACTTCGCCGGCGCAAACGACCAAACCCGTGGTGACGAGCGTTTCGCAGGCCACTTTCGCTTCCGGGTCGCGGCGCAGAAATTCGTCCAACAAAGCATCTGAAATCAAATCCGCCACTTTATCGGGGTGACCCGACGAAACGGATTCCGAAGTAAACAAAAATCCCATAACACATTTTTTTAAATTGTTTACAAATGTCTTACGGGAAAAGACGACTGACAATAGAAAAAGTCTAAGATGTAGGTCTGAAACCTCCGTTTCACGCGGCAACCTTTACGCAACGGCTCCAATATGCCAAACGGTTGCATTTTAGCTTTTTTTAATGTGGTTGCAAGCAGCCAAATCTTTCCACGTACAAAAAAAGGAGACTTACATCTCCTTTTGTTGGCGGTCCGGACGAGACTCGAACTCGCGACCCCATGCGTGACAGGCATGTATTCTAACCAACTGAACTACCGGACCTTCCCTCTTTTTGGTTTGACCCGTTAAGCACAGGTAAGACCGAAAAGAGGATGCAAAGGTAGCAGTTTTTTTTGAAACTGCAAATTTTATTCAAAATTTATTTGAACTCCACCGTGGATGAGCCGCTCTCGTCTATCTTGACGACGGTCGGATTGCCTTTCACTTCGACTTCGGACGCGCCCGAAGCTTTGACCTTAAACGTTTCCGTCACATACAAAATGCCTTTGGATGCGCCGGATAACTCACCCACGAAATTCTTGACCGGGAAGTCCGCCAAATCGGCTTTCGACGCCCCCGATGCATCCAAATCCAACTCGCTGCCATTGCCGTCCATCTCCATTTCCGAAGCGCCCGAAAGTTCGACTTCCAAGCGATTGGCATTCAGCACTTTCCCTTTAATCGAGGATGCACCCGAAAGATCGGCCGTCAGCCGGTTGACATTCAGTATCTGGCCTTTAAACGAAGAGGCACCGGAGAGATCTATTTCCATATTCTGCCCCATCGCATCGTAGGCGGCTTTCAACTCCACGTCCGAAGCGCCCGAAGCCTCCACCGACGTCAAGGCTTTACAGGACACATAGGCTTTCATGCAGGGATTGACACGGAACCAACCGGTATAGCCCTTTTTCATCCCGATACGGAGCGTGGCACCTTTTTTCTCCACCCGCAGATACTTTTCTATGCCGGAAGAAATCACCACTTCCACCGACTCCACGTCGGACGGCAGCACTTCCACTTCAAACGCATGGGAAACGTCCAGTGCGGTAAAGTCCGCCAGGTCGTAAGTCTTGGAAATGGGGTTGCCGCTGTCTTTTGCGCAGCAGGTAAACAAGCCCGCCGTCAACAAAGCCAAAATGAGGTTTTGTACTTTCATAACTCACAGTTTTTTTATGTTTTGTGCAATAGTGCCGTACCCTCCGCCGACACTACCTCTACAAAAAAAGCGTGTGTCGGCTTAAAGCATCAGAGGTACTGCCATACCCACGCAACATATAAGCACAACCCACGCTAAGCGCAGGCGTTCGTGCCTATTGAAACTTGTTGCGTTTGAAAATTGGCAGTTTTCTGACACAAGTTCAATAGCAAAACGCTATCATTCTGTATATAAGCGCACCACCTTCCGGTAATGCACTACAAATGTAGGGATAATTTCTCAAGCGGCAAAATATTAAACTTTTTCTTTATATTTGCAACCATGCAACAGAAACGTTGGGTTGAACGCAACGACCTGCAAGGCGTAATTCCGGAAGGTCTGCACGAGAACAAACACATTGCCAAGTTACTTTATCAAAGGGGCTTGACGACACCCGAAGAGGTGCGNAAATTCTTTCAGCCCGATATGGCCGACCTGCACGACCCTTTCCTNATGAAAGACATGGACTTGGCCGTGGACCGCGTTTGGCAGGCCATCAACCATAAGGAAAAGATTTTCGTTTACGGTGACTACGANGTGGACGGCACNACNGCCGTGGCGGTNGTGTATTCGTTCNTGGCCTTTTGCGGCGCCAANGTNGATTTTTTCATTCCCGACCGCTACGAAGACGGCTACGGCCTCTGCCGGCGCGGCATCGACTACGTNCACCAACGCGGTGCCAAACTGCTCATCGTGTTGGACTGCGGCATCAAGGACCATGAAGAAGTGCGTTATGCCAAAGAAAAAGGCATCGACATCATCATAGGCGATCACCACCGCCCCGGCGAAACCTTGCCGGAAGCCTACGCGGTGCTCGACCCCAAACGCATCGACTGCCGNTACCCCTACCCCGAACTGTCGGGTTGCGGTGTGGGTTTCAAGCTCATCCAGGCCTGCGTGCAGAAACAGTTTCCCAACCCGCACGAACGGGAGGCCGTTATGGCCGAACGCGTCTATTCGCTGCTCGACCTCGTGGCCATCAGCATCGCCTCCGACATCGTACCCATTACGGGCGAGAACCGCATCCTTTCCTACTACGGCCTCAAGCAAATCAATACNAAACCGTCGGCNGGCGTNGAAACGNTGCTCAAATACTCACACGTGGTGCCNCANGGNGGCAANACCGGNCTCTATTTCAACAAGGAACTGACCAACAGCGACCTCGTTTTCCTCATCGGCCCGCGTATCAATGCGGCCGGCCGCATCGCCAACGGCAAGGAAGCCATCAAACTGCTGTTGTGCAAAGACCCGGCGGAGGCCGATAAAATCGGCGAAAAAATCAATTCCTTCAATACCGAACGCAAGTCGCTCGACCATCANGCCACCGACGAGGCGCTGGCGGAAATCACCGCGGACGAGAAGTTGCGCAAGGCNACGGCCACCGTGGTATTCCAACCCCATTGGAGCCANGGCATCATCGGCATCGTGGCNTCCCGNCTGACCGAGACCTACTACCGCCCCACCATCGTCTTTACCAAATCGCGGACGGGCGACACGCTCGTGGGATCGGCCCGCTCGGTGAGGGGATTTGATATATACGATGCCATCGAGGCCTGCAAACGCTATCTCGTGCATTTCGGCGGCCACAAATATGCGGCCGGCCTCTCCATCCGCCCCGAAGACTACGAAGCCTTCCGCGAAGCGTTCATGCGCAGTGTTTCGGAGCGTCTGCAAGACACCGTCCCGATGCCGGAAATCGAAATAGACGACGAATTGAATTTTTCGGAAATCACGCCCGAATTTTTCCGCGAACTCAGCCGGTTCGCGCCTTTCGGGCCGCGCAACCCGTTGCCCGTTTTCAAGAGCACGCACGTCAAGGACAGCGGCAACGGNACGTCCAAAATNATCAAGAACCTNCANCTTAAAGCCTCGATGTTTCAGGAATTGGGCGACCGCAACCCCGTTATCAAGGAGGGNATCGCGTTCCAATACGGGCATCTTTACGACGCCATCGTGCAACAGAAACGGAGCGTGGACATCTGCTACAGCATTGAGGAGAACAGCTGGCGCAATATGCCGCCCACGCTGCAACTCAATATCAAGGACATCCGCTTTACGGATTCTCAGTTTTAAGCAACGGCTTTTTCCGATTGGCGGACCACCATCATGAAACTCAGGAACAGGAACAGTTCCGGGATAAACAGTACTGTGGAAGATAGCGTGGCGATGGCGAACGGTAACAGAACATAAAGTCCTGCCCCGCGGCTATCGACAATCATACGGCCAAACAGCGTCAACATGAGCAGACAACCGCTCAGGCCGGTTTCAACGAGGAACACCAGTACATAACTATGCGCATAAACGCCCATTGCGATTTCAGAGCGCGTGAGCCCGATGCCGAACAGCATGGCCGGCCAGGATGCCTGCCGCCAATAGTCGAGGAACGCATACCATATCTGGAACTTGGAAATGAAACTCGCATCGTATCGCACGCTCGGATAGACAAACAGCGCGAAGCCCAACGCGGCCACGGCCAAACAGATGAGCAGGCCGCTCCATATATATTTTATTTTTGAAACCGGCATACAGAAATACAACAGCCCGATGCCGGCTGCCAACCAACAGGCACGCGACAACGTAAGCCCCAGCAAAACGAGCCACCAAACGCCCATGCCGATATAACGGAAAAGGGCACGGCGGTCGGCAAGCAGACCGCGTCGATGGAGCGAACGCGCCCACCAAAGCGTAAAAAACAGCCATATCAGGATATGGATGCCCGTGGCGTTGCTCTCGCTATACATGAGGCCGCCGAACTTATAGCGGTAGATGCCTTGATAAACGGAGGCGTCAGACAAGAGCCAAACCACGCCGTAACGCCATAAGGCTTCTATGGTATATACAATAAGGGCTATACGGAACGCCCAATCGAACTTGGAGNGGTGCCGCGCAAAAAGCGTGGCGGCCGTTTCGGGGCCGCTTGACCACAGCAGAAGCGGCAACACACCGTAACAGGCGGAACAGACAACGCCCCAAGTCGAACGCAAGGAAGTTCCAAGTATATATTGAGAGACCAGCATATAGCCGATGTAGGCCACGGCGACCCAAAGAAACGGCCGCCACGCGCGGGCATCCGCCGACCAAGAAGCGGCGGCCGCCCCTCCGGCCGCACCGCCATGCAGATGGGCATCCAAACCGTACCATGCCAACGGCAAGGCCGCCAAAAAGAACAGCATGACCGGCGGTAACGGTGCATAGGTATGGCTAATCAGCCCCAAGCCCGGCACCAACAGCCACAAAGCCAACGCACGGGCGGCCGCCGCTTCCCTNCCTTGCATTACGGCAAACGGTTTACNATNTCCATACAACGCTGGGCCGACGTATTGTCGCCCGCNGACTGGTAAATCTGCGCCATCAGNTAATAGGCCTGCTTGAAGTCGGGCCGNTATTCAATAACCTTTTGCAAATCGCCCAACGCCAGTTGTAAACTCTGACGGTTGCCNCCCTGCACATAAGCCAGGGCCGAAAACCAATAGCCNATCATCTCGGTGGNTGCCACGGCCTTGATCCGCTGAGCCACCGCTGCCATGCTTGAGAAATCGCGGCGCGCATAGTATATATTAGCCAACTGTTGCAGGGCCGTCAGATTGCTCGGCACCGCCTCCACCCAAAAGGCCGCCANTACCAACGCGCTATCGTACTGCCCGCGGTCGGCATACAGTTGCGAAAGATGCTCCAAGGCCTGTTCGTTATAGGGNTTGGCCTCCAACGCCNGACGGAAGCACATCACGGCCGAGTCGGCCTCGCCNCGCCGCATGGCCTCGTAACCGTAATAGTCCGACTTGTCNGTGCGCTGCAATACGATACAGATTGGTTTACCGTCCACCTCAACGGTATATACCGTATTGACGGGCGGAAATGCGGCGCGGTTCTTAATCCAGTCGGGGTTCATGCCCGTAACCGTAAACACACCGTAATCCCAGTCGCGGTCACCCATGTCGTAAATCCGCGAGAAGTCCGCCTGAAAATGCGCCGTGTCGCGCAGATAATAGTTCAACGAAGCATAATGCCACGAAACTACCTTTATCTTTTCACCGGGTGCCAAACGCGATGTGTCGGCGTGCGCCATGATCCATTCCGCCGCCTCGCGCGTGGAATGATAGTAGTAGTCGAGTTCGTAGCGGCCGTAAGCCTGCTTGACGCCGCCAGCCCATTCGTTAAAATAGACGTATTCGTAGGGATGGTTCTTGATATAATGCCGCACCGGATGCCACAGCAGGACGAACGGCAGCGCGATGCACGCATAGCGCAGAGCCGGGCGGCGGCACAGTTCCGTCAAATCGTGGAAGCCCAAGCCCGCCAACACGACCAAAGTGGGATAGGCAAACATCGAATGCCGCCAGCCGCCGTAAACGTTGGCCTTGGTATAGGTAATCCAAAAGACGGGGAACACGAAGCAGAACAACAGCAGGAACGTCCAGAAGCCCTTGCCCCGCCGCCAGCCCGTTACGAGCCGGATTATCGCGCCGGTCATCACGGCCGTGGGCACGGTCATGAGGATGAACTTGGACGTATAATACCACGGCAATTGGCTAGACCACTGCAACCGCCCTTCGAACAACTGGCGGATGCTGATGGCGAACTGCGACATGGACGTAAAGGTTTCCATCGGGTTCTTGATCGGCGCCCGCAGCGCGAACGGCCACAACAGCACGGCCAAGATATAGCCGCCCACGGCCACGAGCAGGCCGTAGCCAACCATGTTGCGCCAAAACAGCCGCCGGTTTTCACCCGCCGCATACAGCGACTTGAAGCCGTAGTGACCAATAAAATAAACCAGCGCGAAAAAGCCGAGGTAGGCGATGAGCAACAGCCCGCCGATACGGATGGCCGTGGCCAGGCCGATGCAGATACCCAACATGACGAGCGTCGAAACCCGTTGTTTCGGGAATTCCTGCAAAAAGACGACGATGTAATAAACGCCGATGAGCATGACCGCCGCCAAGTTGGAGTCTTTGAGGTCGTTGAAGCCGTGCCCCATGAAGCGCGGTGAGAAGAAGAACAGCACGAGCGTGAAGATGGCCGGCAGCCACTTGCGCCCCCCGAGCCGATAGGCCAACAACGCCGCGTAGAGCATGGCCAGCCACGCGAACACGACATTGACCGTATGCCGCGTCTGCATCACGTCGTCGATGCCGAACCACCGCGTCAAGGCGTAGGCGAAATTATCGACCGCCTGCCCGTAAGACGGCAGGTTGTAGTCCGACCGCATGACGGCCGCCGTGGAATCCGCGCCCCAGGTGGCATAGAAGTTATAGACGTTTTCCGCGTGCACGTTATGGATTTCCTCGTCACCGGACATTCCGGCGTCAAAACTCGCGCGGACCATCCATATCAACGCCATGGCCGCCAGCAACGTAAAGATGCCGCGCGGTCTGTCGGAGAACCACTGCTTGAACATATCCCGTAATTTTACTTGTTCGCTTTCGTTAACATCGTCATTGATTTTTTTGAACACCAACAGCTTGTTCAGCATGAAGGTCAGCAAACCGATGGGAATGACCATGATGCCGCCCGCAAGGTAGTCGCTCAAGCCCACCGTATTGACCAAATAACTGATGCCGGTGATGTTGCACAGATAGGTGAACGCATACACGCCGACGAATTTACCGACAAGCCGGTTGTCGCCGTTGCGGAAGACGAGACGGCCATAGGTCTTGAAGTTGAACATGATGCCGATGACCTGCCCGATGAGCGTGGCCCACACGTAATGCAGACCCACCGTAAGCAACAGCGCGTAAAGACTGTAGCCGAACAGCGTATTCAGCCCCGCCACCATGCCGAAACGGATCAGATGGATGTTCCATACCTTGCGGAACAGCGTTTTCAGTTGGGGGATAAACTTGGACATAGCACAGGGTTGGGTAATAAAACGGTAAAATTACAAAATTTCGCAATGAAATCGAACAACATCACGCATCCCATTATCAAAAAATTTCATAATTTTACACCGACACAAATAAACACGACCATGATAACCCATTGCGACATTTGCGGCAAAAAACTGAAAACCATAAAAAAACTACATTTCAAATATATCATTGGCATGGCGGACAATTATACCCAACATGTCAAAATCTGCCCGGACTGCAAACTTATCGTTACCGGCAATCCCTTTTCGGAAGAGAAATTGAACAATCGATATAAAAAACAATCAAAATACGAATTCGACGACATAAACAGTATTCCCTCAGACGATTATAAGCAACGCTGCGCCCGACAAAGAAATTTCATAGAGGAAAACAATGTACAATTTTCCTCCATCCTTGAAATCGGAGCATCAAGCGGATATAATCTAAGCCTTTATTCCGACAAAAAAACGCTAGGCATTGAACCAAGCCGCAACAACTGCGAGAACGCAAAGAAAAATTACAACGTCGATATGTTCTGCGGTGTGTTTAAAGAATATTACTCAAAACATATCGGCATAGAAACCAAAGAAAACTACGACATGGTGTTTCTTTCGCACACGCTGGAACACATCGTTTCCCCTTGTTCATTCATCAAAGAATGTGTGCAAGTTATTTCTCCCCGATATTTCTTTATTGAAGTACCCACATTCGATTTCAAATTCAATAACCAAGCCTATGGCATGTATTGCGATGAACACGTCAACTGTTTTACGCTCGAAAGTTTGGAAAATATGATGTCGGTATGCGGTTACCGTTTGCTTAACGCCGGTCTTGATTTATGCAGCTCAAGGGTTGCGGCAGGCTGTCCCGCCGTATTTACACTTTGGGAACAAACTTCCTCTACGCAAATTCATCAATATGTCAATTCCGTGCCTTTTATTGTCAAAACATATAATCAAAAGTCCAAAGCCGAGCTGAACCGAATCAGAAAAATCATCAAAAATATCAAGGGGGATAAAATAGCAGTTTGGGGAACAGGCAACCATTTATCCTTATTGTTGGCCACCACGCCTTTACTTAAGAAAAACATTGTCAAATTCTACGATTCCGACACCAAGAAACAGGCTTTTCAGATTGCAGGGATACCTATCCAGGCCTTCAATCCGCAAGATATTGAAAACCGCACGATAGACACGATTTTGTTGGCATCTTACGTAGCGCAGAATCAAATGTTGCGAATCCTAGAGCCCTATAAGGACAAGTGCCGCATCGTCACTTTATACGATTGTTGACAGACCTTACCTTGGCGCGACCGGTTCCTGACCGACGGAATCTTCAAAATTAATCCGTTCCTTTTCTATGACGAGCGGCCGTTTGCGCACCTGCGTATGGATGGCGCCGACATATTCACCTATGATGCCGATAAAGAACAGTTGAACGGCCGAAAAGAAGAACAGCCCGATGACCAAGGGTGCCTGTCCCACCGAAAAACTATCCCAATACACCAATTTATAGATAAAATAGGCGATGGCCACGAGCAGGCTGACGATGGCCGTGCCGAAGCCTAAAAAGCTCGCCAACCGCAACGGCAGTTTGGAATGGTTCACGAACCCCAACATCGCGATGTCGTAGAGCGTGTAGAAGTTATTGTGCGTGCGGCCGCGCTCGCGCTTGGGTTGCACGAAAGGCACCTCCGCACGCTCAAAGCCGAGTTCGGCCACCAAGCCGCGGAAATACGGATAGGGGTCGTCGATGCCGCGCAACACGTCCATAAACTGACGGTCGTAAAGGCCGAAACCCGTAAAGTTCTTGACCTGTTCCGTCTCCGACGCCTTGGCCAACAGATTGTAGAACAGCTTGCGCAGGCCAAACATCAGCGGGTTTTCCTTGCTTTGGTTCTTGACGCCGATAACCACCTTGTAGCCTTCTTCCCAACGCGCTACGAGCGCGGGAATGGTCTCGGGCGGGTCCTGCAGGTCGGAAGCCATCGCAATGACCGCATCGCCGTAACATTGGCACAAGCCGTGGAACGAGGAACGGATATGTCCGAAATTCCGGGCGTTGACGATGCAACGGATATGGGGGTCGACGGCGATTTCCTTGCGGATGAGTTCGACCGTGCGGTCTTTAGACTCATTGTCGATAAAGATATGTTCGTAGTCGTACTGCGGCAACGTCTGCATAACCGCGCGAATCCGCTCGCACAGGATGGCTACGTTCTCCTCCTCGTTGTAGCAGGCCGTTATAATGGAGATTTTCTTTTTCATGACGCTTTTCGTATGAACCTAGGGTTAAAGCAATTCTTCGTAAGTATGGATGACGAAATCGGCCTGGCTTTCGGAAGCGAAACCCGCCCCGCCGTAGCCACCCGTAAACGCCATGGTCTTCATGCCGGCATAACGGCCGGCCTCGATGTCGGGCACCGTATCGCCTACCATGACGGCTTGGGCGGGGTCGATGTCGAACATCTTGACCATCGCTTTAAGTACTTCGGGTTTGGGCAGATGGTCGCCGTCGAAATCGGGTGTACCTATATACCGGAAACAATCCCCGATGCCCAAAACATCCAATACCTCAAGCGTCGATTTGCGCGGTTTGTTCGTGGCTAAGTAGAGCGTCTTGCCCTGTGCCGACAAACGGTCCATAAACGGACGCACGCCCGGAAACAATACGGTACGGCTATATTGGCCGGCCGTATAGAACGCGCGGAACGTCTGCGCCACGGTCTGCCGCTGCGCCGCATCCAACTGCGGGGAAATCGTGGCGATGATGTCCGGTAACAACGGGCCTATGCGTAGCTTGGACGCATCGTAAGCCCAGCCGAGACGTTCGTAGGCCTGCGCGATACTGCCCAGTACATCGGCCTTGGAATCGGCCAGTGTACCGTCCAAATCGAAGAAGAAATGCTGCAGACGGTACAAAGCGTCTTTCTGTTCCTGTCGCATATCGTGTTTTTATTGGTATTTTCCGCCGGCGGCCTCTATCAGTTTGTCGTAACGCGATTGCAGCATAGCTATACGCTGGGAATCTTCCTCGTAAATCATCTTGTAAAATTCCCGCTTGTTCTTGAGCCACATCAATTCAAAACCGACCGCCTTGAGAATGCCCTTGTCGGCGCCTTCAGACACCGCCCCCGGCAATTGAAAAAGCACTTTGCGGGTCTCATAACGGTCTAACGTACCTTTCGGCAGACGGTTGAAAAAGTCGATGGACGCTGCCGAAACCCCGCCGCCAATCACACATTCCTTTCCGTGTTGCTTGGCTTTCAGGAACAAGTCTTTCGCAACCTCGAAAACGGGTTCCGCATTGATGTCGTCGCGCGTCAACCCCATCGACCCGGTCATATCCACACGTCCCAAGACGATACCGGTCAATTGTTCCACGCCGGGCACGTGCATCATTTCATCAAAATTCTTGTAACCCGTATAAGTTTCCACATTGATGAGGAAATCCACCCCGGCCCATTCATCCTGCGGGTAAACCATATGGGTGGCGGCCAAATATTTCTTGAGGGCATACGGCGTCTCTATCATCGGTGCCACGATGCGAGTCACGCCGATGGAACGGGCATCGTACATATCGCGGATGGCCTCGCATCCCCCGATTTTAATCGTCAAATCCAAACCCGCCTTGGTCACCACTTCTTTCAAGCGCAAGGCTTCTTCCATACGCGTGCCCTCCGCTTCAAACTCCGCTTTGACCCCTACCACATAGTGGTTTTCCTTGAGGTCTTTAAGCTGGTCCACCATTCTCTGTTCCAACGCATTCATAGTGCTATTCGTTTATTGGGTCAATAATCATGTTTTGCAAAAACTCTTCACGGGGCAAGAACGGGTAAAGGTCTTCGAGCGGCTTCGACACCATCTTTCCGTCCGGCTTGCGCTCCGACGAGGTTTTGGGTTGAAAGATATAATCGTTCGGCAACATCACCTCACACACCACTGGCTTATCCATCGCACACATCGCCCGCAACCGGTCTTCCACGTCCTCGTTGCGTTCAATCCGCATCGATGCGAAACCGAACGCTTCCGCCAGTTTCATGAAATCGGGGAACACGACACCCGAATCGGCATCGATGCCGATATGCCGTCCCGAAAAGAAATTGTTTTGGGTCTGACGAATCGAAATATAGCCGCCATTGTTGAGTATCACCAATTTCAGATTGATTTTGCTGGCGATGACCGTACTCAATTCCTGTATATTCATCATCAGGCTACCCTCCCCGCTCAAACAAACATGCGGTCTGCCCGGCGTTGCCAAGGCCGCACCGATGGCCGCAGGTAAGTCGTAGCCCATGGCCGCGCATCCCGAATTCCAAAACCAACGTTGCCCCCGCTTTACTTTGGCGGCCTGAAAACCTATCACGCAGGCACTGCCATTGGCCGTCGCCACCACGGCGTCTTCCGGCAAGGCACGGCTGAGCGCATCCACGAAATAATAGGGGTTCACGGCACCCGGCTTTGCAAATTCAGGCAATACGACCGGATATTTCGCCTTCCGCGCCAACGCCCACGAAAGCCATTCGCTATAATCCTTACGGGGCTTATAGACCGACAGAGCCTCGAAAAACGTGGCCGCATCGGCTTCGATGGCCAAATACGGTTGAACCGTGGGTTTCTGCATTTCCGCCTTATCCGCATCTACACAGACCAGTTTGCCACCCCGCGCGAAAAACTCGTAGTTATAGCTCGTCTGACGGATATTGTTGCGCGAACCGACCGAGAGGACCAAATCCGCATTCTGCAACGCGAAATTACCGCTCCGGCTGCCCAGCGTACCGATACGTCCGGCAAAACATGGATGTTCCTCATAGAGCATATCCATGCCGTTGAACGTGCCCAAGGCCGGCATCGGCATTTTTTGCAGAAACGCATACATTTTATCTTGCGCACCGCTGATACGGATGCCGTTTCCGGCTATCAAAACCGGGCGTTCGCAGGCATCGAGCAATTCAAAGAGCCGTTGCATGGACGATGGTTCCGGTTGCCTGCAAGATGGTTTCTCCGGGGCGGCGGCCTCCGCATCCAACACAGCCGCATCCACCAAAGCCCCCTGTATATCCATCGGCACGTCTATCCATACCGGGCCGGGGCGGCCTGACAGGGCGGTGTGCACCGCCTCGTCCAATATCCGCCGCACGTCTTCCGCCCTGCGGATTTGCGCCGCGTACTTGACCAACGGTTTAACCACCGATATGATATCCACCTCCTGGTCGCCGAGCTGCCGCAGGCGCAAATCCGGACACGCTGCAATCGTGGTGGATTGCTTNACCTGGCCTGATATATACAACACNGGCACCGAATCCGTCCACTGCCCCATAACGCCNGTCAGCGTGTTCAGGCCGCCCGGCCCCGTGGTGATATTGACCACGCCCAAGCGTTTGCCCGCCCGCACATAACCTTCGGCCGCGATGGCGCACGCCTGCTCGTGATGGCAGCACGTATAGGCCAGCCCGCTCTGACACACGGCATCGTTCANGTGCATGGCGCCGCCNCCCGTAATCAGAAACACGCGCTCCACGCCATAGACTTCTTTAAGCCGTTTGAAAATATAGTCGCTCGCTCTCATTTGTCGTACAATAAACAATTTTTATCCAANGTGCCCTTTATGGNATCATACCAGGCGTAAAGCTGCGCCACGGCTTCGTCCATGGGCGTAAAGCGCAGGCNNTCGCCCATTTCGGCCCGCAGACGCGCGTTGCTNCCCGTATANGGCATGCCCTCGCCCGGAGCGGCCACCTGTATCGGCAGGGCCTTGCCCGACAGCGCCACGGCCTTTTTCGCCAACGTCAACAGCGAAGACACCTCATCGGGCGTAACGTTNTAAGCCCTGTGCTTCGGCTTGTTTTCGATGAACCACGCCAAAACCGGCGCAAGGTCGTTGACATATATATAACTGAACAGCCTGTCCTGCCGCAACGTGACCGGCAAATCGAACAGCGTCTTGCAGATGGCGTTGGAAATGAACCGAATCNCGTAGTCTTCGTATTTACCGAAGATGCCGAAAATGCGCAAATCCACGATGTCTTCCGGGCAATGCGCCATATACCGGCCGCAGACGTATTTGTTGTAGCCGTGTTCGTCGGCCGGCACATGACGCCCGAAATAATCCTCGGTCATCATCGGTTCGTAGTGCCGCATATCGTAGATGGCNCCCGAGCCGAGGTTGAGGATGCGGCCNCAACGGTCGGCGTGACGCACCAAATTGAAGAAAATACGGTTGTTCGTGAAAAAGAGGTTCGTCANNTCGGGGGCGTTCCGATGCCCCGGCTTCACGGCCGCGTGAATGACGGCGTCGAAGCGGTGCTTGGCGAAATAGGCATCCGTGCTGCCGGTATCCGACAAATCCAGCTCCGCGTGCGAGGGCGCATGCAATTCATAGGCTTGGGAAAGGCAACTTTCCCGCAGGTTCCGTCCTATGAAACCGCTACCGCCGGTAAGCAGGATTTTCTTCATTTCANATATGTATATATTTATCTATCTGTTCGACGCAAAGCCCGTAAACATCGGCCGTGCGGTAACGTTTGTACCAATCCACGGTCAATTCNACGGTCTGCGCCAGGTTCAAACGGGGCTTCCAACCCAAACGGTAACGCGCCTTGCTGATGTCNAGCATCAACAGTTGGGCTTCGTGCACGGCNGCGGGATCCGACAGGTCTTGCAACGCGCCTTTTCCGTAGGCCTTCACGATGGCTTCGGCCACCTCCCATACCGTGGTGACGCCGGCCGTCTCGGGGCCGAAATTCCAGCCCTCGCAATAGCGCGTGGGCTCCTCCCACATCTTTTGCGCCAACAGCAGATAGCCGCCCANCGGTTCCAACACGTGCTGCCACGGACGCACCGCCTTGGGGCTGCGGATGCCGATCGGTTGGCCGGCCTCCAAGGCCCGGATGCAATCGGGCACGATGCGGTCGGCCGNCCAGTCGCCCCCGCCGATGACNTTGCCGGCGCGGACGCTCGCCACGCTCTGGCCGTGTTTTTCGTATTGTTCGGGGTTGAAGAAACTGCGCCGCCAACTGCTNATGGCTATTTCGGCCGCNCCCTTGCTGCTGCTGTANGGNTCGTAGCCGCCCATCGGCTCATTCTCGCGGTAGGCCCATATCTGCTCCTNGTTCTCGTAGCATTTGTCGGTCGTAACCATCACGGCCACCTTGACGCCCGGCGTGGCGCGCACGGCCTCCAACACGTGGATGGTGCCCATGACGTTGGTTTCGTAGGTTTCCACCGGNCANTNGTAGGANAGCCGCACCAACGGCTGGGCNGCNANNTGGAACACGATTTCGGGNNNGTATTCGGCNAACACGGCCTTNANCNGCGCCGCNTCGCGGATATCCACGCGCAAATCGGCCNNNANCTTACCGCCTATGCCCGAAAGCACGTAGTTGTCGCGNTCGGANGCGGGATCCAANGCCANGCCGACCACCTCCGCACCCATTTCGTGCAGCCAAATGGCGAGCCAACTGCCCTTGAAGCCCGTATGCCCCGTCAGCAAGACCCGCTTGCCTTTATAGAAATGCCTAAAATCTCCCAACATATCTAATCATATACACTCAAACGCCACAGATCGCGTTCGTAAGCGTTTTTTTACCATATCTTCCAAGGNGCCTTGCCACTCTCCCACATCTCCTCCAACTCGCGCTTCTCGCGCTGCGTATCCATCGGCCGCCAAAAACCGCCGTGCCGGTAAGCCACGAGTTCGCCCTCGGCCGCCAGCGTCTCCAACGGTTTACGTTCCCAAACCGTATCGTCNCCGTCGATATAGTCGAGCACCTTGGGTTCGAGCACGAAGAAGCCGCCGTTGATCCAACTGCTGTCGCCTTTGGGCTTCTCNTGAAACGAAAACACCTTGACCTCGTCCTGCGCATTGAACGTAATGGCGCCGAACCGGCCCGACGGCTGCACGACCGTTACGGTGGCCAGTTTTTTCTGCGCACGGTGGAACTTGATCAATTCGTCTATNCGGATGTCGGCCACGCCNTCGCCGTAAGTCATCAAAAACGGTTCGCCGGGGTTGAGATAATCCTTGATGCGCTTGAGGCGGCCGCCCGTCATCGTATTCAGCCCCGTATCCACAAGCGTGATTTTCCACGGTTCGGCGTGCGAATGGTGGATTTCCATGCCGTTGTTNCGCAAATCGACGGTCAAATCGGCCTGATGCAGATANTAATCGGCAAAATACTGCTTGATCATATAGGCCTTGTAGCCGCAACACACAATGAATTCGTTGATACCATAGGTCGAATAAATCTTCATGATNTGCCACAAAATCGGCTTGCCGCCGATTTCCACCATCGGTTTGGGACGGATATCNGTTTCTTCCGAAAGACGCGTGCCGAAACCACCGGCCAAGAGAACTGCTTTCATGACGTTTCCGTTTGATGAACGCTATTGTTTTATAAAATCCGCTATCTGTTGCAACACATAGGCTATCTGCGCCTCCGTCAGCCCCGGATACGTGCCGAGGAAGAACGTGGCGTTCATGATATAGTCGGTGTTATGCAGGTCGCCCACCGTGCGTTTGTCGATGGACAGATAGGCCGGTTGACGCAGCAGGTTGCCGCCGAACAGGTTGCGCGTTTCCACGCCCTTGCCCTGCAGGTAGTCGGTAAGTTCGGTGCGCGTGAAGCCCGCCCCCTCGCGNACCGTGACCGGATAGGCGAACCAGGCCGGNTCGGAACCGGGNGNGGCGTAAGGCAGGATGAACTTGTCNTCCCAAGCCTTGAAGCCCGCTTCCCAACGGNGGAAATTGGCTTTCCGCTTTTCGATGAAGGCCGGCAGCTTTTCCATCTGCGCCACGCCGACGGCCGCCTGCAGGTCGGTGACCTTGAGGTTGTAGCCGATATGCGAATAGACGTATTTGTGGTCGTAGCCCAACGGCANTTCNCCGTATTGNTGCGTATAGCGGCGGCCGCAACGGCCGTTTTCGCCGCCCTTGCAGTAGCAGTCGCGCCCCCAGTCGCGCAGCGCGCGCACGGCGCGCGCCANCACCGGCGAATCGGTGCAGACCGCNCCCCCCTCGCCCATCGTGATGTGGTGCGCCGGATAGAACGAATAGGANGCNATATGGCCGAACGTGCCCACGTTTTGGCCGTGATAGGTGGAACCCAACGCATCGCAGCAGTCCTCCACCAANTAGAGGTTGTGCTTTTCGGCGATACGGCCGATGGCGTCCAAGTCTATCGGGTTGCCGAGCGTATGGGCCAGCATGATGGCGCGCGAACGGGGCCCTACCGCCGCCTCGATTTGTGCGGGCAGGGCGTTGTAGGTGCCCACCTCGACATCGACAAAGACCGGCACGAGCCCGTTTTGCAGAATGGGATTGACCGTTGTGGGAAAGCCGGCGGCCACCGTAATGACTTCGTCTCCGCGGCGGAGGGCCTTCTCGCCCAAAAGGGGCGAGGTGAGCGCCGTTAAGGCCAGCAGATTGGCCGACGAGCCGGAGTTGACGATAAACGTNTGGGCNGAACCCGTAAAGTCGGAGAAACGGCGCTCAAATTCGCGCGCAAACCGGCTTTCGGTCAGATAAAAGTCCAACGAAGCCTCTACGGCATACTGTAGTTCCTTTTCGTCGAACACGCGGCCCGCATAGTGCACGAGCTTGGGGTCGGACGGGGCGGACGCGAAACGCAATTCGTAGTATTGCTTCACTTTCTCGGCTATTTCCGCCCGCAATTTCTTTTCCGCTTCCTGCTCCATATCCCGTTTTGTTTATTCCATGCCCGTCAGCATTTCAAAATCTTTCGGCAAGCCGATTTCCACCTTTTCGCGCCGCCCCGTCCGCGGATTCGGGAACGCGAGCGAATAGGCCATNAGCCGGATCTGCCGCTTAATGCTGTCGTCGGCACCGTATTTNCGGTCGCCCACAATCGGGCAGCCCATGTCGGAGAGATGCACGCGGATTTGGTTCTTGCGGCCGGTCTCCAAGCGCACTTCGANCAAGGTCGTGCCGTCGGCCTCGTGGTAGCGCAGCGTTTTGTAATGGGTCACCGCCCATTTGGCGCCCGCTTCCTCCCGCGCCACCGAATACATGACCTGACGCGCGTTTTCTTTCAGGAACGAGCTGCATACGCCCGCCGCCTTTTCCGGCCGCCCTTCCACGAGTGCATAATATTTTTTCTCAACGTCTTTCCAATGTTCCTGCAAAAACGCCTTGGTCTCCTCGTTTTTGGCGAACATGAGCAGGCCGCATACCTCGCGGTCCAACCGGTGTACCGTATGGGCGCGCTGTTGATGCCGCGTCTTCTGCAACACGTAACTGTTAACGATGCCGAACATCGAGCGCACCTTTTCGGTGGTGCGGCCCGAGGTAAGGATGCCGGCCGGTTTGAACACGACCAANAGGTCNTCGTCNTCGTACAGAATGCGGAANGGCGCTTTCTCGCGATAGAGTTGGCGGGCCGAATATTTTTTGAACGAAACGCGCTCGCCCTTACGCAAGGGCGTTTCCGCGTGTTTCATCAACGCGCCGTCCTCGGTCGAGACACAGCCCAAGCGCACCGCCTTTTTAAGACGNGTGCGATTGCTGTCCGGAAACGTCTCCAACAGCAAATCGATAAGGCTGGTATCGCGTTCGGCCGTCAGTATCATAATTGGATTTGCTCGCCGTTTTTATCGTAAAACCGGTATTCCAGAAAATTCAAAGAATCGTAGCTTTTAAGGCCGATCCAACGGTGGTANTTCCGCCACCAGTTGCGTTGCGCCCACCGCCAGTTGCCGCGCATATACGCATAGACGTAAGGATGTACGACCACGGTAAAATGNCGCGCGTTCGTGTCTTTGATCAGGTAATCCACCTGCTTGTCTATTTCNTCGGTAAGGCAGATGCTGGGCCGGATTTCGCCCGTGCCGCCACAGGTGGGGCAGGTTTCGAGCACCTTGACCTGCGTCTGCGGGCGGAACCGCTGGCGCGTAATCTGAATGAGGCCGAATTTGGTGGGCGGTAAGACCGTATGCTTGGACGGGTCTTTCTCCATGGCCTTGACCATGGCGTCGAACAGCGTCTTGCGGTTGGCCGCCTCGCGCTGGTCNATGAAATCCACGATGATGATGCCGCCCATATCGCGCAGACGCACCTGACGCGCCACTTCCAAGGCCGCATCCAAGTTTACCTGCAACGAATTGCTCTCCTGNCTNTGGTCGGCGTTCATGCGGTGGCCGCTGTTCACGTCGATGACGTGCATGGCCTCGGTATGNTCCACCACGATATAGGCNCCGTTGTGGCGCAGGTTCACGACCTTGCCGAACGATGACTTGATTTGCTTGGAAATGCCGTAATGGTCGAAAATGGGTTCCTTGCCCTTGTATAACTTGACGATGTCTTTCTTTTCGGGCGCAATGCGCATGATGTACGCCTGGATCTCGTCGTACAGCTGCGGGTCGTTGGTGGCGATATGGTTGAAATCGTTGTTGAGGAAATCGCGCAGGATGCTCACGGCNTTGTCCATTTCGCTGCACACCTTCATCGGGGCTTTGGCGTGCAATAACTGCCGTTCGATATGCGCCCACTTCTTGGTCAGCGCCGTCATGTCGGCGTCCAAATCGGCCACGCTGCGTCCCTCGGCCACCGTNCGGATGATGACGCCGAAATTATGCGGCCGTATGCTTTGAATCAAACTCTTAAGGCGGGAACGTTCTTCCGGGTTCTTGATTTTCTGCGAGATGGAAACCTTATTGGAAAACGGCACCANCACCAGATAACGGCCCGGAAACGAAATCTCCGCGCTCAGACGCGGGCCCTTCGTCGAAATCGGTTCTTTCGTTACCTGCACCAAAAGGCTTTGGTTCTGTTTGAGTATCGATGATATCTTGGCGTTTTTGGGCGTTTCTTCCCGATTCTTATATTTTTGAATATCGGTCTGAGCGCGGTCGCCGTTGATGGCGCATTGCGTAAACCGATTGAACGATGCGAATTGCGGACCTACGTCCAGATAATGCAAAAAGCCTTCCTTCTCGGCGCCGACTTCGATGAACGCCGCGTTCAACCCGGGCATCAGTTTCTTGACCCGGCCTAAAAAAACATCCCCTACCGAGTGCATCGTATTGCTTTTTTCCCGATGCAACTCCACCAACTGCTTGTCCTCAACCAACGCTATTACAACTTCTTGCGCGGTCGAATCTACGATTAATTCCTTATTCACACAACTTCCGTTTGATAAAATACAAACAGTAGGCACGCCTAAGCATACCTACTGTTGCATATTTTGGATCCTCTATAGAGATAACTATCTCTTTTTATGGCGATTCTTACGTAAACGCTTCTTGCGTTTATGCGTCGCCATTTTATGCCGCTTACGTTTCTTTCCGCTCGGCATGGCTTAGGCCTTTACGTTCTTCTTAACGTTCGTCAGGAAGGATTTGGCCGGNTTGAACGCGGGAATGTTGTGGGCGGGAATTTCGATGGACGTGTTCTTCGAAATGTTACGGCCCGTTTTCTTCGCGCGGGTTTTGATGATGAAACTGCCAAAACCTCTGAGGTAAACGTTCTGACCGGAAATCATGTTGTCTTTAATGACATCCATAAACGTTTCTACGGTCGCCAATACAACGGTCTTTTCCAAACCCGTCTTGGCGGCGATTTCGGATACAACTTCTGCTTTTGTCATGTTATTTTGTAATTATGGGTTTATACTCTGTCTTGATGCCGNCGCGCTGACCAAAACGGACAGCCCCGCATTTTCGACCGATGCAAATATAAGAATATTTTCCAAATAATCCGCTTTTATCACGGCTTTTTTCTATTTTTGTTTTCATGTCACAGTTATCCGACTTATTAATAACCTGGTATTCAAAATACAAACGCGACCTCCCCTGGCGCGGAACCCAAGACCCCTACCCCATTTGGCTGTCGGAAATCATCCTGCAACAGACCCAGGTCAAACAAGGGTTACCCTACTTCAACCGCTTTATGGCCGCCTTTCCCACCGTGCAGGCTTTGGCCGACGCCCCCGAAGAAGCCGTNCTCAAACAATGGCAGGGGCTGGGCTATTACAGCCGCGCCCGCAACCTGCACGCGGCCGCCAAACGGATTTGCGAGCGCCACGGCGGTGTGTTTCCCGATACCTACGAAGCCGTGCGCGCGTTGCCGGGCATAGGCGACTATACGGCCGCCGCCATCCTGTCGTTCGCGTTCCGGCAACCGTTTCCGGTCATTGACGGCAATGTGTTCCGCGTGGTAAGCCGCATCAACGGCATGACCGAGCCCGTGGACACGCCCGCCTGCCGCNCTAAAATCAAGACCTTTTTGGACACGCAAATAGACCGGCGGCGGCCCGACCTGTTCAACCAGGCCATGATGGAATGGGGCGCGCTGNTGTGCCAACCCGGCAAGTCGGCNCCCTGCCTGCANAACCCCGAACTGTGNTTTTANCANNNGNACTGCCGNGCGTTGCGCGACGGCCTTGTGGANCGGNTGCCGGTAAAGAAAGCCAAAAAGGCCGTGCGGGAACGTTATCTGCACTATTATTATGTGGCGCGACCCGACGGNNTGTACCTGCGGCGGCGGCAGGCCAACGACATTTGGAAAGGCCTGTTCGACCTACCCTGCTTAGAGACCGGTTCGGCCGAAGCCCCGCTNCCCGACCTGCCGCGCGTAAAGCAATACACGCACCTGCTGACGCATCAGCGGCTGCACCTGTTCTTTTACGAGGCCTCGCACGAACTGCCGCCGCCGCTCGACACNGACGGCTGTTTTCCCGTACCCCCTGAACAGTGGGCCGACTATGCCGTACCCAAGNTCATCGAAAAGTTTTTGGATTTTTTAAGGAAAAGACTTCGTTAAAAGCGGACCCTGTCCGTACATTGTCCAAAACCTTTAAAATTTCAGTATTATGAATGGCGTAAACAAAGTCATCCTGATCGGAAACTTGGGCAAGGATCCCGAAGTTTTCACATTCGCCAACGGNCAAAAGAAAGTCCGCATGGTGATGGCGACCTCCGAAACGTACAAAAACAACAACGGAGACCGCATCGAACAGACCGAATGGCATTCGGTCGTCCTTTACCGCGGCTTGGCCGAGGTGGCGGAAAAGTATCTCAAAAAAGGCAATGCCGTGTATGTGGAAGGCAAACTGCGCACGCGCTCTTGGGAAGACGACAAGGGCGAAAAACGGTACGTGACCGAGATCGAGGCGCAGAACTTCACGATGCTNGGCGGNGGCAACGGCAACAAGAAGCCCGAAACGCCGGCCGTGGAAAAAGGCGAGCCCGTGCTGCCGTCCGTGCCCGCAAGCCTGGACAAGGACGAGGCGTTTTACGACCCGTCGGAAGACGCGCTGCCGTTCTGAGGCAAGGGCCGAGACCACGCCNGGCGGCACGGCTGAGCGGCACGGTACCCTTTATGNTACAGGAGGGTATCGGGTGACGCGGACGGCCACACGGCAANGGTTCAAGCCAACAAAAAAAAGGCTGCTCCTTTCGGGGCAGCCTTTTTTTATCGCCTCAAACAACGCCTAGCGGGCGTTGAAAGCGTCCAAACCGCTTTGCAGATAGGCGATNAACGCCTCTACATCGCTCTTGTAACCGTANGACGTGGCCACGATNGGTTCTCCCTCGCCATCCAGCAAATGGTAGAACGGCAACGTGTTCGTCTTGAATTTCGTCACTTCGAAATCCGCATTGCGCTTGCCGAGCGTCTTTTTAACATTGCCGTCAACGGTGGAGGTTACCCATTCGTTTTCGGGCAAGGCCGTGCGGTCGTCGCAATAGAGCGCCACGATAACGTATTGCTTCAGCAGATTCTGAACGCGCGCGTCGGTCCATACTTCCATCTCCATCTTCTTGCAGTTGGCGCAGGAATGNCCCTTGAAGTCGATGAACACCGGCTTGTGCTGCTGCTTGGCGCAGGCCAAACCTTCCTCATAGTCGAAATAACCTTTGAGGCCGAACGGCAACGTCAGTTTGTCGGCATACTTGGGCGTGCCGCACAGAACCTGTTCGTCGCCGGCCGCCGCACCCGGCATGGCCACGGCCGAAGCCGCCGCGCCCTTGCTCAGGTCGAACTGCTGTACCGTCATGGGCGGCACCAAGGCCGACACCATTTTCAACGGCGCNCCGAACAGACCCGGAATCAGGTACACGACGAACGTGAACGTGATGATGACGAGCACGAGACGGAACACNCCGATATGGGGCACGTCGCTGTCGTGCGAGAANTTGATTTTGCCCAACAGGTAGAAGCCCATGAGCGTGAACAGCACGATCCAAATGGCGAGATAAACCTCACGCGTAAACAGATGCAATTCGTAAACCTGGTCGATGTTCAGCAGGAACTTCATGCCGAACGCCAGCAATACGAAAGCGAACACCACCTTGACCGAATTGAGCCAGCCGCCGCTGCGGGGCAACTTTTCGAGCAGGGACGGGAAGAGCGAAAGCAGGAAGAACGGCAGGCCCATGGCCAAACCGAAGAAGAACATGCCCAACAACGGNTTGAGCACCGACGAACCCATGGCCGCTTCCACGAGCAGGGCCGCTACNAACGGGCCCGTGCAGGAGAACGACACGATGGCCAATACGGCCGCCATGAAGAACGCGGAGATATAGCCGCCCTTGTCGGCCTTGGCGTCCATCTTGTTGGACAGNCCCGTGGGCAACGTGATTTCGAANAGGCCGAAGAACGAGAACGCNAAGACNACGAACANCGCGAAGAAAATGAGGTTCGGAATCCAGTGNGTGCTCAATACGTTGGCGAAATCGGCACTCTTGGTGAGCGCGACGATGGCGCCGATAGCCGTATATATCAACGTGATCGAACCCGTGAAAATCGCGCCTTTAAGAATNCCNGTCGCACGGCCGCCCTTACCGCTGGCGTCGCTGTCGATAAAGAACGATACCGTCATCGGGATCATCGGGAACACGCAAGGCGTGAACACGGCGGCCAAACCGGCCAAAATCGCGATGAGGATGAAGCCGCCCAAGGATTCGCCGTCCGCCTTTTCAGCGGCGGGTTCTCCGGTCGCTTCCACCACGGCTTCTTCCACCGCGGCCACCACCGCCTCGGCTTCCTTTTCCACTTCNGCAACGGCTTCGGCCACCGCTTCGGCGGGCGCCGCCTTAGCCGCGGCGTTCTTCAAATCGGCCGCCTTGATGTTGAACGAGAAAGGAATGTCGTTGAACGGCAGGCAGGTTTCATCGTTGCAGACCTGATAGTCGATCGTGCCTTTGATTTCCATGTCTTTNCCCTCNGTCAACGTGACGGTTTGACGGAACGTGGCGTCTTTNTTGAAGAACTGCACCATAACGCCGAACGTCTCGTCTTTCTCCGAAACGGGCTTGGGGCTTTCNGTNGCCTTGCCCTTGAGTTTGTAGCCGGCATTTTCCGCAAAGATGAATTCCGTGGGCAACGGGCCGAGCGGGTCCTGCTGCTGGGCATAGAGNTGATAGCCGCCGGTGACCGTAGCCGAGAACACCAATACGGCTTCTTGTTCGTTCACGGGCTCTACCGTGAATTTCCATTTTACAGGATTTTCCTGAGCATTGGCGGCCCCCATCGCAAAGCAAAGGGACANCAGCCAAATCGCCATTTTTTTCATGTTATGCTATGATTAAAATTGATGCTGGTTATTTTTTCTTGGCGGTCGCGGCCTTCTTGGCAGCCTGCTTCTTGGCCGCAGGTTTGGCCGCCGCTTTTTTGGCGGGCGCGGCCTTCTTGGCAGCCGGTTTCTTGGCAGCCGGTTTCTTGGCAGCCGGTTTGGCNGCCGNTTTCTTGCGCGGNTGCGGCCTTCTTGGCAGCCGGTTTCTTGGCCGCGGATTCCGTCACCACGGTAAATTCATAACTTTCCATAATCGGGTTGTGCAACATTTCTTTGCAAGCCCGTTCCACAATCGCTTCGGCCGTTTTCAAATCCTTGGCCTCCACGGTCAATTCCATGTGTTTCCCTATACGCGCATCCACAACGGCTTTCATGCCCATCGTATGCAACCGGGAAGTCACCGCCTTGCCCTGCGGATCCAGCAACGCCTTGAGCGGCATTACATTGATGTCAAATACGAACTTCATATCCTTGAGTTTTGATTATTCAACCGATTCCNGNATGTTCCCCGTTGCCGCCCACATGGTAATGCAGATAAGAAAACACCGGATAGAACACCACGGCCATACACAGGCCTAAAAATCCGGACACACACACGGCAACGAGCGAAAGCGCCACATACAGATAGAAAAACTTACGGCCCCGCCAGCTCCAGTCCTTGCTTTTGAGCGAGAACATACGCCACGGGCAGACGAGCAACGCCGCGAACATAAGCGAGAGTATCAAGACGTAATAGCCGCCCAGCACTTGCCCGCTCCGCGCCTGGTGCAGGCAGAGCGACGCCCAAAACACGGCGTTGACCGGCGTGGGCATACCCGAAAAATGCTTTTTCTGTGCGGGGTCTATGTTGAATTTGGCCAAACGGTAGGCCGAGCACAACGTCATGAGAAAAGCCGCGAAAGCCCATACGTCCAACGCTTGGGAACGCATCATCGTAAAGGCCATAAACGACGGCAGCACGCCGAAGCTGACCACATCGGCCAACGAGTCGAGTTGCACGCCCAGCGGCCCCGACACGCCCAACATACGCGCCACCATACCGTCGAACACGTCGAAGAGCGCCGCCACGAACACCAACACGCCCGCCGCGCCGGGATGCCCCGCGAACAACAGCCATATCCCCACGCACCCGCAAAGCAGATTGCATAAGGTCAGCAGATTGGGGACAAACGCCCGGAGGTTGGTATTCATGAACGCCAATGGTCTGTCTATTATAAAACTCGTGGAGCAAAGATAGTGAAAATTGAGCGCAGAAGCAAGCCGAACCGCTTCCCTACCACTCCGGGGCCAGGTCGTATTGGGAACGCGGGCGNAGCCCCGTTACCCAGTGGAAGCGTTTTAAGACACGCTCCCGCTGCGTGAGATCGGTTTCGGGATAAAGCGCGGTGCGCTCCGGCTCCACGAGGTTGACGCCTTGGATGGCGGCGTTTTCGAAATACATCTTGATGCGCTTGCTGAGCGATTTGTTGATGCCGATGAGTTCTTTTTTCTCGTCATCGACCACATAGTAGATGGCTTCGGCCTTGCCCACCACGTCGGCCAAGCGGAACGTGGAGCTGTCGTCGAAATANCCCCACATCTCCTTGCCCTGGATTTGGTTGAACCACTCGCCCTCCGCCAAGTCGAGCGCATGGCTTTTGGTNACCGTNTCTTCGCCCGGCGTGAGCGTGACNCGGGCGGTCATAAACAGGTTTTCGTTNACCCAAATCCGGTCGGGACGGTTTTCCTTGAACCACATCCGGATTGTATCGCCATCNACCTGGTAACCGCTCATCCACACCACGGGTTCGTTGAGCATGAACATAAGGGAATCGCGGCGGAAATACACCAAAGAGTCGCANTTGCCCTGCACGTCTTTCTTGTAAAAACGGACGTTAGGATAAGCCAACAGTTCCCTAATCTCGCGCGCTTCCTCTACACGGAACGGCGGTTGTTCGGGCGTTTCGGCGGGGGGCGTTTCCGCCTGACCCGACTTTTTGCCGCNGCCCGCTTTCTTTTTGCCCTTGCCGTTGTCTTTGGCGGCCTTGCCGGAAGCGGGTTTACCGACGGAAGCCGTGGCCGTCGAGTCCGGTTGCGGACGGCCGCCCTCCCACAGCGTGTCATAGACCGTAACGTATTTCAGCAGCATCGTNTCGCTGACCAAAAACAGCGAGTCGGTTTGATCCTGTACCATGACCGCCCTCGGATTCTGCGTAAAGAACGCATAGCCGGCCACCTCGTCGTTTTCGGCGTATTCGCTCTTGACATAGCAGTTCTGCGCCGTATCTTCCAAAAAGACGTTGCGGTGCACGTTGCCGCGTTTTTGCGCCAGGTCGTAATAGATGCTGTCGCCGTAAAGCGTCTGCGTTTCCTTGGTTTTGATATAGGCGTCGTATTTGAGGCTGACCTGTTCCTTTTCCTGATGGAACCAGCCCCAGCGGCTGTACATATAATAGTCGTTGGTCTCTATATTGGTGGGGCCGAAGAATTTGGCCAGACCGCTCCGGTGGTAATGCAGCGTGTCGGTCCAGATGGTGTATTCGGGATTGACGATNACCACGTCGTCGTAGCAGTAGAACATCTGCGTCAACCCCTCATAGTGGCCGCGTTTGGACTTCAAGACCGTTTCGCCGGAGGTCATCTCGCCGCCGGCTTCGTAGGTGGCCGTGTTGTGCCGTCCCTCGAATTCGAGTTCGGGCGTGCGCATAACAACCGAACCGTCGTCCAACACCACGTCTTCCACCACGTTGTAGGTTTGCTTGGGACCGTCGTAAATCAGCCGTTTGCCCGTAATCCTGACACCGTCTTTGGTAAAAATGCGCAAGTTTCCGTAAGCGACGCAGGAGGTGGTTTTCTGATTGTATTCCGCATAGTCGCTATATATACGNTTCCCCTGCGAGACGATGATGACATTGCCTTTCAATATCCATTCGCCGGGTCGCCCCGGAATGTTCTGCATATCGTTGCCCGAAAACGACTGTGCGCGCACCGCCCCCAAGCCGGACAACCAAACCGACACGCACAGGATACCCGCGCGCCACAAGACGGAAGCGTTATTTCTCAGACGGCTGCACATAATTGGATTTGGCCTCGAATTGGGCGTTTTGGTTGAATTGGTAACGGATATACTGCCATTTCTTACTCTTGGGAACTTTCCGCCCCATGATGACGTAGTAATAGTCTTTAGGGCGGTCTGAGGCGGCGAACATCCGTTTGTATTTGGATTCGTAGGCCACGCGCCAACCCTCCGTCATCTTCATCTTGGCGGCGGAAACCTGCAGGTAGCGGTCTATCGGCAGCGGCATTTCCTTGCGGTTGAACGCGTAGGCGGTATATATCTGAACGCCGTCTTCCCGGAAGGCGGCCGCCATGACCTGTCCAAACTGGGTAAACGTAACGANATAGAGGCTATCGGCGCGGTGCCATGCCACCTTATCGACATTGGGGAAGCGTTTTTTGAAGGCCTTGCCGACGGTTTCGGGATAGAGCGGAGCGGGCGTCGTGTCGGCCATGGCGGCCGCCGTGTCGGGCACCGCCGCAAGGACGGCCGTATCGGGTGCGGGTACGGGTTCAGCCGCAGGTTCGGGCGTAGTGACCGCCGCCGGCGCGGCCACGGCCAGCGCCGTGGTATCGACCGCCATAGGTTCAGATTCAGGTGCAGGTTCAGGCGTTACCTCATCCCCGGCTAACAAATCCACGGTATCGGCCTCCAACGCCACCACGGTAATGGGCGTAACATCGGCGGGGATAGGTTCGGGTTCAGATACGGCCTCGGCCACCGGCGGCAGTGTATCGGCCGCCGCGGGTTCCACCGCTTCGGCCGCCAACGCCAACGTATCATCCGCCGGCTCTCCCGCCACCCCGGCAATGGGCCCGGCTTCGGTTTCCGCTGGCGCCTCTTGTGCCGCGGCGGCTTTCCGTTCCGCCTCCTGCGCATAGGCCGCCTCTTCGGCCTCCGGATCATAAACATCGGCATAAAGCGCCAAAAACGCCTCGCGCGACAGGGCTTCCGTTTCTTCGGTCTCTTCCGAACCGCCTACCGGATTGCCGTCCAACATCGTCAAATCGCCGACAAAATCAAATTCCAAATAGGTTTTGAGCGTGGGAATGCGTTTGTGCTCCATTTCAACGCTGTAATGCGCCAAATCGTCGCTCTGCTGCACCTGATAGGCGCGCAACACCCGATAAACCCCGAATTCCTCTTTTAAAAACAGGTACGTCCGGTAAGGCAATTCGGACGGACGCACCGGCCGGTAGGCGCGCAGCCACTCGCCGGTGGAATCGAAATAGACCGTTTCGTAATTGGCGGATATGACGCGCACACTGTACAAGGTATCCACCCTGGCCCAATCACGGTATATATGATACGGGTAAGCCAAACGTACATTGCGGCGTACCTCCTTGGGTACCTGCCGCCATTTGAGCTCCACCCGCTCCTGCTCCGCAAGCGTATGGGCCGCGGCGTATCCAAGGCCGCACAGCAGCTGGCAGAGGAAAAGAAAGACGAGGCCGTCCTTTCGCATTAGGCCATTAAGGTTTGCACACGGTTGGGACCTACCGATATGATGCTGACCGGTGTATGGGTCCACTCGGAAATGAATGCCAGATAAGCGCGGAACGCTTCGGGCAGGTCGGCCACGCGCTTGATGTCGCTGATGGGCGTTTGCCACCCCTTCATCGACTTCAGTTCAGGCTCTATGCCGTCCAAATCCATGGGCGAGAACTGCGTCAGCGAACGGCCGTCCTTCTTATAGCCGCAGCATACCTTTATTTCCTCGAAATTGTCCATGACGTCGGCCTTGGTCACAATCAGGTCGGTAACGCCGCTCAGCATAATCGTATAACGCAAGGCCACGAGGTCGAGCCAGCCGCAACGCCGCGCCCGCCCCGTTGTGGAGCCGTATTCGCCGCCCTGTTCGCGCAGGCGTTCGCCCCAGGCGTCGTGCAGTTCGGTGGGGAAAGGACCGCTGCCCACGCGCGTGCAATAGGCCTTGAACACGCCATAGACCCGGCCGACCGACGCGGGTGAGATACCCAGGCCCGAACATACACCGGAGGCCACCGTATTGGAGGAGGTGACGAACGGATACGTACCGAACTCCACGTCCAACAGCGAACCCTGCGCGCCCTCGGCCAAAATGCGTTTGCCCGCGTTCATGGCTTCTTCCAAATAGTATTCGGTGGCCAGGATGCGGTAGCCGCTCAGTTCTTCCACGCCCTCGAACCACTTGGCTTCGTATTCGGCAAGCGGCATCTTGTCGATAATCCATTGGTCTTCGGCAAAACCGTAGTGTTTCAACAGGCCGATATGCTGTTGCTTCAAGGCTTCGTATTTACGCTTGAAATCCGGACGGATGATGTCGCCCACGCGCAAGCCGCCGCGCGCCGTCTTGTCGGTATAGGCCGGGCCGATGCCCTTGACCGTGGAACCGATTTTTTTGTCGCCTTTCTGCGCTTCGAGCGCGGCGTCCAAAAGACGGTGGGTGGGCAGAATCAGATGCGCCTTGTCCGACAGGATGAGCCGCTGCTTAGGTTCGATGTCGAACTTGCGGATGGCCGTCAGCTCGCGGTGCAGGATATGCGGGTCTATCAACACCCCGTTGCCGATGATGTTCTCCTTACCTTCGCGGAAAATGCCCGAAGGAATGGTCTGCAAAATATGCTTGATGCCGTTGAACTCCAACGTATGACCGGCATTGGGACCGCCTTGGAAACGCGCGATGATGTCGTACTCGGAAGCCATCACGTCCACGAACTTCCCCTTGCCTTCGTCGCCCCATTGAATGCCTAAAATCAAATCGACTTTCGTCCTTGCCATATCTCGTTTCGTTTTATAAAATTCTAAAATGTTATATATGATGTACCGCTTTCAAACTCAAATCCAAAGAGGCCACGTGATGGGTCAAGCCGCCCACCGAAATGAAATCCACGCCCGAAGAGGCGTAATCCCGCAGCGTGGCTTCCGTAATGCCGCCCGAAGCCTCGGTTTCGTAGCGGCCGCCTATTTTTTCCACGGCCTTTTTCAAGTCGGGCACCGTGAAATTGTCGAGCATGATGCGTTGCACGCCGCCGTGCCGCAACACGGCCTCCAACTCGGCTTCGTTGCGCACCTCCACCTCCACGGGCAGTTTGAGCCCGTTGGCTTTAAGGTAGGCTTCGGCCGCCTGCACGGCCTCCACCACCCCGCCCGCAAAATCGATATGGTTGTCTTTAATGAGAATCATATCGAATAATCCGAAGCGGTGGTTGCTGCCGCCGCCTATACGCACGGCCATTTTCTCAAAGACCCGGTTGTTGGGCGTGGTCTTGCGCGTGTCCAACAGCGTGGTGTGCGTGCCGGCGAGCATATCCACGAGGCGGCGCGTTTGGGTGGCGATGCCGCTCATGCGCTGCACGTAGTTGAGGCTAAGCCGTTCGGCCGTGAGGATGGAGCGGGACGCGCCCGACACCGTCCAAACGCGGTCGCCTACCGCCAACCGGTCGCCGTCGTGTTTGAGGGCCTTGAATTCGAGGTGCGGATCCACGAGCCGATAAACCGTCTCGGCCACCTCCACCCCCGCCAAAACGCCGGCTTCCTTGGCCACGAGCACCGCCTCTCCGCGCGCCGTTTCCGGCACGCAAGCCAGTGACGTATGGTCGCCGTCGCCCACGTCTTCTTTAAGCGCCAGCCGGATGTAAAACTCGGCGGCCGTCTGTTCCTGCGGCGTCATCATTATTTCTTGCCCTTCTGCTTTTGTGCATACTCGGCATTGATGGCCTTCAACACCTCATCCGTGATGTCGATGTTGGCCGGCGAATACAATACGCCGCTCGTGCGGGCGTTCGAAATCACGAACGTATATTGACCGTGTTCGGCGTTGTAGCGTTCGATAAATTCGAAAACAGCGTTCTGCACGTCTTCCATGCGTTGCAGGCGCAACGTCACGAGCTGGGTTTCATAACGCGCGCTAAGCTGTTCGAGACTCTCGCGCTTCTGCGTCAGATATTCTTCTTTCTTGCGCTGTTCGCTCAGCGTCATCGTGGCGCCCACCTTCAAATAGTTCTCGTATTCGGTCTGAAAGTCCTGCGCCTGTTTCTGCAAATCGGCCTGCAGTTTCTTTTCGGTCTTTTCCAATTCGGCGGTAACGTCTTCCACCATCTTGTATTGCGCAAACAACGTGTCGGTATTGACCGTGGCCACCGTCATAACGCCCTGCTGAACCGCCGCTTCGCCCGCCGCCACCGGCGCCTTGCTGTCTTTTTTGTCATTGCCGGCGCATCCCGTCATCAAAGCCGCACCCACGCACAGCACCGCCATAAAGCCGTTTCTTTTCATGTCTGGTTTGTGTATTTAAATTAACTGAAAATCAATTTCCCTCTTTTGATATGAACTGAATCCGCACCAAACGGACTTCCTCCTCCGTAAACTCGTTTTCGCCCAGTTCTTTCAAGGCTTCCTCCACCGAATCGTTCTCGGCTTCGAGGAAATAATCGTAAATCTCTTCGTAATGGTCGGGGTCGAGCGTTTCGGTAAGGTAATAGTCGATGTCTATCTTGGTGCCGGAAAGCACGATGCGTTCCACCTCCGAAAGCAGCTCCGCGAACGACAAACCCTTGGACACCGCGATGTCGTTGAGCGAAATCTTGCGGTCGATGCTTTGGATGATGAACACCTTGAGCCCCGATTTGTTGACGACCGACTTGATGACGAAATCCTGCGGGCGTTCGATCTCGTTCTCCTCCACATATTTCTTGATCAAATCGATGAACGGCTGACCGTATTTCTGCGCCTTGCCGACCCCTACCCCCGTGATGTGCGTCATTTCCTCCATCGTAACCGGGTACTGGATCGTCATATCCTCCAACGACGGTTCCTGGAAAATGACGTAAGGCGGCAGCTTTTCTTTCTGCGAAATGTCCTTGAGCAGGTTCTTGAGCAGGAGGAACAGCACGTTATCGACGGCATCGCCGCCCTGAACGCTTCCCCCGCTCTTTACGGCCTCCTCCGTATCCGATTCGTAGTCGTGGTCTTTCGTAATCCTCACCTCGTAGGGATGTTCCATAAACGCCCGCCCCTTGTCGGTGAGCCGCAGGATGCCGTAGTTTTCGATGTCTTTGTCCATCAGGTTCTCGATAAGGCTCTCCCGCCCCACGGCTTTCCAGTAGTTGCGGTCCTTGCCCTTGCCTTCGCCAAAACGCGGCAACAGGTGATGCTGGCATTTCTTGACGTCGGGGCTCATCTTGCCCATCGCGATGCTGATGATATGATCCATCTTGAACTGCGACTTGGTCTCCTCCACGAGCGAGAGGAAATAGCGGACGTCGTCGGTGGCGTCCACGCGCTCGCGCGGGTGGCAGCAGTTGTCGCAATTGCCGCAACGGTCGGACGGGTATTCCTCGCCGAAATAGTGCAGGATGTTTTTGCGGCGGCACATGCCCGTTTCGGCGTACGACACGGTTTCGGCCATGAGTTGTTTGGCCACTTCCTGTTCGGCCACGGGCTTGTCTTTGAGGAATTTCTCCAACTTCATGATATCGTGCTCGGCGTAGAACGCGATGCAACGGCCTTCGCCGCCGTCACGGCCGGCTCGCCCCGTTTCCTGATAGTAGCCCTCTATGCTCTTGGGCATATCGTAATGGATGACGAAACGCACGTCGGGTTTGTCGATGCCCATGCCGAACGCTATCGTGGCCACGATGACGTCGATTTCCTCCATAAGGAACTTGTCCTGGTTCTCGGCCCGCGTCTGCGAGTCCAAGCCCGCGTGATACGGCAGGGCCTTGATGCCGTTGGCGCACAATATCTGCGCGAATTCCTCCACTTTCTTACGGCTCAGGCAATAGACGATACCCGATTTGAGCCCCGATGTCTTGATGAACTTGACGATGTCGCGGTCGATGTCTTTCGTCTTGGGCCGGACTTCATAATACAGGTTGGCGCGGTTGAACGACGAGAGGAACACGCGGGCGTCCATCATGCCGAGGTTCTTTTGGATGTCTTTCTGCACCTTGGGCGTGGCCGTGGCCGTGAGCGCCAAAATAGGCACCCTCTTGGGCATGGCGTCGATGATGGGACGGATGCGGCGGTATTCGGGACGGAAATCGTGCCCCCATTCCGAGATGCAATGCGCCTCGTCGATGGCCACGAGCGAGACGTTGATGCTGCGGAACAATTCCAGATTCTCTTCTTTGGTAAGGGTTTCCGGCGCCACATACAGCATTTTGGTCTTGCCGGCCAGCAGGTCGTCCTTGACCTGTTTCATTTCGGCGCGGGAAAGCGAGGAATTGAGGTAATGGGCGATGTCGGACTTGGCGCCGAAACTGCGCACGGCGTCCACCTGGTTCTTCATCAGCGCGATGAGCGGCGAGACAATGATGGCCGTGCCCTCCATGATGAGGGCCGGCAACTGGTAACACATGGACTTGCCGCCGCCCGTTGGCATGATGACGAACGCGTCCTGTCCGGCCAATACCTGACGGATCACCGCCTCCTGGTTCCCCTTGAAATGGGAGAAACCGAAGATGCGCTGCAAGGCTTCGTGCAGAAAATCCCGCTGGTCTTCCATACCCGTCAACTTTATGAAAAAATGTTTACTTTTGTACCCGCAAAATGTCTTTCAAAGTTACAACGAATTGTTGGAAAATAAAAGCAATATTTCGGAAATCGTTCGCAAGTGCATTTTGAGCGAAGCGAAAGCGATAGGCAAACTTGTTGACTATCTTGACGATAACTTTGCCGCCGTGGTCACGGAAATCCTGCATTGCAAAGGACGGGTCATTGTGACCGGCATCGGGAAGAGCGCCAACATAGGCGTCAAAATCGTCTCCACGCTCAACTCCACGGGCACACCGGCCATTTTCATGCACGCGGCCGACGCGATACACGGCGATTTGGGCATCATCCAGCCCGACGATATCGTCATCTGCATTTCCAAAAGCGGTCAGACGCCCGAAATCAAGGTGTTGGTGCCGCTCATCAAGGGATTCGGCAACCGGCTTGTGGCCTTGGTCGGCAACACGCAGTCGTTTTTGGCCAAAGAGGCCGACTATGTGCTCAACTGCACGGTGGACCGGGAGGCCTGCCCCAACAACCTCGCCCCCACGACGAGCACGACGGCGCAGCTGGTGCTGGGCGACGCACTGGCCGTGGCCCTGTTGGAATGCCGCGGGTTTACGCCCGAAGACTTTGCGCGTTACCATCCCGGCGGCACGCTGGGCAAACAACTGTATCTGCGGGTGCGCGACCTGTCGCGTCTGAACGAACGGCCGGCCGTGGGGCTCAAAACGCCGCTCAAAGACGTGATTACGGAAATATCGTCCAAATGCCTGGGCGCGGCGGCCGTTCTGGACGGCGACCGTTTGGCGGGCATCATTACCGACGGCGACCTGCGGCGCATGCTGCTCAAGAACCTGCCGTTGGAAAACACGTTGGCCGAAGCGGTCATGACGCGCTCGCCCAAAACGATACACGAGGACGAAATGGCCATCAAGGCTCTGAAAATCATGAAAGAAAACAATA
This sequence comes from bacterium, assembly GCA_014802725.1. GTDB lineage: Bacteria > Bacteroidota > Bacteroidia > Bacteroidales > P3 > CAMXAS01. The sequence continues at coordinate 108,982 of JAAVBS010000010.1, forward strand.
TCACGCAGGTATTGGTCACCGACGGCGAACAGCGTTACGTAGGCATCATCCACCTGCATGATTTGGTAAGAGAAGGCATTGTATAACGGAAAAAGGCATATTATATGATACTCCGCACCGAGAACATCGTCAAGACCTACCACCAGAGAACGGTGGTCAACCGGGTGAACATCGAAGTAAAGCAAGGGGAAATCGTCGGATTGCTGGGACCCAACGGGGCCGGCAAGACCACGTCGTTTTATATTATCGTGGGGCTGATCAAACCGCTTTCCGGCCGCGTTTTCCTAGACGAACGGGATATCACGGGCCTGCCCATGTACAAGCGGGCGCAGATGGGCATCGCTTACCTTGCGCAGGAAGCCTCGATTTTTAGACAGATGTCGGTCGAGAACAACATCATGTCCATTTTGGAATTTACCGAGAAAGACCCGGCGCGCCGCAAGGAGCGTTTGGAACAGCTGTTGGCGGAATTCGGCATCGAACACGTGCGCAAGACCAAAGGCATCAGCCTTTCGGGCGGGGAACGCCGCCGCACCGAAATAGCACGTTCGCTGGCCGCCAACCCTAACTTTATCCTGCTGGACGAACCCTTTGCCGGCATTGACCCCATCGCCATCGAAGACATCAAGAACATCGTCATGCAGCTTAAGTCGAAAAACATCGGCATTTTGATTACCGACCACAACGCGCACGAGACGCTGTCGATTACCGACCGTTCCTACCTGCTCTACGACGGCCGCATCCTTAAGGAGGGCAACTCGAAAGATTTGGCCGCCGACCCCGAAGTAAGGGAAAAATACCTTGGCCGCGACTTCCAATTAAGATAGCCATTCTACTCCGACACAATAAAATAATTCAAATAAAACAATGGAAACCAACACAAAAGTTAAAATCTTTACGTGCCGGGCCACCCGCTACCTCGCGGAAAAGATAGCGCAGGCTTACGGTTCGGAACTGGGCAAATCGAACGTCTTTACGTTTGCTGACGGCGAATTCCAGACCTGTTATGAAGACAACGTCCGGGGCGCCGATGTCTTTATCGTGCAGTCCACGTTCCCGCCCGCGGACAACCTGTTCGAACTTTTGATGATGGTGGATGCGGCCAAACGGGCTTCCGCGCGCAAGATCATCGCCGTGATTCCGTATTTCGGATGCGCGCGCCAGGACCGCAAGGACAAGCCGCGCGTGCCGATTACCTCCAAACTGGTGGCCAACCTGCTGACGGCCTCCGGTGTTTCGCGCGTCATCACGATAGACCTGCACGCCGACCAAATCCAAGGCTTTTTCGAAATGCCGGTGGACCACCTCTACGCCTCGTCCATTTTCGTGCCCTTCCTTAAAGAACTGAAAATAGAGGATTTGATGTTTGCCTCGCCCGACACGGGCGGCACGCGCCGCGCCAACATGTACGCCAAGACGTTCGGCACCGGCTTTGCGATTTGCTACAAACAGCGTTCCAAACCCAACGTGGTCGATCGCATGGAACTTATCGGCGACGTGGCGGGCAAGAACGTCATCCTCGTGGACGATATCCTCGATACCGGCAACACGCTCATCAAGGCGGCCGACCTGATTTTGGCCAACGGCGCCAAGAGCGTGCGCGGCATGATTTCCCACCCCGTGCTGTCGGGCAACGCCATTGACCGCATCGAACAGTCGAACATGGAGGAACTCATTGTGAGCGACACCATTCCGCTCTCGCGTCCGTCAAAGAAAATCAGACAGTTGTCAACGGCTACGTTGCTGGCCGAAGCCATCAAGCGCGTGGAGAACAACGAGAGCATCTCCAGCCTGTATAGCGATTATAAGTAGTGAAATTTCCGTTTCACTACAATATTTCTTATATTTGCGAGTTTGGACTATGCGCGGTTTCGGCCGCGCATAGTGTTTCTTTAAACAAAAATAACTGATAGACAATGAAAAAGCTTCAAATCGCCAGTCTCATCTGCGTCATGTTGACCGCCGGATTGGCATTCAGTTCCTGCGAAAGCCTCAAAAAGATGGTCGCCAACCATTCGACGATGGCCAAATACGTAGCGACACCGAATCCTCTGGAAATGCAGGGCGATAAAATCAAGGTGGAAATCAAGGGCAACTACCAGCCTAAATATTTCGTGACGAAAGCCATGGTAGTGTTCCAGCCCGCCCTGAACTACGAAGGCGGCTCCATCCTGTTGAAGCCTATGGTACTGAGAGGTGAAAAGACGAAAGGCCAAGGTTTGATGATTGGCAGCGCGAACGGCGGCAGCTTTACCTATACCGATGAAATCGCCTATCAGGAAGGCATGGACCAGAGCCAGTTGGTGCTCAACCCCGTGGCCTATATGGAGAAGAAAGCCAAGAACCTGCAGGTAACGAACGAAGCGGAAGCCAGCCAAGTGGCCGGCAACGTCCGCTTGGGCGAAACGCCGGTGGCGCAGGGCACGATGATTACGGCCTCGCGCATTGACAAGATGGGCGCCGCGCTGGCGGTGGAAGACCACGGCTACGAAAAGGAGACCGTGATTCCGCACGATGCCACGATTTACTTCCTCGTGGACATGGCCAACCTGAACTGGAACCTGCCGCTCAACAAGAAAGCCGAAACCCAAGCCGGCATCAAGGCTTTGGATTCGTTGCTCAAAACGGGCATGCAGATCAAACAGGTGCAAATCAACGCCTGGGCCTCCCCCGAAGGTGAAGAGAGCCGCAACCAAAACCTGTCGGACAACCGTGTGAAGACGGGCGAAAAATATTTCATGGACGCCTACAACAAATTCTTGAACCAACGCGCCCGCGCCCTGAAGGTAAAACCCAACAGTCTGAAACAGGATATCGATATGCAGACGCAATCGATGGGTGAAGACTGGAACGGTTTCCTCGCCGACCTGCGCGCCTCCAAAATCGCCGACAAAAACACGATTATCAACGTGATTTCCTCGCACACCGACAAGGCGACGCGCGAACAGGAAATCCGCAACATGACGGTGATTTATAAGGAAATCGAAGACGACATCCTGCCCTCGTTGCGCCGTTGCGAAATCCACGTGGATTTTCTCGAAAACAAACTGACGGACGAACAGATTGCCGAATATTCGCTGACCGCGCCCGATTCCTTGAAAATAAATGAACTGCTTTACGGTGCGGTATTGAACGACGACCCGGCCCAACAGTTGGCCATTTACATGGCGGCCATCCGCCTCTACCCCGAAGACTACCGCGCTTACGTGAACCTGGCGAATCTGCTGAGCCGCGAAGAAGGCAAACTGAGCGAAGCCCAAGCGTTGCTCGATGCCGCCAACGGCATGAAACCGAACGATGCCCGTATTCTGAACAACATGGGAGCCATCGCGTTGGCCAGAGGTGAGTTCGACAATGCCAAGTCGCTGTTTGAAAGCGCCTCTTCTTGCGCCGAAGCGCAGGAGAACATGGGTATCATCGCCATCAAGGAAGGCCGCTACGGTGTGGCCGTTTCCCAGTTGTCGGCCAAGACGTGCCGCTACAACCTGGCGTTGGCGCAGTTGCTCAACGGCGACATTGACCAAGCCAAGGCGACGTTGAATTGCATGGAACCGCAGGACGACGACGGTCTTTACCTGCTCGCGGTTTGCGCCGCCCGTCAGGACAACAAGGCCGAAGCCATCGACGCGCTGGCGAAAGCCTTTGCCATGAACGCGGCCTTGAAAGCGCAGGCGCGCACGGACATCGAATTTGCGAAATGGGCTTACGAAACCGATTTCCAAAACGTATTACGCTAATACATTTAAACAAAACCTATAAACAAACCATTTTATGAAAACTGTATCTATTAGCGGTGCTCTCCGTGAGCACGTAGGGAAAAAAGATGCAAGAATCCTGCGCGAAAAAGGGATGATTCCCTGCGTGGTTTACGGCGTAGGCGAACCGCAGAACTTTTACGCCGACGAAAAAGTGTTGAGCCCGTTGTTCTCCACGCCGGAAATCTGCTTCGTGGAACTCGAACTGAACGGTAACAAATTGCTGACGATTGTACAGGAAGCCCAATTCCACAAGGTAAACGGCAACCTGTTGCACGTGGACTTCTTTATCCTTTCCGACCACCGGCCCATTACGATGGCGGTGCCGCTCCGCATCGAAGGCAGCGCGCCCGGCGTACTCAAAGGCGGTAAGTTGTATAAAGGTATGCGCAAGCTCCGTGTACGCACGTTGCCGAAACAGATGCCGGAAATGATCCGCGTGGATATCTCCAAGTTGGACATCGCCGACGAAATTAAGGTGCGTGACCTGGCTTCCGACCAGTACGAACTGCTCGAAGCGCCCTCGACGACGGTCGTTATGGTTAAGACGACGCGTAACGTGGTTGAGACGCCCAAAGCCGAAGCGGCTGCCGAATAAGCCCATCGGTCGGACGACTTACGATAAAAAAGCGGTTCCGCACAGGGCCGCTTTTTTTTTAACGTTTCTATCGCTGCGGCTACGCTCCACCAAAAAAACGCGGAGCGTCATAGATAGACCGGAATACTTATGGATGAATATAAAGAGAATAAGGTAGAGGTAGCGCGCCGACAGATCTTTGGGTTTGCGCCGCTGATGGACGCGCTGCCGCTGCGGTCGGCCGCCGCGAGGCGGGCGATATGGACGCTGCCGTGGTACGGGCCGGCGGATGCCGGCGCGTTGCAAGCGGAGCTTGCACGGCAACGGGCATGCGGCGCGTTGTGCCAACGCGCCGACGCGCGCGCTTTGGCGCACTTTAAACGGCATCTGGAACAGACGCCCGACCTAAGGCCAACCTTCCGTCAGCTACGCGAGGAACGCGGCGCGTTGGACGACATCCAGCTGTTCGAACTCAAGAACTGGCTGCTGCCGATGGGGGAAAGCGCGCGCTTCGCCCGCTCGAGCGGCATCGACCTGCCCCCTATTCCGGATTTGGAAGAGGCCTTGAACCTATTGGACCCGCTGAAAGAGCGGTTGCCCTCGTTTTATATATACGACTGCTACGACGAACGGCTGCCGCAACTGCGCCGTGCGCTGAAAACGGCGGCGGAAGCGGAAGCGAACGCCGGTACCGCATTGGATGCGCGCAGGACGGACGTTGCGGGCGGGCCCGATGCGGGCCGCGAAAACGGGGCGGACACGTGCGGGGACGGTTCATCCATCCATATAGAAACGCAACTGTCGGAAGTGGAACAGGCCGTAAGGGAGACGCTGAGCCGCCAACTGCGCGGTTTTGCGGAAGACCTGGAGGCGGCCTTGGACGGCCTCGTGGCCTGGGACTTTTTGATAGCCAAAACGGAATGGGCGCAGGCGCAGCACTGCCACTGCCCCGAAATCCTGACGGGAACGGATACGGACGCGGCCGAGGACACGCCCGCCCTTGCCTATACCGGCCTGTTTTACCCGCCGCTGTTTCAGCAATGCCAAGCGCAAGGGCGGCCCTATCAGGCCGTGGATATATCGCTTGACCGGGACGCCTGTCTGCTGACGGGCGCGAACATGAGCGGCAAAACGATTCTCATCAAGGCCCTCGCCTTGGCGCAGACGCTGGCGCAATTCGGCTTCTTTGTGCCGGCGGCGGCCGCGCGGCTGACGCTGTTTGACGAGGTGTGCCGCATTGTGGGCGATGAACAGAACGAAAGCCGCGGACTCTCGTCGTTCGGCGCGGAAATACTGTCGTTGCACGGAACGCTGCAAAAACTGCGGCAGGGCCGGCGCATCCTGTTTTTAGCCGACGAATTGGCGCGGACGACAAACCCCACCGAGGGCAGCGCGATTGTGTGCGCGTTCTTCGACCTGTGGCGGCAACTGCGCTCGGCGACCTTGACGGCGGCGGGCTTCGGCTCGGCGGCCTTGATCAGCACGCACTACGAACACGTGGATAACGCGCCGCGCCGTCTGCGCGTAAAAGGGCTCGACACGGCGCGTTGGGCCGCCGCCTGCCGAGACCGGGCGGCCATACGGGCCGGCGAAACGGACGGACAGACGGCCGATTTCCTTGCGCAACTGCAAAACTTTATGGACTACGGCGTGGAGGAAGTCCGCGCCGACTCGCCCGCCGAAATGCAGGCTTTGGACGTGGCCGCCTGCTTAGGTGTGGACGCCGACCTCATCGCCGCGGCCAAACGATACGGCCACTAAAACCGTTTGGGCATGAACGAGAAAATAGCCTATAAAATCCGGGGGAGTTATCCGAACTACTTTATGCTCAATCTCTTTGTGGAGAAGGGCGCACGGGAGTTTGAGAAAGACCGCGAGCCGGAAGGCAACAAGCCCGGCACGATTATATACCGCTGGCCGAAAGACACGGCCCAGCCCGCCGAAATCGCGCCGCGCTGGTACGATGTCTATTTTATGCTGCGACACCGCGGCGCGGAGGCCGAGGAGTTTCTCAAACTGCTGGTTTTGGAATCGCGCGGCGAAGCCGAAGCCGTGAAGCGGCTGCAATCCATCCGCCGCGAGTTTTACGAACAATGCCGCGCCTATGTGTCGGATCACCCGCTCATCGACACGGAATACGTAACCTCAGCCCTGTCGCCCAAGACACACAACGTTTACGAAATAAGCCACAAGGGCGTGATGCTGACCGACCTGACGCGCACGGGCTACGCCGTGCCCGACTTCAGCCTGCTCTCGTCCAAGGTGTTTGAACAGGCCGCCCGCTTCGCCAACGCGGAGCCAGCGCAACAGGCCGAGGAAGAAGCCCGCCAGCGCACTTATCTCCGGCAAGCCGTCCGCAACCTCGAAATTATGACAGGTTGCCGGCTCGGTGCATCGGCCGCCCCGCTGATTATGGCCCTGCGCAGCACGATGCCGCAATATATACCCGGCCTCATGCCCACGCTGCTCAACGTGGGCACGAACCGCACGGCCTACAGGGGGCTGTTGCGCAACCACGGCGCCCAAATGGCCACGCGCATCTACTGGAACAACCTGACCGGGCTTTACAAGATGCTGTTCAACGAGCCCGCCCCCTACGAAGCGGAGGCGCAGGCCGAAGAAATAGCGCGGCACAGCCGCCCGTCGGGCAAACAGGAACGGCAGGCCGCCGTAGAACGCCGCCAGCAATGGATTGCCGAAACGGAACGGCTCATTGAACGGCATCCCGACGGCAAACGCTATTTGGACGATGCCTTCGAACAGCTGTACGCCTATCTTAAATATATACAAAACTTCTACCGGAACAACCAAGACCTGCTCATGACGTTTATGCAGGGACGGACGGCCTACCCCTCGCTGATCCTGCAGAAGATGGTGTGGACGATCGGCAGCGAGTCGTCGTATCCGGGCGTGTTGTACAGCCGCCACTCCCGCACGGGGCTCGGCGTGCAGATAGAGAGTTATCCCGATATCTTCGGCGAGGAAATCATGACCGGCAACCTCTCGCCCCAAGACTGCGAATACTTCGACCGCGCGCAAATCAAGGAGACGTTTCCAGCCGTGTATCACTTCGACCCACTGTTGCCCAAATTGGAAAAACGGCTGGGCTCGCCCGTCACGATTGAGTTCGGCACGGAGAGCCGACAGGGCAAGGCCGACCTGTTTGCCGTACTGCAAATCAACGAGAGCGAGTTGACCGGCCGATCGGCGCTGCTGTCGTCGGTGGCGCTGTACGAAGCCGGCATGATCGGCAAACGGCGCGTGGGCGAACTCGTGCGCCCGTACCACCGGCGGCAGATTTTCTCGGAGCGCATCGACGACAGTTCGTTGCAAACGCTCATCTTCTTCTCGAAAGGCGTAAACGTGCTGCCCCGCTCGGCGGTGTCGGCCAAACTCTGCTTCAATACGGCCGTGGCCTTGGAACTGAAACGCAAGGGCGAGAAAATCTGCCTCTGCAAAGAACGGTTCCTGCCCGAAGACACGATTGTGCTGAGCGAGATGGATGCCATCGCGAGCATGACGCCCGCCGCCATCCACGTGGTGACGGCCTGCCGCGGCTACGGCATCCCGGCCTTCCTGAACCTGCAGCAATACGGCGTCAGAATGGAGGATAAATCGCTCGTGAACGCCGACGGCCTGCGCATCAGCGAGGGCGACGAAATAACGCTCTCCAGCAAGAACGCCACGATTTACAAGGGACGCGGCCAGTTCAAGCCGGCGCGCTTCCTGGACTACCTCAACGGCGTGCAACTTGACCTGACGCCCAAGGAGGAGGCGGTGTTCATCCGCATGAAGGAGGCCTACCGGAAATATACCGACATCGTGACCTCGATAGAGGTGCCCGACATCGTGGATCTGAACAACCTCGTCCGCCTGATCCGCACCGACATGAGCGAACATCCGGAGACGGCGCGCGCGTTTGTGAACGAATGGTTCGACAGCAACGTGGAACAATACGTGAGCCAACTGATGGAGAGCTCGATGGGCTCGCACCAAGACCAATACCGCGTGTATGAGCTCCTTTCCACCGACCGCAAAATAACGTTCTTCGAACATGCCGACGCCTTTTGTCTGGAACGCAAACGCTCGGGCTTGGACGCGGGCTCGTTCATGCTCGGCCGCTTTTTGGCCACGCCGCAGCCCATGGTGTTCTGGAAGCGGTTTTCGGGGCGCAACCTGGCGTTCATGCTCAACGAATACGTGCTGTACGAGAAATACCTCAACGTATTGTACGAGGTGGGCGAACAGCAAATCACGAAGGCGCGGCGGCAAATCCTTTCGGAAAACATCTCGAACATCGAGACCAAGATTTATAACGTGGATCAGTTCATCAGCCTCAAACTGACGCATCCCGACTGGGCGGCGGTGGAAGAGGCGATGTGGAAACTGCACAACGTACAGCCGGAGAGCACGCTGCTGCTCAAGAAACTGACGCTGCCGTTCGGCCAATTGTTCGATTACGGCAAGCCGTGGGAACGCGCCAAACTGGAGGACGTATGCCGGCAGGAGGCCTGCGCGATGCCGGCGGAGACGGAGATTTGAGGCCGTGTTAGACAAAAAACCGCATATAAAAAACCGCATTTATTAAACAGCACCTATTATGAAACGATTTTGGATTTTGAGCCTGCTACTGGCGGGCGTACTGCTACCGGCGGGCCTCGGGACACCGGCGCGGGCCGACGAAGGGATGTGGATTCCCATGCTCTTGAACCGCAACGAGGCGGATATGCAGAGCAAGGGACTGCAACTGAGCGCGGAGGACATCTACAGCATCAACCACAGCTCGCTTAAAGACGCCGTGGTCATTTTCGGGGGCGGCTGCACGGGCGAAGTGGTGTCGGACCGCGGGTTGCTCTTTACGAACCACCACTGCGGCTTCGGCCAGATTCAGTACCATTCGTCGCTGGAGCACGACTACCTGACGAACGGGTTTTGGGCCGCGACGGAGGCCGACGAGTTGCCCTGCCCCGGCCTGAGCGTGACGTTCCTCGTGCGCATGGAGGACGTGACGGAGGCCCTTTTGGGTGGATTGCCGGAGGGTTTGAGCGAGAAGGAACGCGCCGACAGCGTGCGGCAACGTACACAGGCACTCAAGGAGGCCACCGAAGCCGGCACGCACTACCGCGCCCGCATCGTGCCGTTCTACTACGGCAACCAGTATTATATGTTCGTGAACGAGGTGTTTGAGGATGTGCGCCTGGTGGGCACGCCGCCCTCCAACATCGGCAAGTTCGGCGGCGACACCGACAACTGGATGTGGCCGCGCCATACGGGCGACTTCTCGGTGTTCCGCATCTACGCCGACAGCAACAACCAGCCCGCGCCCTACAGCGCGGACAACCGCCCCTACCGCCCGCGGCAGTTCTTCCCCATCAGCCTGCGGGGGCTGAACCCGGGTGACTTTACGTTTGTGTTCGGCTACCCCGGCCGCACGCAGGAATACCTGTCGTCGTACGCCGTGCATCAGGTGGCCGAGGTGGAGAACCCGATCCGCATCGCGGCGCGCACGCGGCGGTTGGATGTCATCAAGGCGGCCATGGACGCCGACCCGCTGACACGCATCCAATATGCGGCCAAGGCGGCTTCCATCGCCAACGGCTGGAAGAAATGGATTGGCGAAAGCAAGGGTATCGCGCGCCTCAAGACGGTGGAGGTGAAGCGGGCGTTTGAAAAGGAATTCACGGCCTGGACGCTGACGGACGAAGGTGCGGCCTACCGCGGCGTATTGCCGGCGCTGGAAGCCGCCTATCAAGCCTTGGAGCCTTACAACACCATGTCGGTGATGCTGCAGGAAATAGGCATGGCGCCGGAGTTGCTGTCGATTGCCTACGCCTACGGACAGCTGGCGGAAGCGGCGTCGGCCGACGGCTTCAGCGACTCGGCCTGGCAAGCCGGCCTCGACGCGCTGCACAAACGCACCGAGCTGTTCTATAAGAACTACGACCCGCGGGTGGATGAGGCTATTTTCAGGACGCTGCTGGCCATGAACCACGAGGAGATGGCCGTCGAGCCCGACGCCGCCACGCAGAAAGACCTCTACGCCAAAAGCCTGTTCGCGAATGCCGACAAGGCCGGGGCGTTGTTGAACACGCCTTACGCCAAACGCAAGACCTTTATCAAGACCGTGGAAAACGACGTGGCCTGCAAGTACGCGCGACTGATTTACGGCCAGTACCTCAACCAGGTGCGTCCCACCGTGGCCCGTCTCAGCGCCGACATAGACTCGCTGCAACGCCTGTATATGCAGGGGCAGATGGCGATGCAGCCGGAACGCCGCTTCTACCCCGACGCCAACTTCACGCTGCGCGTGACCTACGGCCAGATCCAGGGCTTTTCGCCGGCCGACGCCGTGCACTACGCACCCTTTACGACCATAGACGGCATCATGGCCAAGGAGAACCCCGACATCTACGACTATGTGGTGGAAGACCGCCTCAAGGAACTCTACGCCGCGCAGGACTTCGGCCCCTATGCCGACTCGGCCGGCCGGCTGCCCGTGGCGTTCATCGCCACAAACCACACCACGGGCGGCAACTCGGGTAGCCCCGTGCTCAACGGCCGCGGCGAACTCATCGGACTGAACTTCGACCGCAACTGGGAGGGCACGATGAGCGACATCCACTACGACCCGACCCAATGCCGCAACATCACGCTCGACATCCGCTACTGCCTGTTCATCATCGACAAGTTCGCGGGCGCGCAGCGGCTGATTGACGAATTGGAGATTCGGCGGTAGAAAACTTGACCTTTGGGGGCCGCCGTTGCCCTCACTTGAACGGAACCGCCCGGCCGAGACTTCGGTCGGGCGGTTTTTTATGCTCCAAATCAACACATATGATGAATTATAACCAAATATCAGCTATAAATCATCATATATGATAACTATTTCTTCTTAAACGGCAGCTTGGGGAACATCTTGCGGAAGCGCACGAGGTAGGCCGTGAAGTCGCCGCCGGCCACCACGAGCGTGACGGCGGCCACGATGAGGACGATGCCGCACAGGAGGCGCGGCGTGAGCGGCTCCCCGAACACGAGCACGCCGATGACCACGGCCGTGAGCGGCTCCAGCGCGCCGAGGATGGCGGCCGGCGTGGAACCGATATACTGGATGGCCAAGGTGGTGCAACCCAGCGAGATAACGGTGGGGAACACGGCCAGCGCGACAAGGGCGCCCCACAGATACCATTGGTCGGAGGGCACGAGGTGCAGGCTCCGCCCGAAGTCCAGCCGCACGAGGAAGACGAGCATCCCGAACGCCAGCCCGTAGAACATGAGCTTGAGCGTGGCGATGTCTTTGAGCGCGGGCCGGTTAACGCTCACGATATAAATGGCATACGACAGCGACGAGGCCATGACGAGGGCCACGCCGACGAGGCTGAGCGTGTCGCCGTCCTCCCCCTTGTAGAGCAGGCCTATACCACTCAGCGCCAGTATGATGCAGAGTGCGGTCGTCCACGTGAGCCGTTCCTTGAAGCAGACGCCCATGATGAGCGCCACCATAATCGGATAGACGAACAGCAGCGTGGAGGCGATGCCGGCCGCCATGTGGTTGTAGCTCTGGAACAGCGTGAGCGACGAAATGGCGAACAGGAAGCCCATGAGCGCGATGGGCAGGATTTCCTTGCGTTGCAGCTTGAAGTTGCGGCCGCGCAGCTTGATCATCAGCGCCAGGATGGGCAGCGAGAACAGGTAACGGAAAAACAGCACCGAGTCCGGGTCAAGCCCCGCCCCGTAGAGCGGCAGCGCGAACAGCGGATTCAGCCCGTAGGTGGCCGCCGCAACGGCCCCGAGGATATAACCTTTGGCTTTGGTGGACATATACTAACGTGTATAAAAGCCGAGCAAAACTATTTCAACTTTGTTTGAGACAGAATATAGTCAAACGAATAGGAACGGTCAACGATGATGTGAGGAATAAGGACATAATGCCATGGTTTTCCGCCATTTTGGGTGGTAAACTCAGTGGCGCGATGGCAAAATTCCCTTGCGGCCTCAGCTTTGGCTTGTACGTCTTTGGCTTCAACCTCTTTCTCCATTTTGGTTTCGCACATATAAATCGCATCCTCTGTTTCTACTATAAAATCCGGTTCATAACGTTTAGAACCATTAGCCCAATAAATATTGAACTGATTGGACACAGGACGCAACCATTTCAAGACCTCGTTGCTCGTTTCAAGCACAAACGAAAAATCCAGTTCCGGGGAACTGTCAAAGCGGTATTTCGTATAATATGATTTCTTAAAGCCCACATATACGAATTTTGGAACGAGCGATTTCGGCTCAGGCACCGGGTCGTGATA
>JAAVBS010000011.1 GCA_014802725.1 bacterium
GTGGAGTGGAAAATATCAGAAGTGTCTGAGGCATGGCTTGAATGTGGCAAGCAAAGCGGGGAGTTGGCACCGGGTGCCTCGGAGCGCATCGAATTGACGGTAGATAGGTCTAAATTACCTTCTGAAGAAAACGAAGCGGTGGTGTCTATCGCATCTACGGCGGGTGAGATGCAGTTGAAAGTCCGTGTCAAGGTATTTGTACCGGGGGCGGTCGGTCCGGATTATGAGGAGACGGCGTTCGGCATGTCGTTGCGGATGGTTGCCGTGCAGGGCGGCACGTTCATGATGGGTGCGACGGAGGAGCAGGGCGACGATGCTACTGATGCCGAGATGCCGGTTCACGCTGTGACGTTGGACGGTTTTTACATCGGTAAGTACGAGGTGACGCAGGCGCAGTGGAAGGCTGTGATGGGTAAGACGATTGGGTCGCAAACTGACAAGTATCAAGGAATATTACGTGGCGTTGGCGATAGTTATCCGATGTATTACGTTTCGTGGGAAGAGGCGGTTTCGTTCTGCGAGAAGTTGAGTGAGATGACGGGCCGGAAATACCGCTTGCCGACGGAGGCGGAATGGGAATACGCGGCGCGGGGCGGCCAACAGGCCGACGGCACGAAGTATGCGGGGAGTAATACCATTGGCGATGTCGCTATCTTTGGGTATAATAGTAATAGAGGTGCGACTTTTCCTGTAGGCATAAAGCAACCGAACGGCTTGGGCTTATATGATATGAGCGGCAACGTATGGGAATGGTGCTCGGACTGGTACTACGGTTGCTATAATTACAGAGGTTCGTCCGCGGTTAACCCGCAGGGGCCGTCCAGTGGGTCTCAGCGCGTGGTACGCGGGGGCAGCTGGAGCAACGACGCGCAGTACTGCCGCGTGTCGCATCGGGGCTCCCTCACTCCCAGGTGGTCGGGCGCCAGTGACCGTGTGGGCTTCCGTGTTGTCTGTGAGCGTTAGGTTAAAGCGGGCAGTGGCCGGTTCTAACAAAAAAGCGCATGGTCAAACCATGCGCTTTTTCTTTAGCCCGAGGGGCGGGTAAGGGGGCATTCCCTTACTCCTGTACTTCGAACTGGTCTTTGCCTACGCCGCAGAGCGGGCAAATCCAATCGTCGGGCAGGGATTCAAACGGCGTGCCGGGCGCAATCCCCGAATCGGGGTCGCCGGCGGCGGGGTCGTACACGTAGCCGCATACGACGCAAACATACTTTTTCATAAGCGAAAGGTTTATAGTTGTTTGAGATAATGGTTGATGGCATCGGCCATCTTGTCCGCGTTCTCGCACGAGAGCACGTATTTACGGCCGGATTTGAGCTTGACCAACACCAACTGGTCGAGTTTGGTGGCATAGACGAAGAACTTGCCGAGTTCCTGGTTGCGGTACCAGCCCCAAAAGCCGAAGAAGCCGCCCCCGCCGCAGAAACGGGCGAAATTCATCGTGCGTTCGTAGCGCGATACCGATTCGATGTCCGAAAGCGCGATGGCTTTCTTGCGGAGCAGGCGCGTGATATAGAGGTGCGTATGGTTGACCTCTATGAACAGCGGGCTGTAATAGACACCGCAAATCACGAGTACCGGCAGCACCGTCCGCACTAAAAAGTGTATCCAAATGTCGCGTTCCCGCGGCGAGTTGAAGCAGCCCAACAGCCCGACGATGCCAATCACGAGCACCGTCATGGCGATGGTGTAACCGCTCCATTTGCAAGATTGTCGATAGTTTGCCATGATGCTACGGATTAAGTAAATGTCAAATACCATACAAATATACGGAATATCTGTGATACTTTGGTTGAAATGCCTAAATTTGTCTGACGGAGCCGTCTCGGCGTCCGGTCCTTAACCTACCGAATACCATGAAAAAGCCTCAAGTCAATATCCTGTTGCAAGCTTGGCGCACCCCCTATGGCGCGCCGCCTTTCCACCAAATCCACGATGCCGACTACCTGCCGGCCTTTGAGCAGGCCATCGCGTCGGCGCGGGCCGACATAGAGCGGATCAAGGCGGATAAGGCCGAGCCTACGTTCGAGAATACGGTGGCGGCCTTGGATGCGGCGGGGCAACTGCTGGACCGCGTGGGCGACGTGTTCTTCAATCTCTTGGAGACCGACCATACGGAGGCCTTGGAACGGATTTCGGAGCGGGTGTTGCCGCTGTTGACGCGCTACGAAAACGACTTGACGTTAGACAAGGCCCTGTTTGCGCGGGTAAAACGCGTTTACGATGCGGCGGTGGCCGACCGGGGGGGGGCGCTCGGCTTGGACGAGGAGGCTTGGCAACTGCTGGACAAGACCTACCGCTCGTTTGTGCGCAACGGGGCCTTGCTGTCGGCGGCCGACCGGAAGGCCTACCGTGCGTTGAGCGAGGAACTGGCCGATTTGGGGCAGCGGTTCGGCCACCATGTGTTGAAGGATAAGGCCGCCTATGCGTATGTGACCACCGACAAGGCCGAGACGCAGGGGCTGTCGCAAGGGCTGTTGGAGGCCGCGCGCCGTAAGGCGGAGCGGCAGGGTAAGGCCGGCTGGCTGTTCGATCTGAGCGAACCCTGTTATTTTCCGCTGATGAAGCAGGCCGCCTGCCGCGACCTGCGCCGCCGGATGTACGAGGCGCGGCAGCGGGTGGCCTTTCGGCCGAACGACTGCAACAACGAGGCGGTGGTGCGGCGCATCGCCGCCCTGCGGGCCGAGTTGGCGCGTCTGTTGGGCTACGGGACCTATGCCCACTATGCGTTGGAGAACCGCATGGCAGGAACGCCCGCGCGGGTGCAGGATTTTTTGGATACGCTGGTACGGGCGGCTTTGCCGGCCGCGCGGACGGAACTGGCGGCTTTGGCCGATTTTGCACGGCGGGACGGGTTGACCGGGCCGTTGCAGGTTTGGGATGTGGCGTTTTATGCCGAGAAATGGCGTATTTTACATTATAATATAGAGGAAGAGAAATTACGGCGGTATTTCCCGTTGTCGGCCGTGCGCGGCGGCGTGTTCGCGCTGGCGGAGAAACTTTACGGCCTGCGCTTCGAACCCGTGACGGACGTGCCTCTGTATCATCCCGACGTGGCGGTCTATGCGGTGTTTGACGGCGCACGCTTTATGGGGTTGCTGTATCTGGACTTTTACGCGCGGCCGTCCAAGCAGGGCGGCGCCTGGATGACGACGTTCCGCGGGCAGTCGCGCCCTGCTCCGGGTGTGGAAGTACGCCCGCTCGTTCAGCTCGTATTCAATTTCGAGCCGCCGCGTCCGGAGGGCGACAGCCTGTTGACGTTCTCGCAGGTGCAGACGTTCCTGCACGAGTTCGGCCACGGCCTGCACGCGCTGTTGAGCGATTGCCGTTACGGCGGCTTGTCCGGCACGCGGGTGCCGCGCGACTTCGTGGAGTTGCCTTCCCAACTCATGGAAAACTGGGCGTTTGAAAAGCCGTTTTTGGATTTGTTCGCGCGGCACGAGGCCACGGGCAAACCTCTGCCGGTCAAGACGGTTGAACGCCTGCGGGCGGTGCGGCGCTTTATGGCGGGCTATAATGCGGTGCGTCAGCTGTCGTTCGCCACGTTGGATATGGCTTGGCATACGTTGCCGGCACCGGCGGCGGTCAAGGCCGTGGCCGCGTTCGAGCGCAAGGCGGTGGCGGCCTTGGAACTGTTCCCGCCCGTTCCCAAAACCAATATGAGCGTGCAGTTCTCACATATCTTCAGCGGCGGTTATGCGGCCGGCTACTACGGCTACAAATGGGCGGAGGTGCTGGATGCCGATGCATTCGAGCTGTTTTTGGAAAACGGCCTGTTCGACGCGGCCACGGCCGCCCGTTTCCGTCAGGCCGTGCTCTCCAAGGGCGGCGGCCGCAATCCGATGGATATGTATATATCCTTCCGTGGGCGGGAACCCCGCTTGGACGCCTTGTTGAAACGCGAGGGTTTGGCGGAAACGCCTGGCCCCACCGCCAAGCCCGCTGTATCGACGGTCATCCGGGCTTTGGAGGCCGATTTTGCGGCCGCCGCCCGCGCCAACGGACCCGAAAAACGGCGCATCCTGCAGTCTTTCTTCAAGACCGCCCCCGGTCAATATGGCGCCGGCGATAGTTTCTACGGCGTTACGGTGCCGCAGACGCGCGCTCTTGCCAAGCGGTACGCCGCCCGTTGCAGCGAAGCCGATTGGGCGGCGATGTTGGCGCATCCTCGGCACGAAATGCGCCTGTGCGCACTGTTGATGCTCAAGATGCGGATGCAGACCGCGCTCAAAAAACGGCATGAAGCCGACATCGAGGCCTGTTATGCGTTATACAAGGCGCATACGGCCGGGATTAACAACTGGGACTTGGTCGATTTGTCGGCGCCGGATATCGTGGGCGCTTATGCATTATATAAAGGAAAGGCGTCTATTCTTTACGAATGGGCGCGGCGGACCGACCTGTGGGCGCAGCGCATCGCCATCGTGGCCACCTATGCTTTCATCCGGGCGGGGCAGTCCGAACCCACGTTCCGCATCGCCGATAAGTTTATGCAACATCCTCACGACCTGATACATAAAGCTTGCGGATGGATGTTGCGCGAGGTCGGAAAACGGGTCTCGGAAGATGTTGAAACGGCCTTTCTTGTTGAAAATGATAGATTTAAGCGTATGCCTCGCACGATGTTGCGTTATGCCATCGAACGATTCCCGGAGGCGAAACGGGTCAAATTTTTGCAAAAAAGCGCTTCGGAGCCGAAAAACGGCAAAAAAAGTTAGGGACGAAAACGGCTTTACGGTGCTATGTAGGGCCGTTTTTTAAAAAAGTAACAAAAAAAAGTTAAAAAAAGTTTGCAGTTTTGAAAAAAGGTCGTACCTTTGCACCCGTTTTCGAAACGACGAGTGCGATTCAGAAAACGAAAGTTCATTGACGGACGAGGTGAAAAGAAGGGGAGCCGGAAAGAAGACCGCGGGAAAGTTTTAAAATTTTTTTTTGTGGAATTTGGTGGTTTCGGAAAAAGGTTGTACCTTTGCAGTCCTTTTCGCCAAAACGGGTCGAAAGAGAAATCTATCGGCAACGTGCGAACCTATCTTTATGATAGATTAAGTTCATTGACATTTTGTAAACCAAGCAATAGCGAAAAATGATCGCTATAAGTTTGAAGGTAAGAATAATTTTTACCCGTTAAGAATTTATAGAGGAACATCTTGCAGAGACAGTGAGAGCTTCGGCGGAAGTTGAAAGGCGGAAGCCGAGGTTCGATATACAAACTTTTAATTACAACGAAGAGTTTGATCCTGGCTCAGGATGAACGCTAGCGGCAGGCTTAATACATGCAAGTCGA